>JADCJL010000169.1 GCA_020247055.1 Acidobacteriaceae bacterium | reverse complement strand
GTGTTTTGGCTCAGCGTGAAAAGGAGGATTGAGAATTGGCGGAAGAGGGAAGATTCCGCCCTGCGGGCGGGGATTTTCAAGGCATAAGGGGTCTATCGATCCGATAGGGGTGGTTGCCGGGTGGCGCGTTCTCCGCACCACCCTGCTTGTTCATCGTCTCGATGAGCCCGTCCGGCTATCCCTCGGCTGAGTTGCGTCCCCGCAGAGCTCGCTTCCGTTTCGCCCGACAAGAGTATTATCGACTAAGCAGCGGCATCTTGTGAGGGCGAAATCGACTTACTCCGTCCGGGTAACTCTGCCCGCGCCTCTGATTCCCGCTGCCGCCGCGCCTGCTCTAACTTCCGGTCCCGCTCCGCGTGAATTTCCGCTTGGCGGCCCGCCAGCCAATCCTGTGGCGTGACATACCCAATGCCGCTGTGCAGCCGCTGCTCGTTGTAGACCGAAACATACTGTTCCACCAACCGTTTGGCGTCGGCGAGCGATAGAGGCACCCCAGGCCGGATACATTCGCTCTTGATCGATTTGTTCCAACGCTCAAGCTTTCCGTTCGACTGCGGATAGTACGGGGAGGTCCGCACGTGAGTCATGCCGGAAAGCCGGATGAATTCTTTGAAATCCTTGGCGACAAACTGGGGGCCGTTGTCAGAGATGATCCGCGGCCGCGCTTCGGGGAAGCGTTCCTTGGCTCGCTCCAGCAACACTTCCACCTCGCTTGTGGTCATGCTCTCGCGCAGATCCCAGGCCACCAGATACCGACTCGCTCCATCGAGCACCGCACACAGGTAGTAGAAGGTGCCGTGTATGTTGATGTACGAGATATCCGTGTGCCAGTGCTCGTGCGCGGCCAGCGGCTGCACAAACCCGGTCCCTTTCTTGGTCGGTGAAGAACTATTTCGCCGCAGCCGGCCGGCTTGTCCGAGAACGCGCCAGACGCTGGCGGGACTGACGGCCACCAGACCAGCATCCAACATCATGTAGGTGAGCCGCCGGTATCCGGCCTCGGGGTAGAGCGCCTGAAAATCGAGGATCCGCTGCTTTTCCCAATCGCGCAGCCAAAAATCCCTGGGGACCTTTCCGTTGTGCTGGTTCTTTTGGCCGTAACGCTTTCGCCAGTCGTAGAACTTGCCGACGGCGAGGCCCGCCGCGGCGAGGATCTCTTCGATCGGGCGTTTGGTCCGTTTGGCCCAATGCCCGACGAAGTCTACGACTTGGTCGCGCTGATCCGGCTCGACCCAGCCACCATTCAGAGGTCCCCAAACTCTTTTTTTAGGGCGATGTGCTCCGTGAGTAGTTCGGCGATCACCTCGTCCTTTTGGCGGAGTCTGCTTTCCAGTTTCTCAATGCGTTCCTGGTCTTTGTTGCGCTCGGGAACGCGCTTGGACGCCAGCGCCGCGCTGCCATTGGCAAACAGCTGCTCTTGCCAGGCGTAAAACTGCGTCGGGGAGAGGCTGGCCTCCTCGCAGATCTTGGAAATCGCCTGCTTCTCGATCAGATGAAGGCGCAACAATCTAATCTTGTCGTCCGCGCTCCAATGCCGTCTTTCTTTCTTCAAGGTCTCG
Source organism: Acidobacteriaceae bacterium (assembly GCA_020247055.1). Lineage (GTDB taxonomy): Bacteria > Acidobacteriota > Terriglobia > Bryobacterales > Bryobacteraceae. The sequence continues at coordinate 4,349 of JADCJL010000169.1, read as the reverse complement.
CTCCAAAGACCTCTTCGGCCGCGTTTCGCCCAGTTTTAACCGAGTCCTCCGCTTTCAACCGAGGCAGAACAAAACGTCATGAGCCAAACGCGACCAAGGGGCGTGGGGGAAAAGACGCCACGTAAAGCGGGTCAGGTATCGTCACTGAAAGGTGCACAAGGGCACGCAGCGGGTGGTTTGCAGGATGATCGACACGAGCAAAGTTGGCATCCTCCAAATGTTTGGCGGGGTACCGGGATAGCTCGGGTCGTGATCAGCCCGTTTCAGGCCTCCGCCCACGCAGGGCAAACTGACATCAACCTGAAGTCGAGATGGGCGAAGTTAACTGCTTCCGAACCAATAAAAAAAATCCTGGGGTCCACCTTTCGGCGGACCCCAGGAAACAGAATCAAACCAGCCTCCAGCCGAGTACTTTAGCTAGCGCGCCGACGGAGGGCCGCAATTCCAATGAGGCCACAGCCCATCAAAACAAAGGACATCGGCTCTGGAATGTCAGAGGTGAAGGTGTTGGTGTAGCTGAGGATTGTCCCGCCACCCGTACCGCCGGAGTCAAAAACCACCCGATCGTTAACGCTCAGCGAGGTGCCGAAGTTGCCGGAGATGCTTTGGTTATTCGAAGGTGATAGCGTATTAGCGGAAACGAAAACGGTTCCGAGCCCGACTGCTGTCTGGTCCTGGACATTTTTACGGAAGGTGAAGTTTGTCTGATTGCCGCTTCCCTCGATGTAGGAAGCGGTCACCCCGTTGATGGTGTTGGAAGGAGAAGCAGCCCCAATTGCGGTAATCCACATACCGTTGCCCCACTGGTTTGCCTGGGTGCCGGTGTAGGTGAAGCCGCCTTGGGTCGAATAGGTAACCGAGAAGCCGTTGGAAAGCTCTTGGAAGTTTACTAGCAGGTTGGCAGCAGTCATGTCCCCGATGCCGACACCGTTGCCGGTATTGGCAAACACGGTGAAATTGCTGAGCTGCCATAAGGTGCCGCCGTTGCCAATCTCGCAAACGGTCAAGGCGCTGATGGCAGACCCATTGAAGCTGGTGCAAGCCGCACCAAAAGAGTCAACTGAGGCTGCCACGAAAAGCGCCGCAGCGAAGAGAATTTTTTTCATTTAGAGATCCTCCGAAGGTAGAACTAGTATACGTGAATCACCTGTACTACTACTATACAAGTGTTTTCATCGCCTCCACAGTATACGAATGGGACTATAGTAATGTCAAGAACTTCGTTGGGCGCCAGCTCTGGCGGTACTATCGGACTAGGCAGCCAGAGCGATATCCGGATATGAGATTGATAATAAGAGGGTTATCGAGAGAGGAAAGAGGGTTTTCCTCGGGGGCAGATAGCAGTACTGGAGGGATATTGTCTCACCCCAATGCTTGATTCTCGCAGGGGGCCGTTTCGATTAGCCCAGTACGGTTTACGGAAAAGCTGCGGTGGCATTCTGGAGGGGGCCCTGAGGGATGGCCCGTAGCGTCTCTGTCTGACGGGAGCCGGATCACTGCCCTAGTCAGCTTCGATGTGTTTGTGAAGTTCTTGCCTCAAGCGGCTGGTCGTGGGGTGATGGCTGGAACGAGGCACTCCAACTTCCGCGAACGGGACCTGGCAGCCCGCATTGTGGTCGACAACGGGGTTGCCCTGGCGTTGCATCTGAGATCAGCGACCCGTGAGGCGAGGCGCACTTGGCGCGAGGTTGCGCCCTGGCCGTCGGACCCTCCAGTTGGCAACGGTGTCGCCGGCAAGACGAGTGCTTTACGGGCGTACAGTGGCTGGGGACCGAGCCGCCTGGTATCGGGATGGGCGATTTGTGAGTCTAGATGGCAGTTTATGAGCTCGTATTCGGCGGCACCGACGGCTGTTTTTTCGCGACGTTAGCACGAGATATTGAACTCCGGCCAGGGTTCGCGGATTTATGCGGACGAGTTCTCGGTAAGGTTGTAACTCTGTTCTTGGCACGCCCACACTCCGCGATACAAATGCCTTGCCTGCCGCCGGGAGTCTCATCGCACCGCGCCGCTAAGCTACAGTATCACTCCCCATCTGCCCTCGTTCCTCCTGGCGAAGCGACCAGGCTGGGTACCTTCGGCGGACGAGTTGCTCGGTTCCGGGCCCCCAAAGCGGAAATCATCGCTCTCACGCTCACCCGTCTACTTCGTCCCGTTCCCAACCATCAGCGACGGAGGAGGACATCATTGAGATAGAAGGCCCCCAGTTCGGATAGAGGAAACCACGCTCCCCAGGTCCGAGATTGGCCGCGGCATTCTGATCACGCTTCTGTTCGCCGGTACACCCGACTGCCTCCACCACGCCCCGGTCATTCACCCGATGCTCAGCCTCGACAAGTTTCCTAGCCACGACAGCGTTCGTCGTGCATCAGTACATATGATCCAAGCTAGCCATCGCCTGTTGATCCTGCGTGATAAATTTGTTCACGCCGGTCTTATCGGCTGGTTCGGCGCTCGTCCTCGCCAGCCAAGCTCACCTCTCCTGCACGGCGCTGTGGCTAGGGTAACGAAAAGAAAAAACCGAAGAAATGTTTCCGGAGCATCGACAAAACTGGAGCTCCAGCCTCGCCGGCGTTTCGGGTCCCGGAGAGTTGTCAGCTCGCTAAGGAGCCGTAGCCGGAAGGCCCCAACGCCATGGCCTTTGTTCTGCCGCCATGACTCGGCGCCGCGATGGATTATACTGAGATTTCCCAGCAAGGGTCACCGACTTCAACTGCAGATCTTCTCTGGCATCCTGTTTCGATTCCGAGGCTTCAGACCAGAATGGCAAATTTCGAAAAAGTACTGCTCGTCAATGGAATGTGGCGGGCGGGGACGACCTATTTCTGGAGTAAAATCCGGGAAAACAGCCAGTGGCGCTGTTACTATGAGCCGCTGCATGAGGTGCTCAGCGTCTACCATCCATCTCGAAACGACGACAATATGCGCGAGGAAGTGTGGCGGATGATGCGCCATCCGGCCATGAGCGTCGGCTATTTTCACGAGTATCCGTTGTCGGATGCCGGGCTCGGAGTGCCTGGATACTCGGCCAAGTTTGCCTACGAACGTTTTCTTCTGGATGAAACCGACAACGATCCGGCACTGGAGTGCTATTTTCAGTCCCTGATTGATTTTGCCTCCAGCTTCGGGCAACGTACTTGCCTGCAGCCCAACCGGCTCTTTCTCCGCAGTTCCTGGTTTACCGCGCGGTTCCCCAGTGTCCATGTCTTTGTGAGCCGCCACTGGTGGGACCTGTGGCGATCCATGCTCTCCTTCCCCAATGCCTACTTCCCCAGCCGCTTCTACCTGATCGCGACGCTTAATGCCGCCCATCCATTGATGCGTCCGCTTGTCGAGAATCGCAGTCTGCCGCTTGCTGATACCCTCTTCTATACCGGCGAAGAGACGCAGGTGGTTCCGTGGTTGGCTGATCGCGTGGACGTCTTCCGCTTTTTCTACCACGTCTACGTCTGCGCGGTTGTCCTCAGCTGTGCTGACGCTGATGCGGTGGTTGATCTGACGGTGGCTGAACGAGCTCCTGCCATGTGGCAAGCGCTCAACCTACAACTCGCTTCCGAGGGTATCCACGCCGACTTTTCCGACTGCCAGCCCCCGTTCTACCCGCGGGACGAGGAGTTTAGCACCTTCGAGGCCGTTGCCGCCCAAGTGGAGGCTCGGATTCTTACCACTCTTCCGTCCGTGCGGATTCCCGCAGAGCGTATCCCACCCTACCTTCCAAACGATTCGCCGTTGAAGCAGGTGCTGATTCGATTTGCCGGTGACCCCGCCGCTGGCTAACCCCAATACTGTTCATTTAGCGGCTCCTGATCCGAATCAGCGGCACGGGCCGCAGCGTAGGGTGCCGTTTGCGGGGCCGCAAAGGGTAGGTGCTCATTTTTCGCTTCACGCCGCGCGGTTTGATCCGGTTGCGGCTCGACACGCACCGTTCCTGTAAGATCTCGCCCAGGATGGCCTTATGAACGTTTTTTTAGCCGAGGGGGTAACAGCGGCAGAGCGCGCCGTGCGGCGTTGGACAACGCGAACGGAGTGAGGCGAAGGACAGCCGATCCGCATCCTCGCCGGCTTCGAGCGCCGCTTCGTGTATCAACCCGCGCACCGCAAAATGCGCCCTCACCAAACCATAGAACTCCTGCTTGACCAATTCCGGCGTCTTGCTCCGCAATACGATCTGCGCCCCGCGCAGATGGGTCTTGAGTTTATCGAACGCCGTCTCGATCTCCCAGCGTTGGTGGTACTAAGCCGCCAATTCTTCGGCCGGAGCTTGTGTGTGGTCGAGGACGGTAGTGATCCGGCGATAAACCGGCTCGGCGCCGGGCAGATTGTCCAGGTGATAATCGATCACCCGCACC
>JADCJL010000168.1 GCA_020247055.1 Acidobacteriaceae bacterium | reverse complement strand
CGGGGTCGCGGGGGGGATTGACCTTGCCGAGGGGGACGGGGGTGGTGGAGGCCCAGATGAGGCGGGCTTTGGTTTTCCGGAGGCGGGCGAGGATGGAGCGGAGGTTTTGTTCGTAGTCGGCGAGGGGGATCTGACGGCGGGCGCCGTCCATGATCTTGAGGTCATGGAGGCCGAAGTTGAAGTGGATGATGTCCCACTGGCCGTCGCCGAGCCACTGATCGATTTTGGCGAGGCCGTTGCCGGTGTGGGCGGCGTTGCCTTCGTTATGGACGACGGTGGCTTGGCCGGCGAGGGCTTTGGCGACGAAGGGGGTGTAGCCGATGGAGATGGAGTCGCCGATGATGAGGATTTTCTTGTTTTGGGCGCAGAGGGGGAGGGCGAGGGCGAGCAGGAGGAGGAGCCGCATGAACTTCGATGATAGATCAAAAAAAGGCCCGCGGCCGGGGCCGCGGGCGTAAAGTATGGCTAATCATCCAGCCATAAAGCTACGGCTGGAGATCCTGTTCCTGGGCGAAGCTGGCCCACTCTTCGGTCCAGTCGGTGTCGCCGAAGGCGCCGATCCAGGTGGCCCACTGATCGAAGAAGCCGTCGTCGGGGGGCTGGACCCAGTTGGCCCGGAAGACGGGGGAGCCGGTGAGGGGCCGGAAGTCGGGGTCGGAGCGTTCGAGGGGGCGGCGGAGGAGGGTATCGCCGAGGAGAAACTGGGCGAGGGGGTTGGTGAGCAGCGCCCGGAAGTCGGCGACGACTTGGCCTTCGAGGGTGGCCGGGGCGGCCGGGGTGGTGTTGTAGCCGTTGTTCCAGGCAAGGATGCCGTTGACGCGGAAGTTGCCGGCGGCGATGTTCGGCTGGATGCTGTCGGCGATGTTAGCGCCGCCGAAGGTGCGGGTGATCCAGTTGTGGCAGAGGATGTTGTTGTAGGAGCCGCCGGCGCCGCGCCGGAAGTAGAGACAGGGCGCGTCGGACTCGTCAAAGCCGCGGGCGCCGCCGCCGACAAAGGTCAGGTTGAACATGGTGGGATTCCCGAGGGGGCGGGCGGCGAAGTTCCGTTCGTAATTGTCCATCTCGATGCCGCGGTTGGAGAGGTCGTCGTTGGCGACCATGACGCCGTGTTGGAGGCGGCCGCTCCAGCCAATCTGGCCGTCGATGAAATCGTCAGCGGTGTAGGTGCCGACCAGATACTTGGCGTCGTTGGTGCCGCCGAACCATTCGAAGGCGTCGTCGAGGCCGTAGTGGGCCTGGAGGTACTCGCCCTTGGTGCCTTTGCCGCAGCCGCCCCAGGTGATGGAGTTGGTCTCTTCGTTGGGGCGGAGGAGGGCGCCGGCGAACTCGACGCGGACGTAGCGGAGGCTGCCGCAGCTGTGGTCGGCATTGGCGCCGCCGTAGCGAGTTTCGGGGAGTTCGGGGAGCCCTTCGATGGTGAGGAAGCCGGCGGGGTCGTTGATGGGGGCCTGGCCGAGCATGACGAGTCCGCCCCAGTCGCCGCGCTGGCGGCGGCCGATGGGCTGCGAGGAGGTCATGATGATGGGGCGGGAGCGGGTTCCTTCGGCGACGAGCTTACCGTTGTTGGCGACGAGGAGGACGGAGGGGGGCTGAGAGCCGGGCTGACCGATGATGACGGTGCCGGGTTCGATGGTGAGGGTGGCGTTGTTGCGGACGGTGACGATGCCGCGGATGCTATAGGCGTTGTCGGCGGTAAGCGTGCGATTTTCGGTGATGTTGGCGGGAAGATCGACGGTGGCGCGGACGACGCTGAACTTAAAATAGGCGGTTTTGACGGGCCGGGTGCCGGTGTAGTCGCGCAGTTGGACGACGAGCGTGTGCATGCCGAACTCTTCGGGGACGGTGACGGTGGCGACCGTGGCTTTGGTTGCTTCCGGAAGGCGGACGATGCGGAAGCCCTGGTCCGGGGTATTGCCGAAGAAGTCGGTGGCGGTGTTGTTATTGGCCGGGAGGTAGAACTTGGCGCCGGTCTGGTTGTTTTGCCGGTAGGCGACGATCGTGTAGGGGTAGAGATCGTTGTTGGGCTTCACGGTCCAGCGGACAGTGAGCTGTTCGCCGGGCCGGTAGACGATCTTGTCGGCCCACACCCACATGGCGGCGGTGGAGGAGACGCTGGTGAATCCGCTGATTTCGCGCTCGGCCTGGCTGGCGCTGACGGTCCGGAAGTCGGGACCTTCGGCGGCAACAAGGCAGGTGCTGAGCAGGCCCAGCGCCGCGGTGGCAAGAGTAATCGTTCGCATGGGTCGGAGTGATTCCTTTATTGGAGTTAGAAGAAGGTGTAACTGGTGCCGATGGTAAAGGTACGGCCAATCTGGAAGCGGCGGACGACAAAGTCGGATTGCGTCTGCCGATAGATGTTGTTATTGAGGTTTTCGCCGCTGAAGCGAAGCTTCCACTTGCCGGTTTCGCTCATCGTGTACTCGTAGACGAAGTCGAGCAGGACGTTGCGCTCCTGGTAGATATCCGGCAGTTGGAAGGTGCCGACGTCGGTGATGCGGCGGGACACGCTATTGACATAGAATCGACCGTTCGAACGCCAGGAGGGCCGCTGCCATTCGGCGATTACGTTGAAGATATAGCGCGACTGCCCCACGAGCGGGCGATTGGCCGAGGTCAGTTGGACGAACTGGTCGGTGGGTATCTTCACATCAGAGTCGACCAGGGTGAGGTTGGCCTGGACGCCGAACTGGCGCAGACTCTTGTGAACGCGGCCGAGGCCCTGGCGCCATTCGAGTTCGACGCCCTGATTCCGCGCGCTTGGCACGTTGAGGAAGCTTTGCCGGAGCTCGGAGGCCGTCGGGCGGTAGATCTGTTCGATGGGGTCCTGGAACCGTTTGAAGAAGTAACTGGCGGCGAGGACCTGGTTGCCGCCGAGGAACCATTCCCAGCGAAGATCGAAGTTATCGATCTTGGCGCGGCGGAGGTTTGGGTTGCCAACGGTGGAGAAGCCGCCGACGACGTTGGTGAATTCAAACGGCGAGAGTTCGCGGAAGTCGGGCCGGTTGACCGTGCGTCCGTAGCCGAAGCGGATGTTCTGCTTGGAGGTGGCCTGGTAGATGACGTTGACGGCTGGGAGCAGGTCGCGGTTGTTGAGATTGGCGACCGAGGGGATGCCGCCGGGGATGAGCGGGTCGAGCGTGGTGACGTTGATCTGGGCGTCTTCGATACGGGCGCCGGAGATGATGCGCCAGCGGGAGCCGATGGCGAGGTCGACCATGCTGTAGCCGCCGTAGATGTCCATGAGCGCGTTGTAGCGGTCGGTGCCGCGGGTGATTTCGCGAACGGCAAACCCATCGGGACGGATGTTGTTCGAGCCGAGGACGGTGTTGGTGGGTTGGGTGAAGTCGATGGTGCCGGCGCGGATGGGGAAGAAGCGGAAGCGGCGGCTATCGAAGTCGCGTCGGCGGACGGTGCCGCGGAAGCCGGTTTTGAACAGGCCGCTGAACTTGCCTTTGAAGAAGGGGATGGACCAGTCGGCCTGGGGTTCGTAGATCTTGTCTTTCAGCGTGGAGAAGAAGCGGAGGCCGCTTTCGGGCAGGTTGAGGAAGGCGTAGGGCTGCGTGGAGCCGGGTTCGCGGCCACGGATGGTTTCGCGGAGGTCCGGTTCGGAGCGGTCCGAGTTCGATAGGGTGAACTGCCAGTGGAAGACGCTGTTCTTCCAGCGGGCGATGGCGTGGTCGCCTTCGATGCCGGTGGACATGAGGCCGCGTTCGGTCCAGCGGAGGCGTTCGGAGAGGATGTCCTGGCCGTTGCCGCCGTTGAGGCCGGAGATGAAGCGGGCTTCTTTGTCGGTGTCGCGGGTGAGGGTGTTGCGGAAGATGAGTTTATTGGCGGAATTGATCCGGTAGGCGGCGTTGAGGACGGCGCCGATGCGGGCGGATTCGTTGCCCACGTCGAACTGGTAGTCGGAGAAGATCTGCGGGCGGCCGCCGCCGCTGTTGACGAGGAAGCGGCGGTCTTCCGGGGTCTGCTGGGGCGAATTGTTGAAGGTGACGGCCGCGACGACGCCGAGTTTGCCCCAGGTGTTGCCTCCGGAGATGGAGTAGGTTTGGGTGGGGCGGGCGGAGGCGACGGGGCGGATCTGGTAGTCGGGGTTGAAGGAGCGGCCGAACTGTTGAAATTGCTGATCGGAGAAGTTGCCGACGAACAGGCGCTTGTCGGCCGGGATGCCAGCCGGGATGCCGCGGTTGCCATCGTCAAAGCCGAAGGCGTCACGGCCGCCGCCGGCGAAGCTGCCAAAGCGCTGGCGGAAGGTTTGGGAGTTGAAGCCGTAGTTGACCGAGACGGTCATCGTTTTCTGGGCGGGGAATTCGGTGGTCTGCATCTGGACGAGGCCGCCGGAGAATTCTCCGGGCAGGTCGGCGCTGTAGGTTTTGATGACCTTGATGCTGTCGATGAGCGAGGCGGGGAAGAGGTCGAGCGGGACGACGCGGCGTTCGGGCTCGGTGGTGGGCACCATGGCGTTGTTCAGCATGGTGGAGGAGTAACGTTCGCCGAGGCCGCGGACGAAGACGAAGCCGCCGTCGACGACCGAGATGCCGGTGACTTTTTCGAGGGCGCCGGCGGCGTCGGAGGCGGTGCTGGCTTTGATGTCTTCCTTCGAGATGCTGTCGCTGACGCTGGAGGCGAGCTTGCGCTCGACCAGCATCGACTCGGCTGTGGTCTGCACGGAACCGACCTTTTCAACCACGTCGAGGGTGGTGACCGCGCCTTTCTGCTGGAGGACCGAGCTGGCTTCGGTGATCTCACCGGCTTTGACGGCGACCTCGTCGATGGTGGTCTCGAGGTGGTTCGGACTGGTCAGACGGAGCTTGTAGGTGCCGGGGGCGAGGGTGATGGAGTAGCGGCCTTCGGTGTCGGTGGTCATTTTGCCATCGGTGACGCCGTTGACCTCCACTTGGACGAGCGGCACCGGGCGTCCGGTGGCGGCGTCGAAGATGGTGCCGGTGACGGTGCCCTTGCCTGGGGGCTGGGCAAACGCAAGGGGGAGGGAGGCGAGCAGAAGCAGCCAGAATCTGGATGAAGACATGATGGGAGTTATTGCCGTGGCGTGATTATTCCGCGACCCAGATGGAGACGGCGTTGCTGGCGATGCCATTGACGGTGACGAGGACCGGAACCTGACCGGAGACGAAGCTCTGATTGGGGATGACGGCGTTGATCTGGCAGATGCCGGGGAACTGCGGGTGGGCACCGGCGAACTGGGGGGTGACTTCGATGACCGAGATGGTCACCTTGACGTCGGCGATGGCGCGGGAGAGTTGGGCGGGAGGAGCGCCGTCGTTGACCCGGGGGTTGGTGAGGCCGCAACCCGTGGCGTAGAGTTGGATGACCTCGCCGCGCCGGGCGCGGGTGGTGCGATTGTTAATGCCAAAGTCCTGATTCTGGGCGATGGCCGGGCGGGTCGCCTCGATGCCTGCGGTGGCGAGGGCGGGCCAGAAGTCGTAGATGTTCACCGTGCCGCGGGCGACGGTGGTCGTGCCGTTGATGACTTCGACTGGAGCGCTGCCCGTGGCGGTGCCGACCGGGACGACGAAATTGATTTGATTGGCCGAGACGAAGTAGAGGGGCGCATTCACGCCGCCGACGGTGAGGCGGACGTTGGCCAGCGTCGTCGGCATAGGGTTGAGCGAGGAGAGCGCCGTGGTGGTGACGCTGCCAAAGCTGCCATAAGCGCTAGCAATCGATCCCGGCGCGATGGGCGCCTTCACGTCGAGGTTGCTGTAATTGATTACGGTGACGGCACCGGGCGTCTGCGCGGTCATCAGCGCGGCGGAAAGGGCCGCAAGCACGAGAAAACGCTTACTAGGGATCTTCATCTGATCCGATTCTAGTGAGCGAAATGTAACAGAGAATTACTGGAACGTGACAGTTGCGTTAAAAAGCAAAAGCCACCGTGCGGGCGGTGGCTTTTGCTTCTTAATGTGATCGCTGTGGCCTAATCGCCGAACGAACCCACTTCTTTATCCGCCTTAGGGGCGGCCGGTTTGATGCCACCGAGCGCGTCGAGCGGCACGAATCCGCCTTCGGGCTTGGGCTGCTTCAGGATGTGCTCGCGGTAGAGCTTCTCCATCTGGGCGTTTTTGGCCGCATCTTTCAGCTTTTCGTCGCGGGCGCGAAGCTTCTCTTCGCGGGCGTTCTTGGCGATGCCCACATCGTCGAGGTCGTGCTGCTTGCCGCGGGCCACGTCTTCGGCGTTGAGCTTCAGCTTGTGTGATGCATCCGCCATCTGCACCTTCTTATTCCCGGCGAAGATCTCGTGGCGGCCGTGCTCCTCATACCACTTGGTGAGGGTGGCGGTCATGTGCATCTTCTCGATGATGTTCCGCCAGCCGATGCCGGTGTTGTAGGCGCAGAAGGAGATTTCGCCTTCCTGCGTGGCGTAGGGGATGATGCACTGTTCGGTACGGCGGAAGTCGTAGTTGAACAGGTCCTGGAACCACATGCCGGCGATGAAGAGGAAGTTCCAGCGGTCGGCACGGCGCTTCTCGATGTCGGCCATGGTGCGGTCGCCGGTCACCTTGCCGTAGTTGCGGCCGGTGGCGCCGAAGCACTTGTCGAACTTCTGGAGCAGGTCGAGCAGGCGGAAGTGCGTGGGAGCGTTGAAGGGCTGATAGTTCCGGAGGAGAGCCAGCGAAACGCCCACCACAGACCAGAACTTGCTGCGAGCCGCGTCGTTCACCTTGGCGATGTCCTTGGCGAGGCGGTCGGCGTTCAGGAATCCGGTAACGGGCCGGGCTTCCTTGGTCTCTTTGTCGATCATCAGCGCCATGCCGATGCCGCAGTTGGGGTGGCAGCCGCAGGAGAGTTGGCCCCAGTCGGCGTTCGGTCCGTGGACGAGGTCGGCCCAGTCGGAGAACGTGGACATGAAGGAGATGGGGAACCAGTCGCGGACGGGTTCGCCAAGACCGACCTGGTTCTTCACGTCATGGGCGAGGTGCGAAAGGGTGTAGCGCTGAGCGGCACGCCGCTCCGGGGTCACCTCTTCGTCGCGACCGGTGAAGGAGACGGGCTGGAAGGAGAGGAACGAGATGATCTTCGGGTTGTCGAGGGCGAAGCGGATGACCGCGCCGACCTGCTCGTTGTTGATGCCGTTGATGATGGTGATAACCGGGACGATGTCCACGCCGGCGTTGTGCAGGTTGGTGATCGCCTTCAGCTTCACGTCGAACAGGTTGCCGACGAGACGGTGCGAATTGGCTTCGTTGCCGATGCCATCGAACTGGAGATAGGCGTAGCGGAGGCCGGCGTCGGCGGCCTGTTTGCAGAACTCGGTGCTCTTGGCGAACTCGATGCCGTTGGTGGCCGCCTGCACGGAGTTGTAGCCGACCTTGCGGGCGTAGCGGACGGCGTCGAGGAAGTAGGGCGACAGGGTGGGCTCGCCACCCGAGAACTGGACCGACATCTGCCGGCGGGGCTTGATGCTGATGGCGTTATCGAGCATCGTCTGGATCTCTTCCCAGCTCAATTCGTGGACGAAGCCAACTTGGTTGGCGTCCATGAAGCAGGGGTCGCACATCATGTTGCAGCGGTTGGTGAGGTCGATGGTGAGCACCGAGCCGCGGCCGTGGGTGATGGTGGACGAACCGTGATTGTGCAGCTTCTCGTCGTTGTGGGCGCGGATATCGCGGCCCGGGAAGACCTCTTCAAGGTGCTGCGAGAAGGCCGGGTCGATCGACATCAGGTCTTCGAACTTGCCGTGGATGGGGCATTCCTTGACCATGAGGATCTTACCGTCGCGCTCGATGATGTCGGCCTTGATTTCGCCAATCTTTTCGTTGAGGAGAACGGAGACGTCTTTCTTGCCGTCGAGAACCTCCTTGCGAAGCTCAGGTACGCACTTGGGGCACAGAGAGTCGGTCTTGCGCGGCCAGCCGAGCGGGGGCTTGGACTTTTCCCAGCTCTTGAGCAGGGGCTTTTCGGACCACTTGGGGCTGAACGACGGATTCGGGTTGATCCGGT
>JADCJL010000167.1 GCA_020247055.1 Acidobacteriaceae bacterium | reverse complement strand
TGGGAGTTGGGGCGGGAGGGGAAGGTAGTGGGTTAGGTGGGGTATACTGCGCGTATGCAGACAACGGTTTATGACGCGGTGGTGGTGGGGAGCGGGGCGACGGGGGGATGGGCGGCGAAGCGGTTGACGGAGGCGGGGCTGCGGGTGGCGATGGTGGAGGCGGGGGGGAAGGTGACGCCGCGGGAGTTTACGGAGCATAACCGGCCGGGGCAGTATCCTTATTTAGGGATGTCGCCGAAGGTGTTGGAGGACCGGCCGATACAGGGGTTGTGTTATGCGTGCCGGGAGGGGAATCATAAGTGGTTTGTCAGCGACAAAGAGAACCCTTATGTGCAGGATAAGCCGTTTAACTGGATCCGGATGCGGGTGCTGGGGGGGCGGAGCCTGAGCTGGGGGCGGCAGAGTTACCGGATGTCGAAGCTGGACCTGACGGGGAAGAGCCACGACGGGTACGGGGACGACTGGCCGGTGACTTACGAGGAGCTGGTCCCTTACTACGAGTTAGTGGAGAGGTACGTAGGGATTTCGGGGCAGGCGGAGGGGTTGGAGCAGCTGCCGGACGGGATATTTCAGCCGCCGATGGAGTTGACGTGCGGGGAGACGATTCTGCGGGATGCGATGAAGAAGCATTTTGGGCGGACGTTGACGATCGGGCGGACGGCGATTTTGACGAAGCCGCATAACGGGCGGCAGGCGTGCCATTATTGTGGGCCGTGCGAGCAGGGGTGTTCGACGTTTTCGTATTTTTCGAGTCCGTTTACGACGGTGGCGGATGCGCAGAAGACGGGGCGGTTGACGCTGTTGACGGATGCGGTGGCGGCGAAGGTGTTGACGAAGGGGGGTAAGGCGGACCGGTTGCAGTATGTGGACCGGTATACGCGGGAGGTGAAAGAGGTACGGGGGAAGGTGTTTGTGTTGTGTGCGTCGACGCTGGAATCGACGCGTTTGTTGATGAATTCGGGGATTTGCGGGGATAATGACGCGTTGGGGAAGAATCTGATGGACCATATCTATCAGGGTGGGGCGGCGGGGGTGATGCCGCAGGTGGAGGCGAAACCGTGGGCGGGGATGCCGCGGCGGCCGAACGGGGTGTATGTGCCGCGGTTCCGGAACATTAAAGAGCGGGAGACGAAGGGGTTTATCCGGGGTTACGGATACCAGGGGGGGAGTTCGCCGGCGTTTAACTTCGGGGCGCCGGGGTTTGGGAAGGAGTATAAAGAGGCGGTGCGGCAGGGGGTGTTCGGGATTAGTATTAACTTATGGGGGGAGTGTCTGGCGCGGCCGGAGAATCAGGTTTCGATTGATAAGAACCGGGTGGATGCGTGGGGGATTCCGGTGTTGAAGATATCGGCCGAGTGGGGGGAGAACGAGAAGAAGTTATGGCAGGACGGGCGGGAGCAGGCGGCGGAGATGTTAGAGGCGGCGGGGGCGAAGAATGTGCGGATGACGGGGCAGTATTCGGTGCCGGGGTTTTGTATTCATGAGACGGGGACGGCGCGGATGGGGACGGATAGGCGGAAGAGTGTTTTGAATAAGTGGTGCCAGGCGCATGAGGTGAATAACCTGTTTGTGACGGACGGGGCGGCGTGGGTAAGTTCGGGTTGTCAGAATCCGACGCTGACGATGATGGCGTTGACGGTGCGGGCTTGTGATTATATTGTGCGGGAGATGGGAAAGGCATGAGAGAGATAGCGGCTGATCGTTTTGCATTTGGGTGTCACCGGTTTGGGTTTGGTCCGGCGCCGGGGGGCGGGGCGGTGGATACGGAGCGGCATGTGGTGCCGATGGTGAAGGCGGCGCTCGATTTGGGGATCCGGACGTTTGATTCGGCGGTGTTGTACCGGGCGACGCTGCAGTTGGGGCGGGCGCTGGAGATTTTGGGGGTAAGGCCGGAGGAGATCCGGTTTCAGACGAAGTGTTTGCGGTATTTGGGGTTGGCGGGGGAGGGGGCGACGGAGCATCAGCCGGAGGCGTTGTTGACGGGGATTCCGGCGCGGTATCAGGGATTGACCGATCGGTGGGATGGGAGTGAGGCGGGGACGGAGTCGCAGATTTGCCGGGAGCGGATTGAGTTAGGGGGAGGGAAGTTATACGGGGTGGCGTTGCATGATGGGCCGGATAAGGAGCAGCAGGCGGGGTTGGATTGGGAGGCGGATATACGGCCGGCGGTACGGATGCTGCAGCGGGCGAAGCGGCAGGGATTTGTGGAGCGGATTGGTTTGGGGGTGAAGGTTCCGGGGTTTGTGGGGCGGTTTGTGCGGGAGGAGCCGGGGGTATTGGATTACGCGGGGGTGACGTTTTGCCCGGCGATTCTGCACGAGATGATGGGGGTGTTTGCGGAGGCGGAGCGGGAGAAGTATGAGGTGACGCTGATGGGGATTAATTATGGGCAGGCGTTTACGTTGACGGAGGATCCGGCGGGGGCGGCGCCGTTTTTGTATAACTATGCGGTGGCGAACGGAGCGGAGCGGGAGTTGATGAGCCGGTTTTACCGGGCTTGCGGTTCGACGCCGTTGTTGCATTTGGCGGCGGCGGTGGCGGGGTTGTTGGTGGTGAATTTTCCGGGGGTGGTGACGCAGATTGTGACATCGACGATGACGCCGGGGCGGTTGGTGGAGACGGTGCGGTTGGTGCGGGAGGCGGAGGTGCCGGCGCCGGTGTGGGCGGAGTTGAAGGCGATGGAGTTGATTCCGCGGGAGTTTCCGGTGCGTTAGGGGTCGTTTTCGGTGGTTGGTGCGTGGTGCTGCTGGTTGGGGAGGGGATGCGCTCTCGGTCTCCTCGGCTGAGGAACGCCCTCTCGCTTGCTCGAGTGATAGGGCCACGTCGAGAGGGCATCGCAGATGATGCTACCGTAGCTTGGGAATCAGTTGGCGGCGGAAGCGGACGGGAAGCGTACCGGGGAGGGTTTTTCCCTGGGCTTGGAGTTGGTCAGTAGATGAACTTGAGGGCGAACTGCACGATGCGCGGCAGGTTGCTTTGGGCGTTGATGGTGCCGAACTGCGGATTGCCGAACGAGGAGTTGGGCGGTGCGAAGCGGACGGTGTTTGAGAGATTGAAGACTTCGGCGCGGAACTGGACGTTGAGGCGTTCGCGGATCTTCGTGTTCTTGGTCAGGGTGGTGTCTACTTGGGCCGTGCCGTGGCTGCGGCAGCCGTTGAAGGTGCGGGGAGTGTTGCCGAAGGCGTAGAGCGGGGGATTGGAGAACACGCTGCTGTCGAGCCAGCGGGTGGGTACGGGGTTGGCGACGCAGGGATTGGCGCCGCTCCAGTTGGGGCGCTGGCCGCCACCCTGCGAGAAGGTGTTGTTGACAGCGGCGTTGACGCCGAGGGGGCCGCCCGTAAAGTTGCTCCAGATGCCGCCGAGCTGCCAGCCGCCGAGCAGTTTGCCGGCAATCCCCTGGCTTTTGGCGAACCAGGGGATCTCGTAGACGGCGTTCAGGATGAAGCGGTGGGTCTGGTCGAGCGTGGAGGGGCTTTTGTCGGCGGCGAGGTTTGCCCAGTTCTGGAAGCCGCCGGCGCCGAGGGATTCGCCGGCGAAGGGGCCGATGCCGAAGTCCATGAGCTTCGAATAGGTATAGGAGACGAGGATGCTGACGCCGCTCGTGTAGCGTTTTTCGGCCTTCATTTCGAGGGCATGGAAGGTGGACGAGGCCCAGCCGGCGGCCTGGCTGGTAACGGCGTCGAACTGGGGGTAGGGGCGGAGGAGCTGGGCGCGGGAGACGGTGCGCTGGGACAGGGGGCCGACGGCGATCTGTCCGAAGAAGGGATTGGGCACCAACTGCCGGAGCGAGTCGCCCTGGCTGAGCAGGTCGGGGGCGAGCTGATTGAGCTGGCGGTTTTCGGGGAATTTCAGGCCGCGGCTGCCGGCGTAGCCTGCTTCGAGGGTGACCTTGCCCCAGAGTTCGCGCTGGATGTTGAAGTTCCATTGGGCGCTGTAGGGGGTGACGTTGCCGCGGTCGTAGAAGCCGATGCTTTGGCCGAGGAGGGTGCGGAGGCCGGCGGTGGAGCCGGTGGGGCGGTTGAAGCCGTTGGGGTAGGGGTCGCTCCATTTGACGATGGGGTTGATGCCGTCGAGGGAGGTGACGATGGAGGTGCTGGCGAGGAAGCCGGAGGTGCCGAAGGGGCCGGCGCCGCCGCCGAGGCCGCCGGTGTGGCCGTAGAAGAGGCCGCCGCCGGTGCGGAGGACGGTTTTGTCGTTCCAGCGGTAAGCGAGGCCGAAGCGGGGGGCGAAGTTGTTGCGGTCGGGGGTGGCGTTGGTGCGGGGCAGGCCGCCGACGCCGACGAAGGTGAGGCCACCGCGAAGGGTGAGCCCGGGGGCCTGGAGGGGGCTGGCGGCGGAGTGGTCGAAGTTGGTGAGTTGGTTGAAGCGGTCGGTGCGGGGGGATTCGTAGTCCCAGCGGAGGCCGGCGTTGAGGGTGAGCTTGGGGGTAACTTTCCAGGAGTCCTGGAGGAAGAAGCCCTGGAACTTGGTGGTGAGGGCGAGGGCGGGCACGGGGTTGACGCTGCCGCCGGGGATGCCGAGGAGGAAGGAGGCGAGGGCGAGGCCGACGGTGGCGCCGGCGGTGTTGGGATTGGGGCCCTGGGTCCAGGCGGGGCTGAAGTTGAAGCTATGGGCCTGGTCGCCGACCTGGAGGTTGTTGAACTGGACGGCGCGGAACTCGCCGCCGAATTTGAGGGTGTGGGCGGTGAAGTTTTTGGTGATGGTGCCCTGGACGGTTTGGAGGGTGTGGCCGAAGTTGATGTAGTCGGTGCCGCCGACGAGGCCGCCGACGATGATGTTGGGGACCGAGCCGGTGTTGGAGTAGCCGGTGATGGTGACGGGGGGGAGGGAGATGGGGTCGACCATGCCCTGGCGCAGGGAGGAGGGCAGGCCGAGGGATTCGATGTTGAAGTTATCGGAGTAGGGGCGGCGGAAGTTGACGAGGCGGCTGGCGGAGTAGCGGAAGACGCCGATCAGGGAAGGCGAGAAGGTGTGGGTGTCTTCGGCGACGGCGTTCCAGCGGGTGAAGGTTTGGGGGCCGGCGGTAGGGGCGATGTTTTTGAGTTCCTGGCCGAAGACGGGGGCGCGGAAGTAGGGGGTGTTGTCGTAGGAGTAGCGGACGAAGAGGCGGTTGGAGTTGCTGAAGTTGTGGTCGCCGCGGAGGCTGTAGGAGTCTTTGGGGACGCGGTTGCCGTCGGCGCGGGTGTAGTTGATGGCGCCGAGGGGGGCGCTGGGAACCATGGGAGCGGGGAAGAGGCGGGAGTAGGCGCGGGCGACGGGGTCGATGCGGTTGGCGGGGATGATGTTGCCGGGGAAGGGGGAGCGGAGGAAGCCGCCGGCGGGGTTGGGGACGGTGGTGGCGGGGTCGAAGATGTTGACGAGGCGGCCATCGGGGAGGCGGGCGTTGCTGAGGTCGCCGGTGAGGTGGCGGGTGTCGGGGAGGACGGAGGTGAAAATGATGCCCTGGACGAAGCGGACGATTTCGGTGTTGAAGAAGAAGAAGGTTCGGTTGCGGCCGTTGTAGAGTTTGGGGATGACGACGGGTCCGCCGAGGGTGCCGCCGAACTGGTTGAAGCGGAAGGGGGCGCGGCGGGTGCCGCTGCGGTTGGCGAAGAAGTCGTTGGCGTTGAGTTTGTCGTTGCGGAGGAATTCGTAGGCGGAGAAGTGGAGGTCGTTGGTGCCGCTTTTGGTGACGACGTTGAAGACGCCGCCGGCGGCGCGGCCGTATTCGGCGGAGAAGCTGTTGGTTTCGACCTTAAACTCCTGGACCATGTCGGGGTTGGCGTTGACGACGGGCTGATTCTGGCTGGCGGCGGTATTGGGGGCGCCGTCGAGGAGGAACTCGTTGGAGTTGGCGCGCTGGCCATTGATGGAGTAGGCGACGGTGGAGATCTGGTCGATGACGAGGTTGTTGACGCCCTGGGAGTTGCGGACGCCGGGGACGAGCATGGCGAGGGCGTAGGTATTGCGGCCGAGCAGGGGGAGTTCGGTGACCTGTTTGTTGCCGATGACCTGGCCGACGGTGGCGCTTTCGCTGTCGAGGAGGGTGATTTGGGCTTTGACCTCGATGGCTTCGGTGAGGGTGCCGAGCTGCATGACGATATCGAGGCGGGCGATCTGCTGGACGGCGAGGGTGACCCCGGACTGGCGGACGGGGTTGAAGCCGGGCTTGGCGATGTTGACTTCGTAGTCGCCGGGGGCGAGGGAGGGGAGGGTGTAGTAGCCTTCGGCGGTGGTTTGGGTGGCGGTGACGAGGCCGGTGGCGGCGGCGCGGACGGTAACGCGGGCCTGGGGGACGACGGCGCCGGAGGGGTCGGTGACGCGTCCGGTGAGGGTGGCGACCTGGGCGAGAAGCGCGGCGCCCGAGAGCGCGAAGGCGAGAAGGAGTTTCATGGCGATGGGGTGGTTAGGCGAGAGATTTTTCCCAGGCGGCGAGTTTTTCCTGGAGCTGGCTGGCGATGGCGGTTTCGGTGTAAAAGAGATCCCGTGTTTCGCCGGGGTCGGTTGAAAGATTGTACAGGTTGTGGATGCCGCCATCGAGGACGTACTTCCAGGGGCCGCTGCGGACGGCGCGGACCCGCTGACGGGGGCGGTTGATGCGCCAGAACAGGTCGCGTTCTTTTTCCGGCTGGGCGCCGGCGAGGATGGGGGTGAGGTCGATGCCGTCGAAGGGTTCGGCGGGGGCGGCGGAGACGCCGCAGGCGGCGCTGATGGTAGCGGCGAAGTCCATGGAGGCGGCGACCTGGCGGCTGACCTTTCCCTTGGGCAGTTTGGCGGGCCAGCGAAGGAGGCCGGGGACGCGGATGCCGCCTTCCCAGAGGGTGGCTTTGTGATGGCGGAAGGGGCCGTTATCGGAGAGGCGTTCGCCGCCGTTGTCGTTGGTGAAGAGGACGAGGGTGTTTTGGGTGAGGCCGTGGCGGTCGAGGGCCTGGAGGACGCGGCCGACGGCGGCGTCCATGGCTTCGAGCATGGGTTTGTATTCGGTGGGGCGGGTGCCGTCGGTCCAGGTTGTGGCATCGCGCTGGGAGGCGGGCTGGTTGGGGGCCTGGAAGGGCCAGTGAACGGCGTTGAAGGGAACGTAGAGGAAGAAGGGGTTGGCGTGGTTGGCGTCGATGAAGCGGGTGGCGCGGGCGGCGAGGAGTTCGGTGAGGTAGCCGGGGGTGGGTGGTGCTTTTTCGAGGCCGTCGTAGAGGTCGTAGTTTTTGAAGCGGTCCTGTTTCGAGTACATGTCGACGTTACCGCCGGTGAGGCCGTAGTATTCGTCGAAGCCGTGGTGGAGGGGGTTGAACCGGGATTCGCGGCCGAGGTGCCATTTGCCGCAGAGGGCGGTGCGGTAGCCGGCGTTTTTGAGCAGGCGGGCGATGGTGGTGTGTTGGGGGAGGAGACCCTGATTGACGTCGGCGGGGACGAGGGCCCATTCGAGGGCGCGGCCGTAGCGCTGCTGGTAGCGACCGGTGAGGAGAGCGCAGCGGGTGGGGGTGCAGACGGGGCCGTTGGAGTAGCAGTCGGTGAGGCGGACGCCTTCGCGGGCGAGGCGGTCGATGTGGGGGGTGCGGCTGTCTTTGGCGCCGTAGCAGCCGAGGTCGGCGTAGCCCATGTCGTCGGAGAGGAAGAGGACGACGTTGGGGCGGGGCGGGGGCGAGGGCGAGCGAGAGGAAGGTTCGACGGCTGAGCATGAGATGGCTTTAGGCGATGACCTTGGGCGGGGGATTTTGTTTGAGCATGGTTTCCCACTGCTGGTAGAGGGCGGCGAGTTCGCGGGTGAGGGCGGGGTGTTGCCAGGAGAGGTCTTTTCGTTCGGCGGGGTCGGCGGCGAGGTTGTAGAGCTGGTCGAAGCCGCTATCGCTGATCCACTTCCAGGGGCCTTTTCGGCAGGCGCGCTGCTGGCGGTCGGCGCGGTTGATGCGCCAGAAGAAGGTCCGTTCTTCGAGGGGGGCTTGGCCTTGGAGGATGGGTAGGAGGCTGCGGCCGTCGAAGGGTTGGGCGGGGTCCGGGGTGAGGCCGGCGGCGTCCATGATGGTGGCGGTGAGGTCCATGGACATGGCGGGTTGGGCGTTGACCTTGCCTTTGGGGAGGTGGCCGGGCCAGCGGAGGATGGCGGGGACGCGGATGCCGCCTTCCCAGAGGGTGGCTTTGTGGTGGAAGAAGGGGCGGTTGTCGGAGAGGCGTTCGCCGCCGTTGTCGTTGGTAAAGACGATAAGGGTGTTGTCGAGGACGCCCTGGGCGGCGAGTTTGGCGAGGATCTGGCCGATGGCGGTGTCGACGGCTTCGAGCATGGCCTTATATTCGACGGCGCGGGAGCCTTGAAACCAGGTGGGGCGGAGGCGGACGCTGCCGGGCTGGCCGGGGGATTGGAAGGGCCAATGGACGGCGTTGAAGGGGAGGTAGAGGAAGAAGGGGCGGGCGGCGTGGGCGTCGAGAAAGTGGAGGGCGCGGTCGCGGATCAGGTCGGTGCTGTAGCCGACGGGATGAACGGGGTTGAGGTTTTCATACCAGTCGTGTTCGTTGTTGATCTCTTTGTGGGAGTAGTGGTCGACGTTGCCGGACAGTAGGCCGTAGAACTCGTCGAAGCCGTGGCGGTTGGGTCCGACGGCGGGTTCGTAGCCGAGGTGCCATTTGCCGAAGAGGGCGGTGCGATAGCCGGCGCGCTGGAAGTAGCGGGCGAGGGTGTTGTGTTCGGGGTTGAGGCCGTAGCCTTTCATGCCGGGGCCGAGGGCCCATTCGAGGCCGAAGCGCTGCTGGTAGCGGCCGGTGAGGAGTCCGCAGCGGGTGGGGGTGCAGACGGGGCCGTTGGAGTAGCAGTCGGTGAGGCGGACGCCTTCGCGGGCGAGCCGATCGATGTGGGGGGTGCGGATATCTTTCGCGCCGTAGCAGCCGAGGTCGGCGTAGCCCATGTCATCGAGGAGGATGAGGAGGACGTTGGGGCGGGTGGGGGGTGGGGCGAGGGGGGCGGCGACCAGGTGGAGGAAGCGGCGGCGGGTCAACATGGCATTCGGAGTCTATCACAGGAGCGTTATTTCGGCTGGCAAGAATTCTGGCCGCTGTCGCGCAAAAGCGAATTAGGATTTTCGCGGTGCGTGGGTAACGCCGGAGGCGAACAGAGCGAGGCTTGGCGACATTGGGCAAACAGCACGGAGCCCCGGACCGGGTCAAGAAGCCGCAGGGTTTGCCTTGACGCGAGGCCCAATTCTCGTGCTACTGGAGTTCTTGAGTCGATCCCTGCGCCATGAGCGGCGAAGGCGCCAGACTGCGTTCCACTGCCGAGAATCGAGTCACATGTTCTGCCAGGGCGGCCGTGTTCCGTTCTCGTGTGCCGTGCAGGAGCAAAGCGCCCCGAAGGGGTTGGATCTCCTGAGGAACCGCGCACAACGGACTCGCTCCGGCCCGGCAGGAGCGGCGATTTCTTCACGCGTTGGTGGCGGGGCCTGCGCGGCCTGTGCGCTTGGGGGGAACCGCGCACAACGGACTCGCTTCGGCCCGGCAGGAGGGGCGATTTCCTCGCGTGTTGGTGGCGGGCCGGTGCGGCCT
>JADCJL010000166.1 GCA_020247055.1 Acidobacteriaceae bacterium | reverse complement strand
CCGAGATGGTCCTGAGGCGCGCGTGCCGGGTCGTATTCAACCCAAACGTCGTCGAAGCCCTTCAGGCCGGACTCGAAGCCGACGCGAACGATCGGACTCTGCTCGTCCAGGAGACGAGCCGCATGCAGCCAGAACATGCGCGCCTGGAAGACATCGCCGTCGCGACGCGTGACAACCGCCTGTGTCATTGCGTCTGTCAGCTCAGCGGGAACATCGGTCCGAACAGCTCGCGGCACGCCACTAAGGCATCACCGTTGCGACCCTGCCGAACCAGATGGATGGCCTGGTCGATTTGAGCACTTGCATGCCTCAGCGCCTGCCGGGCCTTAGGGACGCGCTTGGCGTCCATCGAGTCGCTGATCGGGGGCCCCAACCCGGCCGGGTCCGGCCACACCTCGCCGATGCGATCCGCGATGGTCGCAAAGAAGCCCTGCATCTCTCGGTCGAACTGACCACCCCACCCGCCGTGCAGGCACTGCAGCGCCATCACCTCGATAAGGAACGACGGCTTGATGGGCTTCTCGCCATGCTTGGGGTTGTTGTTCCAGTACTTGACCATGCGCACCAGGCCTTTCCACTCGCTGCTGTAGGCCTGGTGCGCTTGGGCGGCCTTCTCGGCATGCTTCTCGGGGTTCGTCTCGATCCACTTCCCAGTGTCGCCGTCCGGAATCTCATAGTCGTTGCCACTGGCAAACGCCGGCACGACATCGACGCTCATGATCTTGTAGTCGGTCTTGTCCTCTTCCTTGACTTGCACGCCGAAGTCCACATTGATGGACCGGCTCTGCCGCCGGACTGCCTTCTCGCCATACTTGTCGACCAGAGCCCTCTTGTAGTCATCGAGGACCACCCCCGCCGACTTGCCGCGGTAGTGCTTCTCCGAATCCTTCATCACGAAGAAGATGTCGATGTCCTTCAGCGGCTTCGTCTTCGTGTAGCGCGCGTAGGAGCCGGTTAGGAAGTCGCGGTCGATGGAGAACTTCGTCCGGATGTACTCGCGCACCTCGGTGTGGCGATCGGTCGCGTTCTTCTGTTCCTTGTCGTTGAGCTCCAGCCGGCTCTTGAACTTCCGGAATGCTTCGTCGATGGTGAGCATCAGGCCTTCCTCCAGTAGGCGGTGTTGGCGCCCAAGCCGTTGTGTTCCACGGTAGTCCCCAGGCTCTGGCGCGCCATCCCTTCGGTGGCGCGCAGGCTACACGAACTCCAGCCAGCAACATCGGGACGACCGGACTTGTTGTAGGACACGACCACACGGTATGCAGCCTCGGATGGCACAACGCCAGCCTTCTTGATGGCGTAGCGAAGCTGGTCGGTGTCAGTCCAGAACGTTCCGGCAGAGAGGTCCCACGTGTACGCGATGGACACGTCCCACCTTGTGACCAGCGCGTCGTTCTCGGGGTTGTAGATCTCGAGCGTCACCGTCTCAAGGTGCTTGGACTCGATCCAAGAACTGAGGCCGCGCAGCAGGACGTCCCACTCGCCGACGAGCTTTGCGGGGTCGAGGCCACTGAGCCGGATGATGTCCTTCAGGCACTTGAGGATGTTGTCGGCCACGTAGGTGACCGATTGGGTGTATGAGTAGACGGCAACGGCGCTCATGATTTCAAGAATTGGTCAACGTTCAGACACAGTCCGCCGGAAGAGGCCGCCTTGGTCACGTCCTCCTCACCCAGGTTCTGAGCCATGTCGCGGGCTGTGATGCGACTGCTCTTGGCCCTGAGTGCGCGCTGCACCCAGTCCAGATCGTCCTTCGGGCACGGCAGCGAGATGGCCCACTGACCCTTGAGTGCGTCGTACCCCAGCGCATCTTCCTTGGCATCGCCGTCTTCGATGGCGTCTTCGTCGTACAGGCAGTAGACGCGCGTGCGAGGCCCATCACAGGTTGCGACGATTGCGGCATCCTTCGCGGACTGCTCGGCAATGACTGAGCTAGCGACGCCGGATACCGACAGCAGTTCCTTGCGAGCCTCGCCGCCCTTGCCCTGCGTTAGCAGGTCGACGATGAAGCTCCACGTGTCGCTCGTGTTGCGATGCGGTGAACTGCGGACCACACGACTGACGACGGAGGTCATCGCTTGTTCATCTTCGCGCGCACAGCCTTGGCTGCCTTGGCTGCCTTCAGCAGGTCGGACATGCTCAGTCCGTTCGGGTCCATCGCAACTTCCTTGCGAAGGGTCAGAGCGCTGGCCACGACCTTGCGGATCGTGCGGCCATCCAGCCCGTGAACTTCATGCACGACGGCATCGAACCCCTCAGCCTGCGGCAGCTTGCCAATGGCGACGAACTACTTTCCCATGCCCTTGAGGCACAACGCCAAAATCTGTTCACACGCCTTCAGATTGGGTGGCGGGATCTCCAGAACGAGGTCGCATCGCGAGGTGAAGGCTTCATCGACGGCCTGCGGGAAGTTGGAGGTCGCAATGAACAGCAGGTTCTTGTGCGTCTCGGCGAGCAGGTCCAGCTGCACGAGCACCGCGTCAGTCGCGCGGTGAACGTCCACGGGGTTGGCGCTGAGGCTGAGCTTGGTGCGATCGGCCGCGAGCGTCTCTACCTCATCGAGCAACACGATGGTTGGCCCCACGAGTGCTGACTCGGCAATGGTGTGTCCGAAAAGGTCAGAGACAGCCTTCTGCGTCTTGCCCATCATCGCGCTGCCCAGCGCGTGCGGGTCCACCTCGAGCAGCCGGAAGGCTCCTCCGGAGAAGCACTCTGAAGCCTTGTGCGCCAGGCCGCGAGCCAGCGAGGTCTTGCCCGTCCCCGGCTCTCCAACCAGCAGAATGGTTCCGTGCAGCGGCAGCACGCTTCGCGAAACCGACTGACGGACTGTGAAGTTGATGATGGCTTGGCCGATCAACTGGTCCTTG
>JADCJL010000165.1 GCA_020247055.1 Acidobacteriaceae bacterium | reverse complement strand
GGTTCGCCCGCAGCGCCGCCGAAAGACGTCAAATGCCGCCTAGATCGCCCGCCTCACGGCTGCAGCGCATAAACCAGCAGCGCGGCGTCGTTCGCAATCGCCACGTACTGCCGGCCGTCCACCGCATACGCCATCGGCGAACTGCGAATCGAAGCCCCCGTCCCGTGGTGCCACACAATCTTACCCGTCACGGCGTCCAGCGCCATCAGGTTCCCTTCGCGCGACCCGGCAAACACCAGCCCGCCCGCCGTCGCCAGCACCCCAGCCGAGTGCGAACCCACCTGGATCCGCGTGCTCCACTTCCGGTCGCCCGTCGCCGGGTCCAGCGCCCGGATGAAACCCTGCTCGCCCACCTTCTCGTCCTCCCGCTGCCCACCTCCGGTAAACGGCTGCCCGGGCTCCGGTTTTTTCGTCTCGGTGAAGTAAGTGGCGCAGGTCTCGCGCACCGTGAGATAAAACAGCCCTGTTACCGGGCTGAACGAAGGCGCGGCGAAGTTGGTCGCCCCCAGCGCGTCCGGGCACACGTAATTGCCCTCCGGCGTCGGCGTCGTATTCGGCAGCACAATCGGCCTGCCCCGCGCATCGAGACCCTTCGCCCAGGTCTGGTTGGCAAACGCCTGCCCGGCCACAAACTCGCCCGTCACCCGGTCAATCGCGTAATAAAACGCGTTCCGGTTGGCCATGATCAGCAGCTTCCGCCGCTGTCCCTTTATCACCGCGTCCACCAGCACCGGCGTCTCGTTGGCGTCCCAGTCGTGCACGTCGTGCGGCGTGTACTGGAAGTGCCACTTGATCCGCCCCGTCGCCGGATCCAGCGCCAGCACGCTGTCCGAATAGAGGTTATCGCCCGCCCGGTCCACGCCGTTGTAGTCCGGACCCGGATTGCCCGTCGTCCAGAACAGCGTATTCGTCTCGACGTCAAACGTCCCGGTCATCCACGTCGGCGCCCCGCCGTACTTGGCCGAATCTCCCGCCCAGCTCGCCCGGTTCGGGTCCCCCGGTGGCGCCACTGTATCGGTCCGCCACAGCCGCTTGCCGGTCTTGGCGTCGAAAGAGTACACAAACCCCGTCAGCGCGCATTCGCCCGCCGTAATGCCCACGGCAATCTGCCCGTTCAATGCCAGCGGCGCGTGCGTAATCGAAAACCCCTTCCGGTAATCCTCCACTTCGACGTCGAAAATCACGTTGCCGGTCTTGGCGTCCAGCGCCACCAGGTGCGCGTCCAGCGTCGCCAGATACACCCGGTCGCCCAGCACCGCCACCCCCCGGTTCGTCATCACCGTGCACTGGCTGTGCACCTCCGGCAAATCCCGCTTGTACTCCCAGATCCGCCGCCCCGTCCGCGCGTCCAGCGCCGCCGCGTTGCTCCGCGGCCCGGTGACGAACATCAGCCCGTCCACCACAAGCGGCACCGTCTGAATGTTCGAAGCCCCGAACTGATACGTCCAGGCATTGCGCAAGCTCCGCACGTTGGCCGGCGTCACCTGCTTCAGCTCCGAAAAATGCTGCCCCGTCAGGTCGCCCCAGTAGGTCAACCAGTTGTGCGGCTCCCGCCGCGCGTTCCGGATCCGCTCCCATGTCACGTTCCAGTCCGCCGCCGGCTTCCACTCGGCGGTCTCCACCTTCCCCGCCTTCAAAAACGCCAGCACGTCGTTCGTCTCCGCCGGCGTAAGCTTCGCCGCCGGCATCAGGCTCTGGTGCGTCGGCGTCACCGCGCTTACCCCGGCCTTGTCCAGCAGATGCAGCTTCTCCTGCCGGTCCATCAGTTGAATCGAAAACGTGTCTTCGTTCTTCGCCACGCCCGTCAGCGTCCGCCCGTCGCGCAGCGTCACATTCACCGTTCGGAATCCCGCCCGCAGCTTCGCGCTCGGTTCCCGCAGCGATTGCCGCAGATCCTCCTGCCGCCGCTCCTGCGCAATCGTCGTCAGGTCCGGCCCCAGCCGTCCCCCCTGGCCCTGCACCATATGGCAGCTCCCGCATCCCGCCGCTCCGAAAAACAGCGCCGCCCCCGCCCGCGCATCGCCCGTCACCGCCGTCTCCGGCTTCGATCCTTCGAGCGACCGCAGGTACGCCACCACCGCCTTGGCGTCCTCCTCCGGCATCGGAAACGCCGGCATCTGCGTCCCCGCAATGCCCTTGACGATGTTCCGCAGAATCGCCTCGTCGCTGCCGCCCGATTTCCAGTCCCCCCGTGTCAGGTTCGGCGCCCGCCCGCCCAGCGCCCGCGCCCCGTGGCACGCCGCGCAGTTCTTCTCAAACAGCTCCCCGCCCCGCGCCACCGGGTTCCCATGCGGCGACTGCGCCAGCGCAACCCCGGCCACCAACAGAAATCGTACGATCATGCGCAAGAGTCTATCGCGCCCCGCGCCGCCACATCAAATCGCCTTCCGACCTACTCCGACCGCAGCGCCTCCAGCAGGGGCGTCCGCAGCGCCGCCCGCGTCGCCCCTACCGAAGCCGCCAGCCCGGTCACAAACACCGCCGCCACCAACCCCGCCATCCCCCCCACCGGCGGCGCCTGCCCCCGGTCCACCAGCGCCGGCGCCACCGCCAGCAGCGCGCACCCCACCCCCACCCCCAATCCCAAGCCCAGCAGCAGCACGTTCTCGAGC
>JADCJL010000164.1 GCA_020247055.1 Acidobacteriaceae bacterium | reverse complement strand
TCAGGTGCATCGCCAGCCACTGTCTCGAACCGCCGCCACCCTTGCCTACACCATCACTACCCCCAAACGGAGGAGGCGGAGGAGGCGCAGGTGGCTGTGGGATGGGTGGTTGCTTGGAAATTCCTCCCGATTTCGAGTGGCCAAATCCCGGAACCACGCCGCCGCCCCCAGTGCTCTGCGGCGTCGAGGTTCACTTGGACAGTGTTCAAGCCGGAATCCTGGGTCAGCGGCGATTGGAAGCCTTCTCGAGACAAGGCCAGGTGGCTTTCCTAAACTTTACCGCTGCGGCACAACACGCGGGCGTAAATCTATCAAACTTTCAGTTCGCTTCGTTTAACAATCTTAAGGACAAACAGGGTCTACCGGATCGAATGTGGCTCACTGGTAGTGCTACGGAGATTCGTACTCTCGAAACATTTCTCGCCGCTCCCGGGTCGGGTTTCACCAAGAACTTTGGAGCTAGCCATGAAAGAATCCAAAATCAATATAGACAAGATGTTTCCTTTGGGTCGCTTCAAATTGGTATTGGCTCTGGCAGAATTGAAATTGATATAGATCTGTTTGGCGGCCATATGGGTCCTGTCGAATTCGGCTTACATCTTATCTTCGAGCTGATGGGCAACGCTCTCTTCGATACCTACACTGACCCATACAAGGTCGCAGATATCTTGCGATCAGATAGAGGAATTAACGTTGGTCACGGTTGCGGTAACAAAAGACGATGATGCATACACTCTACGGCCGTCGATTCTTTACAATGGGGATGGCGGCAACGCTCGTGCATCCAAAAGCTGAGGCGTACCCTGCCTATCAGGTTGATACTGTGCCCCCCGAACTCTTTCGCTTGGTTCGCGAGTTTAAGGCAACGCAAGCAAAGGCCGTCAGCCCGGACGGCAGGCTACTCTGCCTCAATCAGCCCGCCTCCAGGGGGCGTTATGGCTCAAACGTTGGACGAGTTTTGGGGTGGCCGGGAACCTCCCGCCTCAACTTGGTGATTGTGGAAATCGGATCTTGGCGGGAAAAACTCGTCCGGCCCCTTCCCGATGATTTCCTATGGAGGGGGTCTTTCGACGCGAGCGGCGACCGTTTCCTTATAGACCTCGGCCTTCCTCAGCCAAAGCGTCTACTGCTTTCTCTCCCCTCGTACGATATCACCGAACTAAAGGCCCCGAATAGCAGCGCATTCTTCGTGGAGAGTGTGCTGTGCGACAGAGATCGGCTTCTGCAACACGAATTACCCAGCCCCGCCCTAAATGCTCCGAAGACGGAGGTGACATTTCGGCTGCTCCAAATCAAAGCGGCCGGGGAACTCCATGAAATCAATAGGCTCCCTCGCGGCTATTTCCGCTCTTCACGATCCTCGACTGCTCACTTTTCTCTCGACCGCTTCTCGCTTCTCCATCCGCAGGGAGACAACCGAATCGTATGCAGATCTCCCCGCACTCTGGAGGAGTGTTGGACCTACACTGTTCCCAATGATTTTGAGATTGCGAACTTGGGCCTTTCTCCAAACGGAAAGTTTGTTGTATGCAACCTGGACGGTAAAGAACAGGTACCCTATAATCAACCGAGCCAGCGTCGCCAATCGATTCTTGTGCTGGATGGAGGTACTGGCTCTCTAAGGCACCAGATCAATCGAAAGCGAGACGCTTGGGGGCTCCTGCACAAGGTAGCCATAACGAACGACGGGTCTCTCATCGCTATCGAATCCGAACCGGATCCTCGATGGAGTGGCAAACCTCTGGAAGAAACCTTAATCCAACTAGTCGAAGCAAGCACCGGACGAGTCTTGCAGACCCTTCTTCAATGCGAAACCGCCATGAACGATCGTTTGTTCGCTGGTATTAGTTCTTTACAATTCACCCCCGATGGCCAGTACTTGGTAAGTTCTGGTTCGTCCACTCGGGTATGGCAGCGTAACTCCGGATCTTAGCACGCCTTTCCAAAGAAGACGGCGCCGTGGCCGAAACGCCTTGCCCTGCCCTGATTTCGACTCGGGGGCGGCCAGCGGTGCGCGGACTCCGACAATGTGCCGGTCGGAACAGCCGTGTCTCCACAGGTACGGTACGTCCGGCCGCCAAAAAGAACGGCCCTCGTGCGCCCGCACACCGCCGCAAGGCCCAAGCGATCAAGCCATAGAAAGCACTCCCGCACGGAACTCCCCCCAACAAAACTTCCAAGGGCTGTAGTTGATCGCATCCCACGCCAGCAGGACCCCACCTTCGACGCCGTCCTCAACCTCACCCAAACCACCGGCGCCAACAACGCCACCGCCACCTTCACCTGGGACGGCATGCGCCGCCAGAGATCCCAAGCCCTCCCCACCGGCCAAACCGTCACCCACACCTACGGCCTCGGCTCCGCCCCGGGCGCCAGTTGGCACAAACTCACCACCGGCATCGCCCCCAACCTCCGCTGGACCAAAACCGTCTTCGACGGCTTCGGCCGCCCCCTCGAAGTCACCACCGGCCACCAGCTAAACGGCGCCGAAACCCCCGTCAGCAAAGTCAAAACCGAGTACACCCCCTGCGCCTGCTCCTCCATCGGCAAGGTCCTCCGCGTCTCCATGCCCTACGCCGCCAACGCCTCGCCCCTCCACTGGACCACCTACACCTACCTATGATTGTGTCAACTGAAAAGTTGACACGGCGGGGTCTGGACGGTGGCTGAGGGTGCGGATCTGGGCGTGCGGGAGCAGGCCAGCGGGCTGGGGGCCCTATGAGAAAGCACACTGCGGGCGCGGTGGGTGGGGCAAGGCCGGGCGTAGCCCGCCCGTAGGGTCGCCTTGCCGCATCCGCCGGCTCGCAGTATCGTCTTCCTTTGATCCCAGCCCGCTCCGCGAGTCCCGGCTATGCCGACGGCGGGGCCTTCCGCTTCGGCACCCGGTAACTCCTCCGGATCTGCGCCGCATATCCCGCCGTCCCACTCTCTGCGAGCATTTTACTCTCCCCCGGCGCCAACGGCAGCAGCGGCGGCAACGCCTCCTTGGCATACACCGTCTCTAAGGCGGGAACCGCGCGCGTCGGATTCCCACTCCCGTGGCTGGCGGGGCGCGGCTCACCCTTCGGATTCCCACCCTTCCGCCGCTCACCCGTGGCCCGTACCCGCAGACGGCTCATCTTCGCTTGGGTCGTCTTGGGGTCGGCGTAGCGGTACGGTTCGTTGTTCTTCAACATCTGCCAAGCGATGGTGACGATCTTGCGCGCCGTCGCCACCACTGCCATGTTCCGGTTCTTCTTCTTTTGCAGGCGGCGGAAGGAGGCGCCGAGCGGGCCGGGGTGCTTATCCAGATGTTGCGCTGCCTGGACTAACATCCAGCGGGCGTGGCCCTTACCCTTCTTGGTGATCGGCCCGTGATAACAGTGATCGCCGGACTGGTAAGTTGACGGTACTAAGCCAAAGTAAGAGGCGGCGTGGTCGCCGTCGGGGAAGCGGGTCCAATCGCCTAAGGTGGAGAGGATGGTTTCGGCCACAGGGAAGTCGACGCCCGGGATGGTCATGAGTAACTTCACTTCGGGGGAGTGATAGGCGTGGCGGGCGAGGTCGTCGTTAAACAGGGTGATTTCGGTGTCGATCATGTCGAGGAAGAAGAGTTGGCGGGCGAGACAGGACTGTTCGAAGGCGGGGAGAGTGAGTTTAGCGAGCCACGCGAGGTTGGCTTCCGAGAACAGGTCGCCGGCGGGAAGCGGGATGAGGTGTTGGTGGAGGATGGCGTGGATGCGGTTCTTGATACGGACGCGATCATGGGTGAGGTTGGCGCGTTCGGTGCAGCGGCGGCGGAGTTCGGAGGTGGTTTCGTCGGGGGTCCAGACGGTGGGGAGGAAGCCGGAGCGGAGGAGTTGGGCGAGGACGAGGGCGTCGACCTTGTCGGTTTTGACCTTGGATTTGGCGATGGCGTGGGTGGCGACGGGGTTGGAGACGTGGACGGAGTGAACGAGGGGTTGGAGGAGGCGGACGAGGGCCCAGGTGTTCGTGGTGGCTTCGACGGCGACCTGATGTTGCTTGGATAAGTGGGACTTCGCGAAGGCGAGGATGCCCTCGTTGGTGGCCGGGAAGCGGTGGCGGATGGGTTGGTTGCCGTGATCGGGGAGGATGGCGGCTTCTACTTCTTTTTTGTGGAGATCGAGACCGGCGAATGGCATACTGTGGTTACTCCTGAAATGCGGGAGAGCAGACCGGGCGGCTTCGGGGCAGAGGCCGCGCACTGGGAGAGTCCAGCAATTGGCGATGAGACGTCAACGAAGAGGGTTAGGACAGAACGGCACCTACCTATTCGAGCTCGAGGCTCAACCGGGTGGACCGGAAGGGCGGCTAGTTACGACAGCGGGCTCGCAGCCCATAGGTGTACTCAGCCGGCCCCAAGGTGTTCGGTCCTGCTCTCCTGCGTTTTGGTCAGGTTCTTCACACCTCGGCCAAGGCCCGGTGAGCAGTAGTAAACCCGATTGCCGCGAGAATGTCCAGGGCCAGGGGCGGCCCCGGGGGACCCGGGAGGCTCAGGGGCTATGGGGCAATCATACCCGGTACGATGGGTTGGGACGATTAGCGGCAGAATACGGCGCGGGGAGCGGGGGAAGTGGACTGGAGTTTCTGACCGAAGATCACCTGGGGAGCGTGCGTCTGGTGACGGGCGCGCTGGGGAATGTGATTCGGGGTCATGACTATCGGCCGTTTGGACAGGATTTGAGTGGCGTCAATGGCCAGGGTCCGAAGTATGGGAACTTTGAGAACGTAAAGAGATTTACCGGCAAGGAACGGGATGCCGAGACGGGGTTGGATTACTTTGGGGCGCGGTATATGTCCAGCGCTCAAGGGAGATTTACGAGCCCGGACGAGCCCCTGTTCGACCAACATCAAGGCGACCCTCAAAGCTGGAA
This sequence comes from Acidobacteriaceae bacterium, assembly GCA_020247055.1. Classification (GTDB taxonomy): domain Bacteria; phylum Acidobacteriota; class Terriglobia; order Bryobacterales; family Bryobacteraceae. The sequence continues at coordinate 1,848 of JADCJL010000164.1, read as the reverse complement.
TTTGTATTCGTATGTTCGCAACAACCCGCTCCAGTTCATAGATCCGTCGGGGCGCGCTTGCGTCAATCTAGACAACGGAACGCAGGGCGATGACGGAAAGGGCACGGCCTGCGCTGGAGCTCAGCTTGGCACGGGTGGAAACTTTACGGTCGGCGTTGGCCGCGATGAAGCCAACCTCATCATGTTGCAGGGCATCGGTGAAGGACTCAGTTCTCTTCATCAAATTGCGACAATCGTTAGCGAAGCTGGGCAGGGTGCGATGGCCCTTGAGGGTTTGGCTTCTCTGCCATCTCTTGCACGCGGCTTCATGCGTCTTGTCCGCGGCCCTGAACTCATTCGTCTCGGCCTCGAAGGTGCTGCCGAGTCAGCGAATGCTTTGGACAAGGCACGGCGAGCGATCCCGCTCGGTAATCCCGAGACGGTTCGCCGAGTAGAGCAAACGCTTCAAGACATCTCGACGGGCACGCAGCGATACAGTCGAGACGGCATTCCCTTCCAGAACCGAGAAGGGAAACTTCCCGGTCAGGGTTCCGGCTATTACAAGGAGTACACGGTTCAGCCCAAGGCTGGCGTTACCAACAGGGGCGCTGAACGAGTCATCACTGGGCAAGGCGGCGAAGTGTACTATACGCCCGACCACTACAACAGCTTTGTGAGGATTCGGTAATCATGACCATCGGTTTGCATGGCATTCGAGTCTCCGAATCGTCGGCTGCGGCTCAAGAAGCCGAACGGTTGGCCGGAGCTGCCAATATCGCGGTCTGGCGATTCGATTTGGATGGGGTACGCACGAAGTCAGACCTGCTGGCCGTCATTGGTCGAGTTCTTGGTATGCCGGATTACTTCGGTTCCAACTGGGATGCAGTGGAAGAATGCCTGCGCGATTTTGATGAGGGGAAGGGCTGGCTGTTGATTTTCGAACACGCTGATTCGATCCTCGCTTTGCCACGCCAGGACCTCACGGTGTTTGGAGAAATTCTGTCCAGCACGGCAGAGTTTTGGAGCGCCGAGAAGCGGACCTTTGCGGCTCACTTCGTCGGCAGCCATGTCTTAAAAGCGGCACTCCAGCAAGTTTCCTCTACGGGCACGAACGGTTATACGCAGTAACCACCTGGAATCAGATGGTTACCCGGAATCGACCCGATCAGCCCCTCAGCATTTTCAACACGTTACCGGCGCATATAACCTTGAGGCGATGAGCGAAGCCGTGAGAGTCGCGCAAGCTCCAATCTCACAATAGGTTACCGTCCGGTAACCTTGTATAACCAAAAGTTCCCGGAAGCCGCCTTTGGCGGCTGAAAAATGAAGTGACACGTCACCCCGAGTGGGTTGCTGCAAAGCGGGAACCTGGGCCGGGGTGAACGCGTCTTCCAAACAGCCTGGCGCCCGCCCGGCCCCCGAAGCAACTACCGGCAGCTATACACGTCAGAGTTGGCTGCCTCCCGCGGTCCGGTCTCCGTGCTGCCATCGTGGATCCGGTTGTTCCTCGCGTACTGCCGGCCGTATCAAGTTCCAGACGATTTTGGGATCGGGGAGCCATATTCGGGAACACCAGAATCGTGTCGTTTCTGCCCCTAATGATTCATGGCAGCAACACTGTTTTTGGCGCCCGGACCCGCGTCAGACGTTTTCGGTCGTTGCACGCCTTCGCATTATCAACGGGTTGCGGGCCCCTGGTTTTCCGCGTTTCGGGTTCGTATCAGTTACTATCTGCACGGATGTCCGTGCGGGTTCCACGGGGACCCGACGCGGGAGTGCCGGTGTACGCCGGGGATCATCCAGCGGTACCTGGCCAAGATCAGCGGGCCGATGCTCGACCGGATCGACCTGCATATCGAAGTTCCGGCC
>JADCJL010000163.1 GCA_020247055.1 Acidobacteriaceae bacterium | reverse complement strand
GGTGATCACCCAGGCCTCCGACGACCGCATGCGCTGGCGGTGGGATCAGGCCGATCCGTTCGGCACCTCGGCGCCGAACCAGAACCCGGCCAGCATCGGTGCGTTCACCTACAACCCGCGCTTCCCAGGGCAGTTCTACGACCTCGAATCCAACCTGCACTACAACTACTTCAGGGATTACGATCCGAGGGTCGGCAGATACGCTCAGTCAGATCCCATCGGGCTCGAAGGTGGCATCAACACGTATGCCTACGTCGAGAGCCAGCCGACGATGAAGGTAGATCCGCGAGGGCTGAACCCAGAAGAATGGACTGGTCTACCACCGCCAAATCGGCCCGACGGCAATCCGCTTGGCTGGGGCTGTGGTACAGCCGGCAATGACTTAATGGTTCCGGACGGTTTCCGTCGAGCAGATTTCGTTCCAGCCTGCCGCAAGCACGATCAGTGCTACGAGACCTGCCGTAAACCGAAAGGCCAGTGCGACAACGACTTCCTTAAGGACTTGCTGGCTGCATGCTCCAGGAGCGGAAACCCAGCCGGCTGTCAGTGGGCGGCTCGAAGGTACTACGGGGCAATGCAGACTGAGACGAGTAGGCAGGCCTACGAGCGAGCCCAGAAAGAAGGCTGCGACAACTGCAAGAAGTGAACATGCTGCGCCTTTTTGATCTGGCTCTCCGAATCGCCACAGCTGCTTGGCCGTTGCTGACCGAGTTGCTTGCTCTGGCCTTTTGGTCATCTAACCTGCTGCCGACCGGCCTCATCCAAGCGCTAGTTGTCATCGGATCCCTCTGCGCCTTGGTATTCACGCCGATCACTGGCTCACTCGCTCGGGTTTCCTATGTCGCGGTGGTTGTGTTACTTGTTCACTCGGCCTGGAGCCTTGGTGTTCAAGGGGGATCCCAGTCAGGGATTCAGGCAGGTGCGCTGGTTAACGCAGGATTCGCGCTAACTTGGCTGGTGTACCTGATCCTTCGTGCGCGACACAGCCGCACCATTGCTGCTTTGCCTTGAACGCAGGACTTGCAGGCCTCGCCTCGGGGTCACGTCTTGCCTTTTGCCCCCGAGGTCTTCTTGCTGCCCTTGTCCTCGGGGTTGATGAACCCGATAGGCCGCTTGGGCGGATCGGGCGGCGTCATGAGTTCGCGCAGCACGTCGAACACCTTCTTGAGCTGGGCTCGGGTGCTGTGGCTGAAGGTGTCGTGGTTCATGGCCGGGGCTTCGGTCTTCTCTTCGAGTTCCGCCAGCCGCTTGGCTAGGTCGCCATGCGTTGCGGCCAGCGCCCGCACCCGCACGAAGGTGCGCATGATCTCGATGTTCACCGCGATGGCGCGCGGGCTGCCCAGCACCGTCGAGAGCATGGCCACACCCTGCTCGGTGAAGGCATAGGGCGCAGTGCGCCGGCCGCCGTGGCCGGCACTTGAGATCACAGACTGTGATCTCAAGTTGGCGAACTCCTCGGCCGAGAGCTGGAACATGAAGTCCTCGGGAAACCTCGCCAGGTTGCTAAACCTGCGTCTCTTCCTTCCTCAGCGCCGCAAATCATCAAGGCGTTTGATGAGGGAGGCTCGCTGAAGTCGGTTGTACTCCGCGTCGGACTGCCTAATGTCCGCGTCACTCACGAAGTGCACGGCGGCATGAATCGCGTCCTGAACGTTTCGCCTCGTCCGTTGGGGCAAGCCTGAGAGCAGCTTGCTTGCCTCGTCAACAGTTAGTTCATCGGCGAGAGCCCGCCGCAGAATCTCTGCAGCATCCTGCTCCGTCAACTCAGTCGCCATCACCGAAGCTCCTGGGGTCGATCGACCAATGTCGATCCATGTTCGGTCGGATGTGGAAGTGCAAGCGTGATTCGTTGTTCGAGCCCGGTATCGGTTGATAGTCAAGACGGAACACAGGCTGGTTTTTGTAGCGAACCTGGCATACCCGACCGTTGCCATGTTCCAGTCCCGCGTTCGGGCCGTCGAAGTTGAGGTCTTTCCAGACCTGACGGGCCTTCCCCGCGCCAGCGGCAAGACCTCGGAGCAATGGGTTTAGGCCGTCCGGGTCTGTGTAGCTGAGCGGATTGCCGAACGCGTATGCGTACGTGTTGATGCCCCCCGCCAGCCCGATGGGATCGGACTGGGTGTAACTACCGACCCTCGGATCGTAATCCCTGAAGTAGTTGTAATGCAGGTTCGATTCGACGTCGTAGAACTGCCCTGGGAAGCGCGGGTTGTAGGTGAACGCACCGATGCTGGCCGGGTTCTGGTTCGGCGCCGAGGTGCCGAACGGATCGGCCTGATCCCACCGCCAGCGCATGCGGTTGTCCGACGCCTGGGTGATCACCCGAGGCGTGTCGATGTGATCGGCATAGACGTAGTTCACCACCGTCGTGAAGACGGCCGGTGAGCCACTGACGGTCTGGGTGAGCACCGCCACCGGCGTATCACCGAGATAGACGGTCTCCTGTCGCACCCGGGGCGTGGCGGTGAAGTCGTACTCGCCGATCAGCCGCCCGCCCTCGTCG
>JADCJL010000162.1 GCA_020247055.1 Acidobacteriaceae bacterium | reverse complement strand
GTCGTCCGGGCGGGCGGCGGCGGCGGCGGCGAGTTGGGAGCGGGCGGCGTCCCACTGCTCGAGGGCGATGTGGACGCGGGCGAGGCCGAGGAGCGCGGGGAGGTAGGCGGGGCGGAGGGCGATGGCGCGTGCGAAGAACGGGATGGCGGGGCGGAACTGCTCCTGCTTGAGGTGGATGTCGCCGAGGAGGTACCAGGGTTCTTCGAAGTTGGGCTCGTTTTTGGTGGCGGCTTCGAGCAGGGGGGCGGCTTCGGCGAAGCGGCCCTGGCGGTGGAGGAGGAAGGCGCATTCGAAGCTGAGGCGGGCGTTGGCGGGGAAGCGGGCGGCGGCGTCTTTGGCGAGGGCGGCGGCGGGGGCGAACTCCTGGGCGTCGGCGAGGGCTTTGATGGCGAGGACCCAGGCTTGCTGGTCGTTGGGTTCGAGGGCGAGGACGCGGCGGGCGAGGGCGGCGGCTTCGGCGAAGTAGCGGCCTTCGGTGTATTCGACGCTCATGATCTTCATGAGGCGGAGATGGTTGGGCTGAAGGGCGAGGGCGGTGCGCCAACTGCGGAGGGCGTCTTCGCGGCGGGATTGGCGCTGGCAGACGACGCCGAGGATGTAGTGGGTATTGAAGTCGGCAGGGTTGGCTTTGGCGGCGCGGCGGAGGAGGGGCTCGGCATCGGCGAGGCGGTTGGCGTTGAAGTAGTAGAAGCCGAGGTTGAAGGCGGGGGCGAAGGCTTGGGGGGTGGCGGCGAGTTCCTGCTGCCACTGGCGCTCCATGGCGGGGCCGGGGGGTTGGAAGAAGAGGGCGAGGAGGAAGAGGACGGTCATGGGCGGCGGCCGGATCCTTCGACGAGGGTGACGGTTTGGTTGGCGGGGTAGGGGCCGAAGAGTTCGGTTTGGCCGGAGGGCCAGCGGACGGCGATGGAGTCGACTTGTTGGGCGGAGCCGAGACCGAAGTGGAGGCGGCGGTCGTTGACGGAGAGGTAGCTGGACTGGCTGGCAACGGCTTCGGTTTGGCCGAGGAGGCGGACGGTGGAGCCGATGGCGGAGCGGTTCGACTGGGTGCCTTGGAGGAGGAGTTTGAGCCAGTTGCCGAGGGGGGCGCCGGAGTTGCGGAGGAGGGTGGGGGGGGCGTCCATGTTCTGGATGAGGACGTCGAGGCGGCCGTCGTTATCGAAGTCGCCGAAGGCGGCGCCGCGGCTGGAGGCGGGGGCGAGGTAGGCGGGGGAGAGGTCTTCGAAGCGGCCGTTGCCGAGGTTGCGGTAGAGGAGGCGGGGGTTGCGGTAGGCGGCGGGGCCGAGTTCGGGAAAGAGGTGGCCGTTGACCTGGAAGACGTCTTTCCAGCCGTCGTTGTCGAAGTCGACGAGGCCGATGCCCCAGGCGACGTACTGGGGGTTGACGGCGAGGCCGGCGCGGAGGACGACGTCTTCAAAGAGGCCGTTGCCGAGGTTGCGGTAGAGGTTGGGGTAGTCGTTGGCGAAGTTGGTTTTGAGGAGGTCGAGGCGGCCGTCGTTATCGAAGTCGCCGACGGCGGCGCCCATGCCGCTTTGTTCCTGGCCGTGTTCGTTGAAGGCGACGCCGGCTTCGGCGCCGATTTCGGAGAAGGTGCCGTTTTTGTTGTTGCGGAAGAAGAGGCTGGGGGTGGCGTCGCAGGCGACGTAGAGGTCGGTCCAGCCGTCGGCGTTGAGGTCGGCGGCGAGGGTGGTGAAGGCGTAGAAGTCTTTGGCGGCGGCGATGCCGGAGGCTTGGGTGACGTCGGTGAAGGTGCCATTGCCCTGGTTGCGGTAGAGGAGGGCGCGGCCGTAGGGGAGGCCGCGGGGGCCGCAGAAGACGGGCATGCCTTTCCACTGGCAGTAGGGGGCGGCGCCGGGGAGGGGTGTTTTGGCGGGGTCGAAGTCGAGGTATTGGGCGATGAAGAGGTCGAGGTGGCCGTCGCGGTCGTAGTCGAGGAAGGTGCAGCCGGAGCTCCATTCTTTACCGGGGCGGGCGAGGCCGGCGGCCTGGGTTACCTCCGTGAAGACGCCGTTTTTGTTGAGATAGAGGGCGTTGGGGCCCCAGTAGGTGAGGAAGAGATCTTCGTGGCCGTCGTTGTTGACGTCGCCGGAGCAGAGGCCGTTGCCCCAGCCGGAGCGGGTGAGGCCGGCCTGGGCGGTGACGTCGGTGAAGGTGCCATTTTTGTTGTTGCGGTAGAGGTGATTGGTGGGGGTGGGGCCTTTGGCGAAGCGGGCGCTATTGAGGAGGAAGATATCGGGGTAGTTGTCGTTGTTGTAGTCAAAGAAGGCGAGGCCGGCGCCGTTGGCTTCGACGATGTATTTCTTGGTGAGGGGGAGGCCGGAGAGGAAGGGGGCGGTGAGGCCGGCGGGGGTGGAGACGTCGGTGAAGCGGACGGGCCAGGGGCGGCCGGAGGGAGGGGCTTTGGGGGCGGGTTCGAAGGAGCGGACGGGAATTCCCTGCCCTGAGGCCGCGAGGGAGAAGGCGGCGAGGGCGAGCAGTGGGCGCATTTCCTTCTATTTTAGCGAGGTGGGGGGAATGGGGGAGAGGGTGCCGGGAGAGCGAGGCGGGTCGAGCGATGTCCGGTGGGCGCGGCGGCGGATCGGGGCCCAGTAGCGATGGAATTGGGCAGGGGCGGGCGGCAGATAGTAGCCTGTATCCATGGCTCAGATTCTGGATGGCATCCGCGTCCGCGACGAAATTCTCGACGAACTCCGGCCCCGCATCGCGGCGCTGCCGCGGCGGCCGGGGTTGGCCGTTGTCCTGGTGGGCTCCGATGCCGCGAGTGAAGTCTATGTGGGCAGCAAGGTGAAGACGTGCGCCAGCCTGGGCCTGGTGAGTGAGAAGATCACCCGGCCGGCGACGATCACCACGGCGGAGTTGCTGGCGCTGGTGGATAGCCTGAACGCCAACGAGGCCATCGACGGGATTCTGGTGCAGATGCCGCTGCCGCGGCATATCGACGCGCAGCGGGTGCTCGAACGGATCGCGCCGGAAAAGGACGTGGACGGGTTTCATCCGGTGAATGTGGGGCGGCTGTCGATCGGGCTGCCCGGTCCGCGGCCGTGCACGCCGAACGGGGTGATGCAGCTGCTGCGGCGGGCGGGTATTGACGTGGCGGGGAAGCGGGCCGTCGTGGTGGGTCGCAGCGACATTGTGGGCAAGCCCATGGCGATGCTGCTGCTGCACGCCCACGCGACGGTCACCATCTGCCATTCGCGGACGGTGGACTTGGCGGCGGAGTGCCAGCGGGCGGATATCCTGGTGGGCGCCATCGGGCGGCCGGCGTTTCTCACCGCCGAGCACATCCGGCCCGGGGCGGTGGTGATCGACGTTGGGATCAACCGGCTGACCGAGCGGCACCTGGTGGAGGGCATTTGGCGGAACGAGGGGGGTGCGCTGGCCGAGTTCGACCGGAAGGGGAAGATCCTGGTGGGCGACACGCATCCGCTGGACGCCCCGGCGCTGGCCGGCGCCTGGACGCCCGTGCCTGGCGGGGTGGGGCCGCTGACGATCGCCATGCTGATGACCAATACGGTGGAGGCCGCCGAGCGCCGGCAGGGATGCTGACCGTCGCGCTGACCGGGGGGCTGGCCACGGGCAAGTCCACCGTGGGCCGGATGTTTGCCGAACTCGGCGGCGAACTCGTCGAGGCCGACCGGCTGGGCCACGAGGTGCTGGCCGGGCCGGGGCGGGCGGCCACCGTGGAACTGTTCGGCGCGGGCGTCTGCCATCCGGACGGATCGATCAACCGTCGCGCGCTGGGCGCGGTGGTGTTCGCGGACCCGGCCAAGCTGGCCAAGCTCAACGCGATTGTCCATCCGCTGGTCGAGAAGCTGCGGGAGGAGCGCTTTCTGGCGATCTTTGCGCGGGACCCGCAGGCGATTGTGCTGTACGAGGCGGCGATCCACATTGAGACGGGGCTCTACAAGCAGTTTGCGCGGGTGGTGCTGGTGAGCTGTGACGAGGAGACGCAGATCCGCCGGGCGATGGAACGCAGCGGGTGGACGCGGGAGGAGACGGTGGACCGCATCCGCCGGCAGATGCCGCTGGCCGAGAAACGAAAATTCGCCGATTACGTCATAGATACATCGGTTTCGCTGGACGACACGCGCCGGCAAACCGAAGAAATTTATAATGAACTCAGGGCTCTTGTGGAGTGACCCTCTCTGTATGAAACGGTTCCGCTACCTCTTGCTGACGCTGGCGTTTGCCGGTGTGTTTGTTTACCTGACGACGATTGCCAAGTCGCGGTTCTTTCCGCCGCTGGCCGCGCCGACGGCCTCGGCCGACGGGCCGCTATGGCAGGAGGGCAAGGTGGTGCAGGGCGCCGGGCTCGGCCCGGACGAACAGAATAACATTGACGTTTACAAGCGCTCGCGGGCGGCGACGGTGAACATTTCGAGCACCGTCTACCGGCGGGCGAACTTCTTTGAGGTGGTGCCGGCCAAGGAGACGGGTTCGGGCTTTATCTTTGACGCGAGCGGGCTGATTCTGACGAATAACCACGTGCTGGCGGGGAATTCGAAGGTGGTGGTAACGCTGCCGGACCAGTCGAAGTACGACGCCGAGGTGCTCTACAAAGACCCGAACAACGACCTGGGGCTGATCAAGATTGTGCCGCGGAAGAAGCTGCCGGTGCTGGCGCTGGGCGATTCGGACGCGGTGCAGGTGGGCCAGAAGGTGCTGGCGATCGGCAATCCGTTTGGGCTGGACGGGACGTTGACGACGGGGATTATTTCGGCCGTCGGGCGGACGATCCGCGCCGATGAGAACCGCGAGCTCGAAGGGATGATGCAGACGGACGCGGCGATTAACCCGGGCAACTCGGGCGGGCCGCTGCTCGATTCGCAGGGTAACGTGATTGGGATCAACACGGCGATTTACGGGCCGGGCGGGAACATCGGAATCGGCTTTGCGATGCCGATCAACAAGGCGAAGGTGATGATCAGCGACCACCGGGCCGGGCGGAGCTACAAGCGGCCGCGGCTGGGCGTGGAGGTGATCTACGTGGCCGGGGAGTGGGCCGAGGCGCTGGACCTGCCGGCCGAAGGCGGGCTGCTGCTGCAGGGCGTGCAGCGGGGGAGCGCGGCGGACCGGGCGGGGCTGCGGGGACCGCGGCAGGTGGTGATTGTGGGCAACGCCGAGGTGGGCGTGGGCGGCGACCTGATCATGGCGATTGACGGGACGGCGTGCGACCGGCCGGATGCGATTACGCGAGCGCTGGCGAAGAAGCGGGCGGGCGATACGGTGGAGTTGACGATTGCCCGGCAGAAGAGGATTTCGCGGGTGAAGGTAGAGTTGGGCGAGGCGCCGGACGAGTTTTAGGCGATCCGGTCAGCGGGCGTAGCGGACGAGCAGGGAGGCTCCCGGGCCGGGCGGCGCGCCGATGCGGTCGAGCGGTACCGGCCGGATCTCCTCGCCGACGAGCCAGGCGGCCTCGGTGGCGCCGGAGAGGGCTTCGGCGCCGGGGTGGCCGGCCTGGAAGAGCTTGACGGAGTGCTTCTTGCGGACCAGGGTGATCTGTTCGACCTGGCGGGCGACGGCCCAGAGGCCGTCGGCGCGGCGGACGCGGAGCTGGAGCTTGATGCCGCGGGCGGGTTGGTCGGGCACCCAGCGGGTCTGCCACTGCGGGGTGATGCGGCGCCAGGCGGCGCCGTACTGTTCGAAATAGGCCCAGAGTTCGCCTTCGCCTTCGGCGGAGAAGCGAATGACGGGATCGTCGTGGATGACGCCGCCGTGGCGGGGCGCGAGGATGCGGCCCGCGGGGCCAGCCACGGAAGTGCCGTAGAAGACGCGGACGGGACCGGTCGCCTTACCGCGGCCGAGCAGGGCGAGGGGGAGTTCGCCGGACGGGGTTTCGGCGCGGATGGCGCCGGTGAGTTGCGCGGGGGTGAGCGCGCGGGCGTCGGGGAAGTCGCGGTAGACGTCGCCGGGGCTGATGGCGAGGAGCAGGAGGAGCCACTTCATTTCGATAGGGAGATGAGCTGCCCGGTGTGCCGCTGGGTGTGTTCGGCGATGTGGCCGAGCAGGAGGCCGAGGGGGACTTCGATGTGCTGGCGGCCGACGGGGCGGGGGTCGCGGTAGTCGAGGTCTTCGAGCAGGCGGAGTTCGGTTTGGACGCGGGCGAAGACGGCGGAGACAGCGGCGAGGAGGGGGGCGCGTTCGCCGGGGCCCTGGTCTTCGGCGGCGAGGAAGGCGAGTTGGGCGGGGGTGAGTGGGCTGCCGAGGGCGTAGGTCCAGAGGCGGTCGACGGAGCCGGCGAGGTGGCGGAGGTGGAAGGCGATGGCGGCGTTGGGGGAGGCGGGGGTCCAGCGGTGGAGGTCGGCGAGGGCGTGGTCGAGGGAGCAGGCCAGGAGGCGGCGGAGGGGATCGAGATCGGCGTGTTTTCCGGCGAGCCAAGGCTCCATGTAGATTAGGATACGGGGTTGGGGCGGGGTTAGGGGACGAACTCGACCGAGACGAGTTCGCGGGTGGCCTGGATGTAGCCGACGCGGACCTTGCGATTGGCGGGGCCGCAGGCGAGTTCGCGGGAGCCCCCGGTGATGCGGATCTCGCGGGGGCGGAGGATGCGGAGATCGCCGACGCCCTCGATGCGGACGCGGGCCGGGTCGGCGCAGACGAGTTCTTTGAGCACGCCGTCGCTGATGGCGTCGCCCTGCAGACCTTGCCAGGAGTCGGGGATGACGACGGCGGGTTGGCGAGCGGGCGCCGAGGGGGCATTTTGCGAAACGAAGCCAGAGAGGGCGGCCGCCATCTCGCGTTCGGCGGGGGTGGCGGCGGCGAGGCGGCACTTGAGCGCGGCGCGGGCGGCTTCGGGGCGGCGGCCGGCGCGGTGGAGGGCCATGGCCATGGCGTGCCAGAAGTTGGCCTGGCGGGGGAGGATGGAAACGGCGCGCTGGTAGGCGTCGATGGCGTCCTCCCACTGCTCGCGTTTGGCGGCTTCGAGGCCGAGGAGGAACCAGGCCTCGGGGTGTTGTGGGTTTTTGGCGACGGCCTGGCGGAGGAGGGGTTCGAAGGGCTGGCGGGCGTCGCGGAGGAGCATGGCGGCTTCGAAGTAAGGCGTGGCGGCGGGGTCTTGGGCGGCGATCGCTTCGTTAAAATACTTTAACGCCAGGGCGGATTCGCCGCGGGCGAGGGCGAGGAGGCCGAGGGGGGTGGGGCGTTGCTGCTTTTCGTACAGGCGGGTGGCGAGGGCGGTTTTGCCGCAGGCGAGGGCGAGTTCGGCGATGGGTTCTTCGTTGGCGGAGTCGAGTTGGACGCGGGGGGCGTCGAGGGGGTCGGCGTCGACGGCGGCGACGGGGAGGGCGCCGCGGAGGAGGCGTTGGCGGGCGTCGTCGAAGAGTTGGGCGGGGGTGCGGCGGAAGGCTTGCTGGCAGGCCTGGTCGGCGGGGAGGCCTTCGTCGAGGAGTTCGGCGAAGCGGTCGAGGTGTTCGCGGTAGCCGGGTTGGGTGTAGAGGAGGTGGACGATGGCCCAGCTTTGGGCGTAGAAGAGGCCGGCGCGGTTGGCTTCGTCGTAGACGGCGGAGTCTTTGCCGATGGCGAAGAGTTGGCGGGGCGGGAGCCAGTCGAGTTGGCGGAGGACGCGGATGTGATCGTTGATGGGGCGGCCGATGAGCCAGCGGTCTTTTTCGGGGGTGACGGTGGAGTAGAACTCGGCGACGCCTTCTTCGAGCCAGAGGGGGCGGCGGGCGGTGGAGTGTTCGAGGGAGGCGTGGACGAATTCGTGGGAGAGGGCGCGGAGGTCGTCGGGGCCGGTGAGGACGGCGAGGTAGTCGCGTTCGGGGCCGGATTGATAGAAGCCGCGGGCGGTGGGGACGGGGCGGAGGTCGCGGAACCAGCGGTCGTCGGCAAAGAGATAGGCGCGGATTTTGGACTGGCGGCGGCCGAGGAGGCGCTCCATCTGCTGCAGGCGGGCGAGGGCGCGGCGGGCGGCGGGTTCGCCGGCGTCGGAGATCAGTTCGAGGGTTTCCGTGCGCAGACGGATGTAATCTTTCTTTGCATCCGCGGCCAGCAGCGACGCATCCTCCCTGTGTGCCCCAGTTGCCACGAGCAAAATAATTCTTAAGGAAGTTTGGAGCATAAGGGTAATAAAGTTTTTCGATTGGACCCGTCTGATCATGACCCTTACGCTGAGAACGTGGCTAGCACAAGCATGGAGATCCCTCCCCTTCAAGTATCACTCCTCCAGCGAGTGAGCAACATCGTCTCCAGCGAGCTATCGCTCGATGAGATGTTGGGCGAAATTGTTGGACTGACGGTGCAGGTGACGGCCTGCGACGCCTGCCTGGTTTATCTTTTTGACAAAGAGGCCAGCGAGATTGTTCTTTGCGCCTCTCAGGTGCCGCACGCCCACGAACTGGGAAATCTGCGGTTGAAGATGGGCGAAGGTATCACGGGTTGGGTGGCGGAGCACCAATCGGTGGTGTCGCTCCCGTCCAACGCGGCGCAGGACAAGCGTTTCAAACGCTTCCGGGCGTTGGTGGAAGATACTTACGACGCCTTTCTTTCGGTTCCGCTGGTGTCGAGCGGGGACCTGATTGGGGTGATTAACGTCCATCACCGGCAATCGCATGAGCATTCCCCGCAGGAGATCTCGCTGCTGACCTTTATCGGCGAGCAGATGGGCGGGGCGATTTTCAAGAACAAGCTGGCCGAAGAGAACGCACGGCTCAAAGAAGAGACTGTGGAGGTGAAGCGGAAGCTCGAAGAGCGGAAGCTGGTGGAGCGCGCCAAGGGGATTCTGCAGCGGCGGCATGGCTTGACCGAAGAGGACTCTTACCTGCAACTGCGGAACGAAAGCCGGCGGCTGCGGCGCCCGATGAAGGACCTGGCGGAGGCTATCATCTTTACCGAGGAGTTGAGCAAGCGGGCCGGGGGCGAGAGCACGGATTAGGGCAGCGCCTACACTAGTAATTTGACCCCTTTCGATCCGCTCATCCGCAACGCGCATCTGGCGACGATTGCGTCGAATTTCTGGCCGCGCTACCGGGAACTGGAGCAGTTCCCGGAGCGGGCGGTGCGGTATGAGACCGAGCCGGGGGTGGCCGTGCTGGTGCACGAGCAGCGGCCGGAGGGGCGGTGCCGGGGAGAACTCGTGCTGGTGCATGGGCTGGAGGGTTCGTCCGCGGGCGGGTATATGCGGAGCATGGCGTATACGGCGCTGCGGGCGGGATTTGCCGTGCACCGGGTGAACATACGGGGATGCGGGGGGACGGAGAGCTGGTGCCGGACGTTGTATCACGCCGGGTTGACGAGCGATCTGCACCGGATTCTTGAAGAGATTGCGGGGCGGGCGGAGGGGCCGATTCTGCTGATGGGGTACTCGCTCGGCGGCAACGTGGTGTTGAAGCTGACGGCGGAGGGGGGACCGCAGCGGGCGACGGTGGCGGTATCGACGCCGCTTGATCTGCATGCGTGTGTGCGGGCGCTGGGGCGGCCGCAGTGCTTCCTTTATCAAAACCGGTTTATCAACCGGATGCGGGAGCGGCTGCGGGAGCGGGCGCGGCTCCATCCGGAGGTGTTCGCGCCGCTGGCCGAGCGGGCGGAGCGGGAGCGGATCCGGACGGTGTTCGACTTTGACGACCGGATTACGGCGCCGTTTTTCGGCTTTGGCGATGCGGCGAACTACTATGCGACGCAGTCGGCGGGGAACTACCTGGGCCGGATTACGACGCCGGTGCTGTTGCTTACGGCGCAGGATGATCCGCTGGTGCCGTTTGCGATTTATGAGCATCCGGCGATTGCGGCGAATCCGCGGATTGAGCTAGTGGCGCCGCGGCACGGGGGGCACGTGTCGTTTCTAGCCAAGGGGAAGCCGCGATTCTGGCTGGACGGGGCGGCGCTCGGCTGGCTCGAAAAATACGGGAACAAGTAGGCCACTCGTTTCGTTCCTCACAGAGGACCGATGGCTACCCCGAACCATGCCTCTTTCGCCGAAGCCGCCCGCGTGGCGCTGCGGTCGCTGCGCGCGAGCAAGCTGCGGAGTTTTTTGACGCTGCTGGGGATTATTCTGGCGACGACGACGCTGGTGGCGGTGATGAGCGTGATTCGGGGCATGGACGACTACATTGCCACGCAGGTGGCGGATATGGGGGTGGACGGGTTTCGGGTGGAGCGGCTGGTGATGATCGGGCAGTGGGACCCGAAGCGGTATCTCGAGATGCAGCGGCGGAATCCGGAGTTGAGCCGGGAGGAGTTTGCCTTTCTCAAGCGCGAGGCGCGGCTGTTGCGGGAGGCGGGCATGGAGGCGAGCCGGCAGACGGCGGTGAACTTTCGGGCCGAGCGGATGGAGGACGTGGAGTTGCGGGGGGTGACGGCGAATATGGGGGTGATTACGAACATCCAGGTGGCGGAGGGGCGTTTTCTGAGTGAGACGGACGATGCGCGGCGGCTGCCGGTGGTGGTGCTGGGCCACGAGGTACGGCAGCGGTTTTTCCCGGGCGGGGACCCGATGGGGAAGACGGTGACGGTGGGCGGGCGGCCGTTTACGGTGGTGGGGGTGGCCAAGGAGCAGGGGAGTGTTTTCGGGCAGTCGCGGGACCGGTTTGTGTTGATTCCGGCGGAGACCTACTTCAAGCAGTACGGAAGCCGGAAAGGGATTGGATATGCGGCGCTGGCGGTGGACCGGGATCATTTAGAGCAGGCGCAGGACGAGGTGCGGTCGCTGCTGCGGGCGTGGCGGCACGTGCCGCCGGGGGAGGCGGACAACTTCGGGATGTTCAGTTCGGATTCGCTGGTGTCGGCGTGGGACCAGATGACGAGCGCGATTGCGGCGGCGGCGGTGGCGATTGTGAGCGTGTTTCTGGTGGTGGGCGGGGTGGTGGTGATGAACATCATGCTGGCGGTGGTAACGGAGCGGACGCACGAGATTGGGATCCGGAAGTCGGTGGGGGCGCGGCGGCGGGACATTTTGAACCAGTTTCTGGTGGAGTCGAGCGTGCTGGCGGGGACGGGGGGCTTGATTGGGGTTGTGCTCGCTTGGACGGTGGCGGTGGTGGTGCGGAACACGACGGCGGTGCCGATGGTGGTGCCGTTGGGGGCGGTGGTGTTGGGGGTGGGGCTGTCGGCGGCGGTGGGATTGTTTTTTGGGATCTATCCGGCGAATGTAGCGTCGAAGCTGGATCCGATAGAAGCGCTGCGGGCGGATAAATAGACGATGCGGAAGCTCTGGTTTGGCGTGCAACTGGCGCTCGATACGCTGCGCGGGCATAAGCTGCGGGCGTTTTTGACGGTGCTGGGGGTGATTATCGGGACGAGTACGGTGATTGGGGTGGGGTCGATTCTGGCCGGGCTGGACGGGGCGATTACGAACCAGTTGAAGAGCTTCGGGACGAATAATCTGGTGGTGACGAAGTGGGATTCGGCGGTGGGGTTTGGCGGGCGGTCGCTTGAGGAGCGGCTGCGGAAGCCGTTGACGTACGAGAACGCGTTGGCGATCCGGGAGCGGTGCCCGAGCGTGGAGAGCGTGAGCCCGTGGCTGTTTGCACCGTGGAACATGATTCACAAGGGCAAGTACAAGGGGGTGGACGCGTTTAGCCTGAACCTGGGGGGGACGGAGCCGGGCTATGTGGATAGCGGCGTCGAGATGCTGCACGGGCGGTTTTTCACCGAGGCGGAAAACCTGCGGCGGCGGCCGGTGGTGGTGCTGGGGGAGGATCTGGGCCGGAACTGGTTTCAGAACACGGACCCGGTGGGCAAGAGCGTGGAGATTGACGGGCAGATTTTTGAGGTGGTGGGGGTGATGAAGCGGCCGGCGGCGTCGCTGCCGGGGCAGGAGGACCGGCGGGCGCTGTTTCCTTACTTCAGCATGCGGAAGATGTTTCCGAACGCGCGGGAGCATATGTTGATTGTGGTGGCGGGGCCGGGGCGGCAGGCGGCGGCGATGGACGAGGTGCGGGCGGTGCTGCGGATGGAGCGGCGGCTCGCGTACGGCAAGCCGGACAGTTTTTCGATTTCGACGGCCGAGCAGATGATTGCGCAGTTCCGCGGGGTGATTGCGATGGTGGCGCTGGTGATGGTGGTGCTGAGTTCGATTGGGCTGCTGGTGGGGGGGATTGGGGTGATGAACATTATGCTGGTGAGCGTGACGGAGCGGACGCGGGAGATTGGCACGCGGAAGGCGCTGGGGGCGCGGCGGGTGGATATTGTGACGCAGTTTTTGACCGAGGCGGTGGTGTTGACCTTGCTGGGGGGGCTGCTGGGGATGGGTTTGGGGTGGGGGATTGCGCAGGGCGTGGGGCTGGTGTTTCCGGCGCTGCCGACGGCGGTGCCGGGGTGGGCGGTGGCGGCGGGGTTGGGGGTGTCGGTGGGGGTGGGTTTGTTTTTTGGGATCTGGCCGGCGAGTAAGGCGGCGAGTCTCGATCCGGTGGTCGCGTTACGCTATGAATAGTATGTCTTTGCGGAAGGTGAGTGGTTTGATTTTGCTGGCGCCCCTGTGGGTGTGCGCCCAGAGTCTGGCGGACTTTGAGAAGCGCGTGACGGAGTTCACGCTCAAGAACGGGATGCATTTTCTCGTCATGGAGCGGCACGAGTCGCCCACGGTGGCTTTCCACGCGCATGTGAACGCGGGGGCGGCGAACGATCCGGCGAACGCGTCGTCGACGGCGCATATGTTCGAGCATATGATCGGGAAGGGGACGGCGTCGCTGGGTTCGAAGAACTTCGTGCTGGAGCAGAAGGCGCTAGCGGCGGTGGAGGCGGCCTACGACCGGCTTGAAGAGGAGCGGCGGAAGGAGCGGCGGGCGGATCAGGCGCAGATTGAACGCCTGGAGGCGGCGCTGAAGAAGGCCATTGCCGAGGCGGATCAGTATGTGGAGCAGAACGCCTTTACGCGGGAGATTGAGAAGAACGGCGGGGTGGGATTCAACGCTTCGACGGGTCTCGATACGACGAACTACTTCTACAGCCTGCCTTCGAACCGGACGGAGTTATGGTTCGCGCTGCAGTCGGAGTGGTTCCGGCAGCCGGTGTTCCGGGAGTTTTATAAAGAACGGGACGTGGTGCGGGAGGAGCGGCGGATGCGCGTGGAGTCTTCCGCGCAGGGGCGGTTGCTCGAAGCGCTGCTGACGACGGCGTTTACGGCGCATCCTTACCGAAACTTTATTGGCTGGGCGAGCGACATTGAGAACCTGCGGGCCAAGGGCGCGGCGGAGTTTCACAAGACTTACTATGTGCCGGCGAACGTGACGATTTCGATTGTGGGCGATGTGAGTCCGGCGCAGATCAAGCTATGGGCGGAGAAGTACTTCGGGCCGATTCCGGCCGGACCGCTGCCGCCGCGGCTGAATACAATCGAGCCCGCGCAGAACGGCGAGAAACGGGTGATGGTGGAGACCGAGGCGCAGCCGTTTCTGGCGATTGCCTACCACCGGCCGGAGGGAACGCACCCGGACGACCCGGCAATTGCGGTGCTGGACGGGATTCTGTCGGGCGGGCGGACGGGGAAGTTGAACCGGGAGCTGGTCGAGGAGAAGAAGTTGGCGCTGGGCGCCGATACGGGGGCGACGTTCCCGAGCGGGAAGTATCCGCACCTGTTCATCGCGTTTATGGTTCCGAACGCGGGCAAGACGGTGGAGGATCTGGAGAAAGCCTGGGACGAGTTGATCGAGCGGATGAAGAAGGAGCCCGTGGACGAGGCGGCGGTGAAGCGGGTGAAGACGAAGCTGCGGGCCGGATTCATTGCGGGCCTGGACAGCAACAGTGGCCTTGCGCAGCAGATGGCCGAAGCGCACGTGGCGTTGGGGTCGTGGAAGAAGGTCTTTACGGAGTTGGAGGAGCTCGAGAAGGTGACGGCGGCGGATGTGAAGCGGGTGTTGAACCAGTATCTGACGAAGAAGAACCGGACGGTGGCTTACAGCGTTCAGGTGAAGCGGGAGGGCAAGTAAGTGATGCGTACGGTACTGATTCTGTTGGCGGCGGCCGCGCTGGCCGCAGCGCAGCCGGCTTATAAGCAGCTGCAGTTTCCGAAGCTGGGCGCAGTGAAGATCCCCGAGATTGAAACCTTCACGCTGCCGAACGGCATGAAGGTGTACCTGCTTGAAAACCACAACCTGCCCTTGATCAACGGCATTGCGCTGGTGCGGACCGGGACACTGCTGGAGCCCGCCGAGAAGACCGGGGTGCACGTCATTGCGGCGGGCACGATGCGGACCGGCGGGACGAAGGCGAAGACCGGCGACCAGCTGGATGAACAGCTGGAGGCGATGGCGGCGGGGGTGGAGTCGAGCATTGACGAGACGCTGGCTTCGGTCTCCTTCAACTGTTTGAAGGAGAATACAGACGCGGTGCTGGGGGTTTTTTATGACGTGCTGACGGCGCCCGAGTTCCGGCAGGAGAAGATTGACCTGCTGAAGATGCAGTACCGGTCGGCGATTGCGCGGCGGTACGACGATGCTGGCCAAGTGAACAACGCCGAGTTCTCCGATACGGTCTACGGGAAGGATACGCCGTTTGGGCGGAGCATCGAATACGAGACGCTGGACCGGATTCAGCGGGCGGATCTGGTGGCGTTCCACCAGCGGTATTACTTCCCGAAGAATGTGCGGCTGGCGATTCAGGGTGATTTTGACAAGGCGGCGATGCGGGCGCGGCTGGAGCAGATTTTTGCCAACTGGACCGTGGAACAGGCGCCGGTGCCGGAGTTTCCGAAGGTGACGCATGCGGCCAAACCGGGTATCTACGTGGGCGATAAAAAAGACGTAAACCAGACTTCGTTCAGCATTGGCCATCTGGGCGGGCTGCTGAGCGATAAGGATTACCCGGCGCTCGAGGTGTTGAGCGATATTCTGGGCGGAAGCTTCGATTCGCGGCTGTTCCGGAAGGTACGGACGGAGATGGGGCTGGCCTACAGCGTGGGCGCGGGATGGGGCGCGGGGTATCTGAACCCGGGGCTGTTCCGGATTTCGGGTTCGACGAAGGCGGAATCGACCGTGCTGACGTTTGAGACGATTCAGCGGGAGGTGAACCGGATCCGAACCGAGCTCGTGACGGATCAGGAGTTGAATGACGCGAAAGAGAAGGTAGTGAACTCGTTTGTGTTCAACTTCGACCGGCCGGCGAAGACGTTGTCGCGGCTGTTCCGGTATGAGTACTACGGGTATCCGAAAGACTTCCTGTTCACCTATCAGAAGGCGTTGGCGGCGGTAACCAAGCAGGACGTGCTGCGGGTGGCCAAGCAGTATATTCAGCCCGAGAAGTTTGTCTATGTCGCGATTACGAATACGGATCAGCTGAAGACGCCGTTGACGGATTTGAAGCTGCCGGTGACGCAGTTGGAGCTGAAGGTAAAAGAGCCGAAGCGGGCGGCGGCGGCGGCGGATGCGGCTTCGCTGGCCCGGGGTAAAGCGCTCCTGGCGCGGATGCAGCAGGCGATGGGCGGGGCGGAGAAGCTGGCGGCGATTCGGGATATCGTGATGACGAACAAGGCCGAGTTGGGGCCGATGAAGGTGAACCAGAAGGTGCAGTGGCTGATGCCGGATAAGGTGCGGCAGGAGCAGGAGTTGCCTTTCGGGAAGGTGATTGCGGCCTTTGACGGCAAGAGCGGGTTTCTGGTGGCGCCGGGGGCGCCCGGGCCGCAGCCGATGCCGGCGCCGGTGTTGAAGCAGGTGAGCGATGAGCTGTTTGCGATGCTGGTGACGCTGGTGCAGAGCGACCGGATGGCGGGTCGGACGGTGAACGGGGTGGGCGAGAACCGGGTGGAGATCAGCGACGGCAACGGGAAGGCGGCGCGCCTTGAGATGGACCCGGCGACGGGTCTGCCGGCCAAGCTGATTGTAGAGGCGATGGGGCCGCAGGGGAAGATCGACGTGGAGCGGCAGTTCAGCGACTGGCGGGAGGTGGGCGGGGTGAAGTTCGCCCACAAGACGGTGATTCTGCAGGGCGGCAAGCCGGCGGGGACGACGTTGAGTGAAACCATACAGGCCAACACCGGCGTCACTCTTGAAGAGATTATGAAGAAGTGACGCGACGAACTGCACTTTTCTCCTTTGCCGCGCCGGCCCTGCTGCTGGCGGATCGCCAGGCGGTGGGCAAGCAGCTGCTGGCAGAGACGCTGGCGGCGTTGGGTGGGCCGGCGTTTTTGGCGATGAACAACCGGACCGAAACGGGCCGGCTGTACTCGTTCTACCGGGAACGGCTGGCCGGATTGACGCGGGCGCGGATCTACACGCGCTATGGGATGGCAGCCAAGCCGGGGGAGTTGGCGGTGCGGGAGCGGCAGTCTTACGGTAAAGACAAAGAAGACTACGCCGTGCTGTTTGAGGAGACGGCGGGGTATCAGGTTTCGAACCGGGGGGCGCGGGCGCTGGCGCCGGAGGTGTGGGCGCGGTATGAGGATTCGACGCTGCGGAACATTTTCTACATTCTGCGGCAGCGGCGCGAGGAGCCGGGGCTGATTGTGGAGCACAAAGAGACCGGGGTGCTCGAGAATCAGCCGGTGGAGGTGGTGGATATTACCGACGCGGCGAACCGGTTAGTGACGGTGTATCTGCACCGGACGACGAAGTTACCGGTGCGGCAGGTGTTCTACCGGCGGGATGCGATGCGGTACCGGCACGAGGAGATCAGTATCTTCGCCAAGTACCGGGACGTGGGCGGCGGGGCGATGTGGCCGTGGAACATTGTGCGGAACCGGGACGGAGAGAAGGCGTTTGAGATCTTTTCCGAGCAGGTGACGGTAAATACTCAGCTGGAGGCGAAGTTATTCGAACTGCCGCCGGATATGCCACGGCTGAAGCCGCTCTAGAAGAGTTTGGCCTGGGTCTCGGGGACCGGGGTTTTGGCCGGTTTCTTCGCGCTACCGCCGACGACGGCGAGGACGTGGAGGTCGGTGAGGGCGGCGCGGGGGATGAAGAGGCGCTGGGGGTTGACGCCCTGTTCGGGGGGGGAGAGGGTGTAGCCGTGGGGGTCGAGTTGGAGAAGGCTGCCCGAGAGAATGCCGTCCATTGAGGCGCCATCGCGGAACCGGAGGCGGACCCAGAGGCCGGCTTTCTTGGGGCGGCTGATGAAATGGGCGCCATCGAGGCGGGCGGGGAGGTCGTCGAAATCCTGGACAAAGCAGATGGCTTTGACGTCGGCATAGGGGATGACGGCGAGGTTCCCTTCCTGAGAGAGGAACTCAATTCCGGCGCCGGTTTGGAAGCCGGGAGCCTGGACAAATCCATGCAACGGCTCCCGATCGAAGCGTAAAATGCGGACCTTTTTGCTTGCGGAGCTGGCCAAAACGTGCTTAAACCCCTCCGTTTGCTGAAATCTGTTGCAAGAATTTCCACATTTTTGCTCCGTATTGTATCATTGGGGCAATGTATCGCGAGGATTCTCTCGCCTCGGAGATCCGTCACTTTCTCGACTTTTGCCGAATGGAGAAGGGTCTAGCCGCCAATTCGCTTGAATCATACGGTCGGGATCTCGATCGGTTTGCCTGTTTTTGGGGGGGCGGTGACGCACCGGTACCCTCGACGCAGGAGCAGATCGGGGTATATCTGGACTCGCTGTACGGGGGGGGATGTTCGGCGCGCACGGTGGCGCGACATTTAACCTCGCTGCGGAACTTTTACCGGCATCTACAGCGGGAGAAACAGTTGACGGACAACCCGGTGGAACTGTTACGGACCCCGAAGGCGATGCAGTCCATCCCGAAGTTTTTGAACGGAGAGCAGATCGAACGGCTGCTGGCGGCCCCGCCGGCGGACGGGCCGACCGGGATGCGGGACCGGGCGATGCTGCAACTGCTGTATGCGTGCGGGCTGCGGGTTTCCGAATTGATTACGGTGGAGTTGCGGAACGTGAATCTGGAGATGGGTTATCTCCGGGTAAGCGGTAAGGGGAGCAAGGAGCGGCTGATTCCGATGAGTCAGACGGCCATTGCGGCGATAACATCCTATCTAGAGGCGGCCCGGCCGGCGTTACTGAAGGGCCGGGCGAGCCGTTTTCTTTTTGTGACCGCCCGCGGGGGGGCGATGACCCGGCAGGGTTTCTGGAAGTTACTGGCGCAGCATGGGAAATCGGTGGGGATTTTTCATCATATTTCGCCGCACGTGCTGCGACATTCTTTTGCCACGCATCTGCTTGAGGGCGGCGCCGATCTGCGCAGCGTCCAAGCGATGTTGGGGCATGCCGATATTGGCACCACCCAAATCTACACCCACGTTGCCCGCGGCCGGCTGCGCCGCGTGGTGGACGAGCACCATCCCCGAGCCTAAATTGACATGAGCGATTATTTGTACACCCTTGAGAGCCACCTGAACGCCGCGCAAAGCGAGGCGCTGGCGACGGTGCAGACGGCGGCCAACGAGGCCGGGCTGAATCTGTTCCTGGCCGGCGGGGCGCTGCGGGATATGATTGCGGGTTTCCCGATCCGGGATCTCAATTTCGTCGTGGAAGGCAACGGCATAGCGCTGGCCAAGGCCATCGTCAAGAAAACCGGGTGGGAGATGGCAGCGCCCGATACGCGCCGGAATCGCGCTGAACTGTTGTTTCCGCAGAATGTCCGGGTAGAGATTGCGATGGCGCGGGAGGAGAAGTACGCCAAGGCCGGGGCGAAGCCGACGATCAGCCCGGCGACGATCTACGAAGACCTCCGGAACCGGGACTTTACGATCAACGCGATCGCCATGTCGCTGAACCGGGCGTCGAAAGGGCTGTTGATCGATCCGAACAACGGGTTGGGCGATCTCGAACGGCGGGAGCTGCGGACGGTGTCGAAGTACACCTTTTACGATGACCCGGTGCGAATCCTGCGTCTGATCCGGTTTGCCAAACGGTTCCAGTTCACCATCGACGAGCGGACGCTGCAGCAGTACGAGAACGTCCGGGACGCGAATCTTGAGCGGAAGATCGGCGCCGAGGCGCTGCGGCAGGAGTTGCACCACATCGCGGGCGAGCCGACGAGCGCCGAGATCGTCAAGGAGTTGGACGATCAGGGGCTGCTGACGCTGTTCTGCCCGGCGATGATGGGCGACAAGGTGAACCACGCGGGTCTGCAGAAGCTGCAGAAGGCGCGGCAGAACGTGGCGCTTGAGTTGAACCTGCCGGTGGAGAACATGGGCTTGTTTCTAACCGTGCTGTGCGAGAAGCTGGCGCCGAAGGAGAGGGCGGGGCTGAAGACGGCGTGCGCGCTCGATAAACCGGCGGTTCAGGCCTGGGAGCGGCTGGACGGCCGCGTGAAGAAGCTGGCGGTTGAGTTGAAGCAGCCGAAGATGACCAAGCCCTCCGTGCTCTACGGCGCCGCACAGAAGGCGCAAGGCGCGGAACTGGTGTATCTGCTTTACAAGTCGACCGACCGGACGGTGCAGGACCGGATCAAGAACTACCTGCAGAAGTATCTGCCGGCGGCGCAGGAGATCACCGACGAGGAGATTAGCGAGGCTACGGGAATCGAGCCGGGGTCGGCGAAGTTTGAAAAGGCCAAGTCGACGTTTATCGCCAAACGACTCGATGCGCGGCCGAAGAAGATCGTGGAGCCCGAGGCGGTGATGCCGCCGGCGCCGCAGCATCCGCCGCTGGTTTCGAGCGTGCGGCGCTAGAGATCGAGCACCTGCAGGTATTCGCGGGCATGGGCCTCATCGACCCGGGCGCCGCTGGCGAGCTGTTCCGGTTTTTCGCTCGCGTCGAACAGGCGGAACAGGGCCATTTTCGCCACGCCGTAACGTTCGTTTTCGGCGAGGCGCCGGCCGGTTTCCCGCTCAAAGGGGGCGAGAGAGGCTTCCGGGAGGACGACCGAGACGCGCTGCGGAGCGGTCCGTTGGGCGGTGACGGAGAACAGAAAGGCGGTTTCGCGGCCGTGGCAGTGACGGCCTTCGAAGAAATACTGATAGACGTGACCGCTTTCGGCCTGGTAAGACTTCAGCCGCGGCGAGCCGGACGGCTGGGCGGGACGTGGCGCGGGCGGGGGCGAAACCGGACGGGCCGACAGCCATCGTTTGAACCAACCAAACATGTGTACCATGAGAACAGATGCGGGCCGTTTCTGTCAGGTTTGTTGGTTTGGCGGCTTTTTTTGCGGTGACGGCCTGGGGGCAGGCGCCGGCGGCGCCGACGCCTGCGCCGCTCGTTTATGCCGGTAAGCCGTTGCGCGTCGAAGCGGTCTGCACGGAAGACGATATTCAGTCCCTGGGGTTGGGCTGTACCGTGGCGCAGCCCTGCCCGATCTACCTCGAACTGAGCGCTCTGGACACGGGGGCCAACCGAATTCTGGTAGCCGGCAATCTGCATACGGATACGGCGACGCTGGCGAGCGTGCTGCTGGCGAGCGAGGACGGCGGGACGAGTTGGAGCGAGGCGCATCCGCGTATCCAGAACGGCAGCCTCGATCAGGCGCACTTTTTTGACCTGCAGACGGGCTGGGTGTCCGGTCAGATTGTGGGTGCGCTGGCGCGCGACCCGTTTCTTTTATTGACCACCGATGGCGGGAAGACGTGGCGGCAGCGGGCGGTGCTCAGCGAGCCGGGGCCGGGGTCGATTGAGCAGTTTGGCTTTGAGTCGGCGACGGCGGGTACGGTGCTGGTGGACCGCGGACCGGGGGCGGAGGGGGGACGGTACGCGGTGCTCGAAACGCGCACGGGCGGGGAGAGCTGGTCGATCCGGTCGGTGGGCCGCGCGAAGCCGGCCTTGGCGCTGCGGCCGGCGGCGAACGCGGCGTGGCGGCTGCAGGCGCACGCGGCGACGCGGTCCTACCGGGTGGAGCGGAAGGAGGCCAGCGGAAAGTGGAGCCCGGTGGCAAGCTTTCTGGTCAACGCCGGGCAGTGTAAGCCGCAGGAGACCGAGTTGCGGGAGCCGCCGCCCGAGCCGACGGCGGGAGCGGCGCCCACCGATGCCGTCGCAGTGTTTCAAGTGGGCACGCCCAAAGATGCCAAGAAAACCACCCCCAAGAAGAAACCCTGAGGCCGGGGCGGCGCCCGATCCGATCGGCCTCGAACTGTTCCGGCAGTTGCTCGTCTCGATTGCCGAGGAGATGGGCATCCTGCTGCGGCGCACCGCCTTTTCGGCCAACATCAAAGAGCGGCGGGACTACTCCTGCGCGGTGTACGACGGCGATGGGGAGACCGTGGCGATGGGCGACCATATGCCCGTGCATCTCGGGGCCATGCCGCTGAGCGTGCGCGAGGCGATCGCGGCGTGCCGTCCGGGGCCGGGCGATATTGTGATCCTGAATGACCCGTTTCGCGGGGGGACGCATCTGCCCGACATCACGGCGGTGGCGGCGGTGTTTGTGCCGGGCGAGAGCCGGCCGGCGTTCTACGTCGCCAACCGGGCGCACCACGCCGATGTTGGGGGCATGAGCCCGGGCTCGATGCCGCTGGCGCGGGAGATCTATCAGGAGGGGATCCGCATTCCTCCGATCAAGCTGGTGCGGGGCGGGGCGATGGACGAGCCGCTGCTTGAGCTGCTGCTGGCCAACGTGCGGACGCCGGAGGAGCGGCGGGGGGATTTGACGGCGCAGCTGCGGTCGCTGGAGCGGGGCGCCGAGCGGTGCCGGGAGTTGGTGGCGCGGCAGGGCCTGGCCGTGGTGCGGGAGCAGATGGCGGCGCTGCAGGATTATGCCGAGCGGCGGATGCGGCGCGCACTGGCGGAGCTGCCCGATGGGCGGTACACGTTCGCCGATCAGTTGGACGAGGACGGGACGGGGTCGGGACCGCTGGCGGTGCGGGTGGCCGTTACGATTAGCGGCGACCGGGCGCACGTCGATTTCACCGGGACGGCGCGGCAGACCGCGGGCAGCGTGAACGCCAATTATGCGATCGCCGTGGCGGCGACGCTCTATGTCTTCCGGTGTCTGATGGAGGGTGAGGTTCCGTACAACGCCGGGCTGCTGCGGCCGATTACGATTGAAGCGCCGGCCGGGACGCTGGTGAACGCGCTGGCGCCGGCGGCGATGGCGGCGGGCAACGTGGAGACCTCGCAGCGGATCACGGACGTGCTGCTGGGAGCGCTGGCGCAGGCGGCGCCGGAGCGGATTCCGGCGGCGAGTGCGGGGACGATGAACAATTTAAGCTTTGGCGGGACGCTGCCGGGCAGCGGGCGGCCGTTTGCCTACTACGAGACGATCGCGGGCGGCATGGGCGCCGGGCCGCGGCACGCGGGCTGGCCGGCGACG
The DNA here is from genome assembly GCA_020247055.1 of Acidobacteriaceae bacterium. Taxonomy (GTDB): domain Bacteria; phylum Acidobacteriota; class Terriglobia; order Bryobacterales; family Bryobacteraceae. Next base: position 32,058 of record JADCJL010000162.1, on the reverse strand, counting down.
CATACGCACATGACCAATTCGTGGAACACCCCGGTGGAGGCGTTTGAACATCAGTACCCGGTGCGGGTGACGGCTTACCGGCGGCGGGAGGGTAGCGGAGGCGCGGGCCGGCGGCGGGGCGGCGATGGCATTGTGCGGGAGTTCGAGTTTCTGACGGCGGCGGAGGTGACGATTCTGTCCGACCGCCGGGCGCGGGGGCCTTACGGTCTGGCGGGCGGTGATTCCGGCCAACCGGGCCGCAATTTGCTGAACGGACGGCCGCTGCCGGCCAAGTGCCGGTTCGCGGTGGAGGCCGGCGACCGGGTACGGATTGAGACGCCGGGAGGCGGCGGCTGGGGCGGCGGGTCCGCTATGATAGGGGAACCGCCCGGGAGTTAGACTTGTCGGCCCAAACTGAGACCATCACTCCAACCACTTCAAAACGCAATCAGACCAAGGCCAACTGGATGGTGGCCGGCTGCACGGTACTCGGGGCGGCGGCGCAGATGTTGATTAAGCGGGGCCTGTTGCATTTGCCCCCCCCGCCCGCGGCCGGGACCGGCGTGGAGGCATGGTTGGCGTTTGGGTTTGGTCTGGCGACTAATCTGCCGCTGTTCTCCGGGCTGTCCTGCTACGGAATCTCCACCGGTCTGCTGGTGTTGGCGCTGCGCTACGGCGAACTGTCGGTGCTCTACCCGATCATCGCGCTGACCTACGTCTGGGTGTCGATTCTGTCGGTGGTCCTGTTGGGCGAGACGATGAACGCCTTCAAGATTGCCGGCCTGTCGCTGATCGTCGTCGGGGTAGCCGTGTTAGGGTGGCGGGGGGCGAAGGCGAAAGAATGAAGACCCCTGTTTCCTCCATTCTGCTGGTGGTTCTGGCTTCGTTCATCGGCTCGTTCGGGGCCGTCTTTCTGAAGGCGGGGGCCGACAAGCTGGAGCGCAGCCTGGTGGGGCTGCTGCTGAACTGGCGCCTGACGGCGGGAATCTCCTTCTATCTGGCCTCCTTCGTGATCTATACGGTCGCCCTCCGCAACGGGGAGCTGACGATTCTGTACCCGATGGTTTCGATGGGATACCTGTGGACGCTGGTGTGGGCCCGCCTGATTTTTAAAGAACCGTTCACGCGGAACAAGTTTGCGGGCATTGGACTGATCCTGGCCGGGGTGGTCGTCCTCAACCTCGGTAATCGGTAGCGGGCAGTTATGGCGGAGCGAATTCCCATCCCTGAGCTGGCGCAATTGACCGGGCGCCCGTTTTCGTTCTATCCGCCGGTTTTGAACATCGAGCATAACGAGTGGCAGCTCCGCGAGGCGACCTGGTCGGAGATGCTGGTCCACAACACCAAAATGGACCTGGAGATCTGGGTGCCGCGCCGGTTTGTCGGCCAGGTTTCACAGATCGAAAAACCGGTGATGATCGTCGGGCTGAACAAGGAGCTTGAATACAACGCCGGGATCATCCGTCCTCACGAGAAGCGCGTTCTGAACCTGCCGAAGGCGCCCGCGGGTCCGCCCCCGGCTGAGACCGGCACGATTCCGACGCCGGCCATGGTAGCGGGGGTGCGGCTGAGCGGTGGTACGGAAAGCAGGATCGTGTGGCTGGTGGGCGCGGTGCTGCTGTTGGGTGTTCTGGCCGCCTTTATCGGGGTAAAGCTTTCGCGAAACGACAATTTCGCCTTCGAGGCGGTGCTGCAGGAAGACCTGGGTTTCAGCGCGCAGGACGACTACTTCGCGGTGGTACGCAAGCTGGGGCAGCCGGCGCAGGATCGTTGGAAGGAGCCGGCCACCGAGATGCAGTACCGCGCGCTGAGCTATCCGGACCGGCATCTGACGGTCATTCTGATGGGTACGGAGCGGAACAAAGCGCTTTACATCGGCGCGGTGAACGACGGTTGGCGGCCGGTGCATACGGTGCTGCACGCCGGCGGCGGCAACACGCGGTCGCTGCTGGAGCGGCTACAGCGTTTCTAAGGAGCCCGCGCACAACGGACTCGCCTCGGCCTGTGCGCTTTTTTTAACCGCGCACCACGGACTCGCCTCGGCCTGTGCGCTTTTGCGCCGCGCAACGATAAACTGATCACAATGAACAAATGGATTGGTCATTTGCTGGGCGGACTCTGCGCCGTAGCCGGAGCGTTCGCGCTGGCCGGCATTGCGCTGAACCGCGACGAACCCGTCAACTCCATGTGGCTCGTGGTTGCCTCCGTCTGCGTCTACCTGACGGGCTACCGCTTTTACGCCAGTTGGATTGCCGCCAAGGTAATGACGCTGGACGATACGCGGGCCACCCCGGCCGAGCGGCTGCGCAACGGCCACGACTTTGAGCCGACCAACAAATGGATCGTCTTTGGCCACCACTTTGCCGCCATCGCCGGCCCGGGGCCGCTGGTGGGCCCAACGCTGGCGGCGCAGTTCGGCTACCTGCCCGGCACGCTCTGGATCATCGCCGGCTGTGTGCTCGGCGGCGCGATTCAGGATTTCGTCGTGCTGTTCTGTTCGGTCAGGCGCGACGGTAAGTCGCTCGGACAGATGGCGCGGGAAGAGATCGGCAAGGTGGGCGGCCTGACGGCGCTGGTCACCGTGCTGCTGATCATGATCATCCTGCTGGCCGTCGTGGCCCTTGTGGTCGTCAACGCACTGAACCATTCGCCGTGGGGCACCTTCACGATTGCCGCCACCATGCCCATTGCGATCTTCATGGGGCTGTATCTGCGCTACTTCCGGCCAGGCAAAGTGCTGGAGGTGTCGCTGATTGGTTTCCTGCTGATTCTGGCTTCGATCTTCGCGGGTGAATGGGTGGCGAACTCGCCCACCTGGGCGCCGGTGTTTACGATCTCGGCCATCGGCCTCGCCTGGAGCGTCATCGCCTATGGCTTTGCGGCCAGCGCCCTGCCGGTGTGGCTGCTGCTGGCCCCGCGGGACTACCTGAGCACGTTCGTGAAGCTCGGGGTGGTGCTCCTGCTGGCCGTGGGCATCCTGGTGGTCCAGCCGCAGATGCAGATGCCGGCGCTGTCGCGGTTCCTGGACGGCACCGGGCCGGTGTTCGCGGGCAACGTCTTCCCGTTCTGCTTCATTACGATCGCCTGCGGCGCCATCAGCGGCTTCCATTCGCTGATCAGTTCGGGCACGACACCGAAGATGATTGCCAAGGAGAGCCATGTGCTGCCGGTGGGCTACGGCAGCATGCTGCTCGAAGGCTTCGTGGGCATCATGGCGATGATTGCGGCCTGCGTGCTGGACCCGGGCGTCTACTTCGCGGTGAACTCGCCGGCCGGGGTGGTGGGGGCGACGGCGGAGGCGGCGGCGTCCACGATCAGCGGCTGGGGCTTTCCGGTGACGGCGGAGCAGATGGCCGCGCTGGCCCGGTCGGTGGGCGAGGAGAGCCTGTTCTACCGCACGGGGGGCGCGCCGTCGCTGGCGCTGGGGATGGCCCATATCTTCTCAAAGGGCGGCGGCGGGGAGGCGCTGCTGGGCTTCTGGTACCACTTTGCGATTATGTTCGAAGCGCTGTTCATCCTGACCGTGATCGATGCGGGGACGCGGGTGGGACGCTTCATGCTGCAGGACCTGCTCGGCCAGATCTACGCGCCGCTCGGGCGGACGAGTTGGATGCCGGGCGTGATCGGTTCGAGCGCGGTGATTGTGCTGAGCTGGGGCTACTTCCTCATTCAGGGCGTGCGGGACCCGCTAGGGGGCATCAACAGCCTCTGGCCGCTGTTTGGGATTGCCAATCAGTTGCTCGCGATTATCGCGCTCTGCCTCTGCACGACGGTGCTCGTCAAGATGCACCGGGCCAAGTATGCGTGGATTACGCTGCTCCCGATGTGCTGGCTGATTACGGTGACCTTCACGGCGGCCTGGGAGAAGATGTTTTCGCCCTCGCCGCGGATTGGCTTCCTGGCGGCCGCCAGCAAGGCCACCAACCCGGCGATTATCTTCAACAATCAGCTGGACGCGGCGCTGTGCGGGCTGTTCCTGATCCTGGTGACCACGATTCTGGTCGACTCCGGGCGGCAGTGGATCGGCATCGTGCGCGGCCGGCGCACCCCGGAGAGCACGGAGACGCCCTTTGTGGCCTCCCAATTGCAGGCGGAGGAGATCTAGCCGTGCTCCGGCGATTCTGGCGGAATTTGTGGGCGATTGTGCGCGAGTTATCGGATGAAAACGCCTATGCCCGCCATCTGGCGCACCACGGCTGCACCCACTCGGCGCAGGAGTACCGCCGCTTCCAGGCCGAGCATTACGGCCGGAAGTACAAACGGGCGCGCTGCTGTTAGCCCGGAGAGGGCCGTCTCCGCTCCTCTCCGGGCAGGCTCAAGCGTTTTGCGGCACCCAGCAGTATCCGTGCCGCAGCACGGTCTGAATCTCGCCGCCCAGATTGAACAATCTCACCTTGCGGCGCAGACGCTGCACATGAACATCGAGAGTACGCGTCCGGACGCCACCGGTGTAGCCCCAGATGGTGCTAAGCAGGTAATCCCGCGATAAACAGTTGCCGGCGTGCTGCCGCAGGATCGTAAGCAGTTCGGACTCTTTCTTTGTCAAGTGCAGGGATCCCGGAGGGGAAGGAAGCGCAGTCGTCTTGGTGTCCATGACAATCTCCTCAGTTGTAAAAACGAGCCAAGGAGAAAAAGAGTTTCAAAATTCCTACGCGGCCTGAATTTGGACGAGCGGAGCGATCTTCTTGCTGGCGATGGGGGCGACCTGACCATCGGCTTCGAGGTAGGCCCACTGAAAGTCGTGTTCGTTGATTAGGCAGTCAGGATGGGAGTACAGGAGCCGAAAGGTTTGGCCGGCCTGCTCGGGGGTCATGCCCGAACTGAGGGTGGCCACGGATCGCGCCGTGTGCTCGACACAGGAACGGCAGCTGATGCCGTCCTGCCGGCATTGCTCCTGATATGACTGCGCCTGATGAGAAGGCTGCATTATTGCCATGCTCCTTAAGGTTCTCCCGGAGGGGATGTACCTTTGTAACGGGAATCTCGCCGGAGCGGTAGTATCCGTCGGAGGGCTTCTCAACAATATGATGGGGAGGGGCAGTCCCCGCATACTGGGGAGAGGGGAAAGTAGTACTTTTGTAATGCACGGCGACGGTCCTTTCTTTTCATCGCGGCGAGGCCCGGAACGGCGCAAAGCCGGGCGGCTGGGCACACTAGGACCGCTGGTACCGCTCGAAAAAGCGCCAACTTTTGGCGGCGCACTCGGCCCACTGGAAACAGGTGCGGGCGCGGAGTTGTCCGGCGGCGCCGAGGGCGGAGCGCAGCATGGGGGAATCCAGGAGGCGGTCGAGCGCGATGGCGAGTTCGGCGGGGCTGCGGGGATCGACGTGGAGGGCGCCTTCCCCGGTGATCTCGGGCAGGCAGGAGGTGTTGGAGGTGACCACGGGCACGCCGCAGGCCATGGCCTGGGCGACGGGGAAGCCGAAGCCTTCGTAGAGGGAGGGGTAGACGAAGACGGCGGCGGCTTTGGTGAGGGCGGGCAGGTCGGCTTCGGCGACGTAGCCGAGGTAGCGGACGCCGGGCAGGCCGGACTGAATCCGGCGGGCCGTGGCGCCGGCGGCCCAGCCCATGGGGCCGGCAATGACGAGTTCGTAGTCGTCGCGGCGGAGTTGGGTCCAGGCGTCGAGGAGGGTATCGAGGTTCTTGCGGGGTTCGACGGTGCCGAGGTTCAGCAGAAAGGGCTTGGTCAGCTGGAGCCGGGTACGGAGGGCGTCAGCGTCGGCGGAGGTTGCGGCGAAGAAGCGGGGATCGACGCCGGAGTGGATGGTGACGACTTTGTCGGGAGGGAGGCCGAGCAGACGGATGGCATCCTGGCGGGTGTTCTCGCTGACGGCGATGAGACCGTCGGCGCGAGCGGCGATCTGCGAGGCGAAGCGCTGGTCGGCGGCGACGTTGGCGGGGGTGTGGAGTTCGGGCATGAGCCAGCAGGTCATGTCGTGGAGGGTGGCGGTGAGGGCCATGCCGGGGACAGGATGGTGCACCTGGTTGGTGGCGTGGAAGACGTCGGCGCGGTGGTTGAGGAGGCGATTGAGCCAGCCGGGGCCGTAATTGGAGCCGAGGAGCAGGGCGATGCGGGGTAGGGTTTGCCAGGAGCTGAGGGTGGATTGTTCGTGGGTCAGGTCACCGATCCGGTCGAGCAAGGGGAAGGGCGAGACGCGGTGGGGGTGGCCGGATTGGCGGAGCGCGGCGATCCAGTGATACAGGTAGTTTTTGACCCCGGCGCTGCGAAGCAGCAGCGGGGAGGCGTCAACGGCAAGATGCATGAAGTCCCGGCCTGAAGTCCCCTCAGGAAGACCCGCCGCTAGGCGATCTTGCCTTGCCTGATGATCTTCTCCATTACCTCGGCAAACGTATCGATCTCCTCGAGCGTCGTATACACGTTCGGCGTTACCCGCAGCCCTTCGTATTCGCCGACCGCCCCGACCGGCACGACCAGAATCCGGTGTCTGTCGAGCAGATGCTTGGCTAACTCCCCCGCCCGGAAGCCATCGACGGAAATAAGGCCGATCGCACAACTCATTTCGGGATCGTCGCTCGTCAGCAGTTTCACGCCCGGCAGATCCCGCAGGCGCGCCGACCAGCGCTTCCGCAGATACCGGAACCGCGCCGCCTTCCGCGCCACGCCAATCGACTCGTGAAACGTCAGTGCCTCGGTAATTGCGTTGCGCTGCGAAGCCGGGTGCGTCCCGATCTCTTCAAACTTCCGAATGTTGTTGTCGAGGTGCTTGCCGGCCGCCATCAGCGGCCAGATCTTGCCGATCTTCTCCTTGCGCACGTACAGGAAGCCTGTTCCCACCGGCGCCAGGACCCACTTGTGCAGACTCGTGCCGTAGTAGTCGCAATCGAGTTCGTCGCGAGTGAACGGAAACTGCGCGAAGGCGTGCGCGCCATCGACCACCGTCTCGATGCCGCGCGCCCGCGCCATCTGACAGATCTTCCGCACGGGAAAGATCTGCCCGGAGCGGTTGGTGATGTGGCAAATGTGAATCACCTTCGTCTTCGCCGTGATGGCCTTCTCAATGCGCTCAGCCAGATCGTCGAGCGACGGCGGCGGCACCGGAAAGGGGATCTGCTTGAGGACGATTCCCTCGCGCCGCACCCGCTGTTCCCAGGCGGTGATCATCCGCGGGTAGTCCTGATTGGTCGTCAACACCTCGTCGCCGGCCTTGAGATCCATGCCCATCTGCACAATCTCAAGCGCCTCGGAGGCGTTGCGCGTAATCGCCATCTCTTCGGTATCGCATCCGAACGCTTTGGCCAGGCGCCGGCGCACGGTTTCAATCTCCGGCCCCAGCACGCCCCACATGAAGTGCGAGGGGCCCATGTTCGAGATCTCCAGATACCGCTTCTCGGTCTCCATGACGATCTTCGGCGACGGGGATACGCCGCCGTTGTTGAGGTTGATGAGATTCCGGTCCACCGTGAAAGCGTGGCGGATGTTCAGCCAGAAATCTTCGTCCATCGCTACGGAGTCGGCGGGCCGGCCAAAGGTAGTCTGCGTTGCGGTCTGCGCGCGCAGAAGAGCGTCATTCTCGAAAGCAGCGGCTACAAGGGCGCCTGCCTGCGTCACATTTTTGAACAGGTCTCGGCGTTGCATTCCTCTACGATAAATCATGCGCCCGATTTTCGCTCTTCTCCTCGCCGCGCTGGCCCTGCCCGCGCAGCCCTCCGCGCCCACCGGCGCCGCCGCCGTCCGCGAGAAGTATACCAAGTACGAATTCGAAATCCCCATGCGCGACGGCATCAAGCTCTTCACGGCCGTCTACGTGCCTAAGGACGCCGCCAAGGGCCCCTACCCCATCCTCCTCCAACGGACTCCCTACTCGGTCGGCCCCTACGGCGTCGACCACTACCGGGCCTCACTCGGCCCCTCCGAGCACTTTCAAAAGGCCGGCTACATCGTCGCCTACCAGGACGTCCGCGGCCGCTATCTATCCCAGGGCACCTGGGCCGAAGTCCGCGCGCACAACCCCGCCAAGGGACCGCGCGACACCGACGAATCCTCCGACACTTACGACACCATCGACTGGCTGATCAAAAACGTGCGCAACAACAACGGGAAGGTCGGCATGTGGGGCATCTCCTATCCGGGCTTCTACGTCTCGGCCGGCATGATTGACGCCCACCCGGCGCTCGCCGCCGCCTCGCCCCAGGCCCCCGTCACCGATTACTACCTCGGCGACGACTCCTACCACAACGGCGCCTTCATGCTCGCCGCCAACTTCGGCTTCTACCAGTCCTTCGTCGAACGCAAGGGCGACCCCGCACCTCCCGCCCCCACCGTCCCGTTCCAGTTCAAAACCCCCGATGGCTACGACTTCTACCTGCGCATGGGCGGACTCGGTAATGCGGCCGAAAAATACTTTCAAAACGCTCATCCCTACTGGAAAGAGAACACGGAGAATACGACGCTCAACGCCTACTGGAAAGCCCGCGGCATCTGGCGCCACCTCCGTTCGATCAAGCCCGCTGTCATGACCGTCGGCGGCTGGTTCGACGCCGAAGACGCCCAGGGCCCCCTGCGCACTCACGCCTTCATGGAAAAAAACGCCCCACCCGCAACCAACCTCCTCGTCATGGGCCCCTGGACCCATGGCAGTTGGTCACGCGGCGATGGCGACACGGTCGGCAATCTCCACTTCGGGTCGAAAACCGCCGCCTTCTACCGCGAGTTCATTGAGTTTCCCTTCTTTGAAAAGCACCTGAAAGGCAAAGGCGAGGGCAAAACGCCTCGCGCCTGGGTCTTCGCCACCGGCCGCAACGAATGGCGCCAGTTCGACGCCTGGCCCCCGGCCGAAGCCCAACCCAAACCGATCTATCTCGCTGCCGGCGGCCGCCTCGCCTGGCAGCCCGACGCCGCCACCGGGAGCGAGGAGTACCTCTCCGATCCCAATAAGCCCGTCCCCTACCTCGGCTACACCGCCCTCGGCATGGCCCGCGATTACATGACCGAAGACCAGCGCTTTGCTTCTCAGCGCCCCGACGTGCTCACCTTTGAAACGGACCCCCTCCCGGAAGACCTCACCATCGCCGGCCCCATCGACGTCTCCCTCCTGGTCTCCACGTCGGGTACCGACTCCGACTTCGTGGTCAAACTCATCGATGTCTATCCGGGCGACTACCCGACGCTCATCGAAAAGAATCCCACGAAAATGGGCGGCTACCAGCAGCTCGTCCGCGGCGAACCCTTCCGCGGCAAGTTCCGCAAGTCCTTTGAAACTCCGGTTCCCTTCGTGCCCAACCAGCCCGACCGCATCGAGTTCTCGATGCCCGACGTCTATCACACCTTCCGCAAAGGCCACCGCCTGCTCGTCCACGTGCAAAGCTCCTGGTTCCCGCTGACCGACCGCAACCCGCAGAAGTTCATGGAGATCCCCCGCGCCCTCGCCTCCGACTTCACCAGGGCCACCCAGCGCGTCTACCGCGGCGGCGCAACCGGCTCCCGGCTCACCCTGCGGATTCTGCCCGGAACGATGTGAGAGATTTCATTGCCTTCCGGCCAAATCCGGTTTAGGATGAGGGATTAGTTTACCGCTCAACGGTACTAGGAATCATTATGTGGAAACGTCGCGATCGTGAAGAAGAGCAGCCGATAAAAGGAACCTCCGCGCCGGTTCCCGAACCAGTGAAGGAGGGTATCCCTATCTCGACTGTCCCCGCAGTTCGCTCCTATGAACAGGAAACGCCCCGTGGCGTCGCCACCATCGGCAAGGCGGTCTACATCAAGGGTCAGATTGTCGCCCGGGAAGACCTCATCGTAGACGGGCAAATCGAAGGAACGGTCGAAGCCCAGGAGCACCGCATCACCATCGGCCCGAACGGCCGGGTGGCCGCCACCATGAAAGCCCGGCACATCATCATTCAGGGCCAGGTCAACGGCAACGTCGAAGGCAGCGAAAAGGTAGAAATCCGCAACGGCGCCAGGCTGCAGGGGGATGTGCGCACCGTCAAGTTCGTCTGTGAAGAGGAAGGCACGATTAACGGCTCCGTGGCCAGCCTGCGCCCCGAACCCAAACCCGCCCCGGCCGCCGAAGTGAAGGAGCCCGCCGCCGCTCCGGCGCCGCGAATCAACACCCCCGCTGAACCGAAGAAGTAACTCAAGGTCGTGCTCGAAAAGCTGCGTAATCTGTTCCAACCCGAACTGTTGCAACCTGGAGAGGAGGCGTCGCGACTGGCCGCCTACTCTCCCCCGGCCGACCAGCCGGTTGCGCCCCGGGAACTGACGAGAACCTCCAACGGTCTCGAACAGTTTTTTCAAGCCCTCGACCGGCAGGACCGCCTCAAGATTCTCGACCTGTGCGGCGCCCCCGCCACGATCGAGTTCCTGTTCGAACAGCAGCAGATTCCCCGGCCCGACCCCTTCTACCGCGCCCTCGAACTCGCCTTCGGCGACGGCCCGGACTATCTTGACCGGCAGTTGGAAGAGGACCGCGTCCAAATTTTCACCGAGCACACGCTCGACCATAAAGAAGGCGAGTTCGACGCCGTGCTGCTGTGGGATTGCCTGCAATACCTTCGTCCGGAGCTGCTCGGCCCCGTCCTCGAACAGATCCGCGCCATCACCCGGCCCGGCGCCCCGCTGTTCGCCATCTTTCACGCCGATGACCGCGCCGAAGAGATCCCCGTCTTCTCCTACCAGATTCAGGCCCGCAACCAACTCTATCTGGCCGAACGCGACCGGCGCCGACCCGCCCAGTACTTCAGCAACCAAACCATCGAAGGCATCTTCCGCAACTTCGGGCCCCGCAAGTTCTTCCTCGCTCGCGACCAGATGCGGGAAGTACTCATCTGGCGGTAGCCGCGCCCGGCTCCCCGCTATAATGGGAGTTTTCGAAGGAGTTCGATATTGTCGCTCGAACATGAGCTGCTCAAGCAGCGGCTCCAACGCACCCACGAGATCAGCACCCTCGGCCACCGGCCCTACGGCTCCCGCTTCGATGCCTCCCACTCGGTACCCGCGCTCTGGGACGCCCACGGCGCCAAATCCGCCGCCGAGCTCGAAGCCGAACCCGTCGCCGTCCGCGTCTGCGGCCGCATTAACTCCCTCCGCGGCAAAGGCAAGGCCGGCTTTCTCCACCTCGAACAGGGCGGGCGCAAAATCCAGGTTTACATCAAGATCGACTTCCTGTCGGAAAACGACTTCAAACTGTACCAGCTGCTCGACATCGGCGACATCCTGGGCGTCGACGGCACCCTGTTCCACACCCGCACGGGCGAGTTCTCCATCCACGCCACCGCCCTGACCTTCCTGTCGAAAACCCTGCTCCCGATGCCCGAGAAGTACCACGGCCTCGAAGACGTGGAAACCCGCACCCGCCAGCGCTACCTCGACCTGATCGCCAACACCGACGTCCGCGCCACCTTCGTCGCCCGCGCCAAAGTCACGCAGTCGCTCCGCCGCCAACTCGACGCCCACGGCTTTGTCGAAGTCGAAACGCCCATGCTCCAGCCGCTGTACGGCGGCGCCGCGGCCCGGCCCTTTGTCACGCACCACAATACGCTCGACCTCGATCTCTACCTCCGCATCGCCCCGGAGCTCTACCTCAAGCGCCTCATCGTCGGCGGCATGGACCGCGTCTACGAGATCAACCGCAACTTTCGCAACGAGGGGATCTCCATCAAGCACAACCCCGAGTTCACCATGCTGGAGTTCTACCAGGCCTACACCGACTACCGCGGCCTGATGGACCTCACCGAAGAGCTCCTCCGGCAGGTGGCCATCGACGTCACCGGCGGCACCAAGATTACCTACCAGGGCCGCGAACTCGACTTCGGCGCCATCCGCCGTTTCTCGATGCGCGAAGCCGTCATCGAGTATTGGCGCGGCGACGACAAACCCTCCCTCGCCGACCTCACCGACCCCGCCTGGCTCGTCCGCCATTCCTCAAAATCCACCTCGGGCGAAATGCTCCTCGACCTGTTCGAGCGGGTCTGCGAAGAGCACCTGTTTGAACCCACCATGATCTACGACTACCCGGTCGAGGTCTCGCCGCTGTCGAAGAACAAGCCCGACGAACCCAACTTCGTCGAGCGTTTTGAAATCTTCTGCGCCGGCATGGAGATCGGTAACGCCTACACCGAGCTGAACGACCCCAACGAACAGCGCAAGCGCTTCGAACTCCAACTCGCCATGGCCGCCCGCGGCGACGATGAAGCCCACCAAATGGACGAAGACTACGTCCGCGCCCTCTGCTACGGCATGCCGCCCACGGGCGGGGAAGGCATTGGCATCGACCGGCTGACCATGATCCTTACCGATTCCCGCTCGATCCGCGATGTCATTCTGTTCCCGCTCCTCCGCCCGGAAGGCGAGATCGGCATCGCCCAACTCCTGCGCGACGCGGAATGAACTTCGCCTTCGAACGCTTCGTCGCCCGCCGCTACCTCACCGCCAAGCGCAAGCACGCCGTCATCTCGGTCATCACCGCCATCTCCATCCTGGGCGTGGCGGCCGGAGTGATGGCGCTGATTATCGCCCTCGCCATCACCAATGGCTTCCGCAACACGCTCGAACGCACCCTGCTCGGCGCCACCGCCCATGCCGCCCTGCTTGAAAAGGAGCCGGGCATCGGCTTTGAACAGTGGCCGGCCCTCGCGCGGCAGCTGCAATCCATCCCCCACGTCAAAAGCGTCTCGCCCGTCCTCTACGGCCAAGTGCTCTATAGCGGTCCGCTGCAGGGCCAGGGCGGCGTCCTCAAAGGCCTTGCTCCGGCCAGCGCCGCCGAATGGGGGGAAATCGCCAAATACCTCCGCGAAGGCAGCCTCCAGCGCCTTGCCGAAGATACCGGCTACCCCGGCATTCTGCTCGGCTCCCGTCTGGCCGGCCGCTCCGGCATGCTGCTCGATTCCATCGTCACCGTCATTAGCCCGAACGGCGACCTCACCCCCCTCGGCCCCCGGCCCAGCTATCACAAATTCCGCGTCGTTGGCATCTTTGAAAGCGGCTTCTACGATCTCGACAACACGTGGGGCTTTGCCCGGCTGCGCGACGTGCAGATGGTGCTCGGCCAGCCCGGCGCCGTCAACGCCATCGAGATGAAGGTCGATCCGGTTGCGCTCGCACCCGCTGTCGCCGCCCAGGCGGAGCAAATCGGCGGCAACAAAGTCGGCGGTACCCACTGGCAGGAGCAGAATAAGCAGATCCTCTCGGCGCTCAAAATGGACCGCGTCGTCACCGTCATTACCATCTCGCTCATCCAGCTCATCGCGGCGCTGAACATTCTCATCAGCCTCATCATGATGGTGATGGAGAAGAACCGGGACATCGCCGTGCTGGTCTCGATGGGCGCCCGCTGGGACCAGATCCGTCGCATCTTCATTCTGCAGGGCCTCATGATCGGCGCCGCCGGCTCCGCCATCGGCCTCGTGCTGGGCTATGGCCTAAGCTACCTGGCCGAACACTACCGCTGGATTGCGCTCGACGCCGAAGTTTACGCCCTCAGCTACGTGCCCTTCGAGCCGCGCCCCGTCGACGCCCTCTGGGTTTCGGGCGGCGCCCTGCTCGTCAGCTTCCTCGCCACGCTCTATCCCGCCCGCCAAGCCACCAAAGTGCTCCCGGCCGAAGCGTTGCGCTACGAGTAACGGACGCCGCCTACGTCCACGGCCGGGCCTCGAGACGCAGCCGCCCGCGCAGGCCGGGCCGTGTCTTCTGCTCAATCGGAATGTCGAAGGCGATGCCCTTGCCCGGGTCTCCCGCCACCAGCTCCCGCGTCTGCGCCTCCACCCCCGGCTTGCCCGGATTCATGTCCTGATAGCCGTACCGGATGCGCCAACCGGACGGAGCGGTCTTGTCCGGAAACGCCTCCACCAGAATCAGCTCCCGGTAGATGAAACCGCCTTCGTAGTGCCGCTTCAAAAACAGTAGCCCGTCCACCACGTAGTCCGGCACCAGCACCTTCAGGTCAAAAGCAAAGCTCACCGACCGCGAACCCTTCACGCTCTTGTTCGGATCGAGAAACAACGAAAACAGGTGCGGACTCTTCGTCCGGTCCGGCGGGCGCGGCGTGCGCGGTGTACCCGGAAACAGTTCATTGTAGGTCCGGAAGACGGCCGAGTTCTCCCGCACTTCCCGCCGCGTCATCTGCCACTGGCAGCCGCGCACGCTGGCCGCAATTTCGAATTGATAGGAAGCCTGCACCGTGCTGCCCTCCTGGTGGGCCTTCTGCACCTCCGCCGGCAGCGAGATGTCGTCAACGTCCAGGATGCCATCCACACGCAAAGCTCCGAACAAAAACCGCGTCAGGTTCTGGTATCCCTCCTCCGAGTTCACAATCCCGTAATGTCCGGAATGGCTCCGGAAGACGAAAGCCCGGGGCGAAGTCACATCCGTGCCGTCCGGACCCGGCCCGTGCGTTGTCGCGTTCTCAATCCGCACCAACCCGTCGCTTGCCGGCCCGGCCGCCCAACTCGACAAGCCTCCCGCCACACTGTAATCTCCCGGGTTGGTCCCCACCAGATTAAAAATCCGTTCCGGCGGAAAATTCTTCACTACCGATACATCATCGCTCGGCGGCAGTCCCAGATAACCAGCCATTCTCCCGCGGTTGAAGTTGTTGATATCTCCAAACGAGACCCAGCCCGGCACGTTGCGCACGATGCGCATATCAATCCCGTTATGCGGCGTCGCGTAGGTGAACACCTTATCCACCGCCCCCCGCGCCTCCGCCTCGCCCAGCGCCGGATTCTGCAAAAACGCCCGGCAAACCAACCCGCCCATCGAATGCGCCACCAGATACACCCGGAAATCCGCCGGCGTCACCCCGTTTTTCGCGTTCGCGCAAACGCGCTCCCGCAGCCGGAGAATCAACTGCCCCAGCCCCCGCGCAAACTGTTCAATCGGCGGGGTCTTCCCATCGCCGAAGTCCTTCGATGCATCGTCGTAGTAACGATAGATCACAATACTCCGGTACGGTACCGCCTTGTCCGTCGGCCGCACCGCCAGCAGGTCCTCCCCCTCCACGAAAACGTCTTCGTACTCGTGGTCGCTCATCAGCCGCACCAGCGGGGATTCAAAGTAGAAGCGCTGCCGCTCGCCGGTCCAAGCCACGCGCGACTTCGTTGACCCGGTATTGAACCCCATGTAAGGGTCCGCCACCGTCTCCTCAATCTCGCCCTGCGTCGCCGCGAAGCCGCGCACATAAATGATCGGATGATAGGGGTGATGTTCGTTCATGACCGGTCTCCTCAGCTTACTCCTTCCCTGCCCCGCTCTCCCGGACCATGGGAACAAACCGCACCGGAATGATACTCCGGGTCTGGGTCCTGCCGTCGAGGGATTTGTCCACCACCACCAACCGCTGCGTCTGTTCCCCCACCGGCGCCACCAGCCGCCCGCCCGGACGCAGCTGCGCCACCAACGCGGCGGGAATCTCCGGCGGCGCCGCCGTCAACAGGATCCGGTCGTAGGGCGCAAACGCCACCCAGCCCTTGTACCCATCCCCCTCTCGCACCTGCACGTTGCGAAACCCCTTGGCCCGCAGCAGCAGCGCCGCCGTCCGCGCCAGCTCCGGAACAATCTCCAAACTGAACACCTTTCCCGCCAGCCGCCCCAACACCGCCGCCTGATAGCCGGAGCCGGTCCCCACTTCGAGCACCCGGTCTCGCTTACCCGGCGCCAGTAACTCCGTCATCAGAGCTACGATGTAGGGCTGCGAAATCGTCTGCCCATGGCCAATCGGCAGCGGCCGGTCTTCGTAGGCAAAAGGCTCTTGCCCAGGGGGCACAAACAACTCTCGCGGCACCCGCCCCATCGCCGCCAGCACCTGCGGATCCTTAATCCCGCGCGCCACCAACTGCTCGCGCACCATGATCTGCCGCCGCGCCGCATAGTCCACCGGCACCCCCGCCGGCTGCCCCCACACCACCACCAGCGCGGCCCAGAACGCGCCCAGCCCAACGCACGCTCCCCTCGGCCCGCTCACTCCCGCTCCCCGCCCCCCGGCTTCTCCACCGGCCGCGGCACATCCGTCATCGTCGCCTCCGTCAGCAGCAGCGTTCCCACCACCGACACCGCATTCTCCAGCGCCACCCGCACCACCTTCGTCGGATCCACAATCCCCGCCTCCATCAGATCCACGTACCGGCACCGGGCGGCATCGAATCCCACACTCCCCTCCGACGCCCGCATCCGGTCCACCACCACCCCCGCGTCCGCATCCGAGTTGATCGCAATCTGCCGCGCCGGCGCCTCCACCGCCCGCCGCAGCAGCCGGATGCCCGTCCGCTCATCATCCTCCGCCAGCTTCTCCTCGGCCTCAATCGCCCCAATCAACCGCAGCAGCGCCAGGCCACCCCCGGGCACAATCCCCTCCTCCGCCGCCGCCCGCGTCGCGCTGATCGCATCCTCAAACGCCTCCTTCCGGTTCTTCATCTCGGACTCCGACAGCGCCCCCACCCGGATCACCGCCACCCCGCCCGCCAGCTTCGCCAACCGCTCCCGCAGCTTCTCCTTGTCATAGTCCGAGGTCGTCTCCTCAATCTGCCGCCGGATCTCCGCGCACCGCGCATCCAGCTTCGCCCGCTCGCCGCCCCCGCCCACAATCGTTGTCGTGTCCTTGTCAATTACCACCCGCTTGGCCCGCCCCAAATCCGCCAGTGTCACGTTCTCGAGCTTCGTCCCCAACTCCTCGGCAATCAGCACCCCGCCCGTCAGAATCGCAATATCCTGCAACATCGCCTTCCGCCGGTCCCCAAACCCCGGCGCCTTCACCGCCGCGCACGGAATCGTCCCCCGGATCTTGTTCAACACCAGCGTCGCCAGCGACTCGCCCTCCACCTCCTCGGCAATCACCAGCAGCGACCGTCCGGACCGCAGAATCTCCTCCAGCACCGGCAGCAGCTCTTTAATGTTGCTGATCCGCTTCTCAAAGATCAGAATCAGCGGATCGTCCAGCACCGCCCGCATCCCCTCCTGCTCCGTCGCAAAGTACGGCGAAATGTAGCCCCGGTCAAACTGCATCCCCTCCACCACGTCGAGCACCGTCTCCGTTGTCTTCGCCTCCTCCACCGTAATCACCCCCTCCGGCCCCACCCGCTCCACCGCGTCCGCCACCATGTTCCCGATCGACTCATCGTTGTGCGCCGACACCGCCGCCACGTACACCCGCTCCTGCCGCCCCTGCACCGGCCGCGACAACGCCGCCAGCGCCGCCACCGCCGCCCGCAGTCCGCGGTCCAGCCCCCGCTTGATCTCAATGCTGCTCGCTCCCGCCGCGATGTTGCGCATCCCCTCGGCCAGCATCGAATAGGCGAGCACCGTCGACGTGCTTGTCCCGTCGCCCACCGCCTCCGCCGTCCGCTCGGCCGCCTCCCGCAGCATCTTCGCCCCCAGGTTCTCCACCGGCTCCTTGACCTCGATCTCCTTGGCGATCGTTACCCCGTCGTTGCACACCACCGGCCGGCCGAACTGCTTGTCGATCAGCACGCACTTCGACTTAGGCCCCAGCGTCACCCGCACCGCATCCGCCACCACCGCCGCCCCGCGCAGGAGCTTCTCCCGCGCTTCGGATCGAAAATAGAACTGTTTGGCTGCCATAGGGCCTTTTCCGATGCAGTTGGCATTCCATTCGCTCCATCGGCGCCAAATAGAGAACGTCTGAGTCTTCACACCCAGCGCCTGGGGAATTGGCCTAGCCGGGTGTGACCTAGTGCTCAGCCCGGCAGGTGGTCCACGAACCACCCGCCCGCCATCCGCGCCACCGCTTCAAGCGCCCCGGGCTCCTCAAACAGGTGAGTGGCCCCTTCGATAACCTGCAGCCTGCTCTGCGGGTTCAGTTGCCGGAGAGCCCGCTTGTTGTAGCCGAGCACGGTGCCATCCTGGCTCCCCACCACGAGCAGCGTCGGCGCCCGCACTAGCCCAAGCGTGCTTGCCGCCAGTTCCGGCCGGCCGCCGCGCGAAACCACGGCATACGCCGGATTGTCCGGTTCGGCCGCCGCCCGCAGCGCCGCGGCCGCCCCCGTGCTTGCCCCAAAGTACCCAATCGGTAACTGCCGGCTCAACGGATACTCTTGAACCCACACCGTCGCCTGCACCAGCCGGCTGGCCAGCAGTTCGATGTCAAACCGGTAATCCGGTTGCTCGTCTTCGGCGGCAGTCAACAGGTCAATCAGCAGCGTGCCCAGGCCCTTGGCGCGCAGATGCGCCGCCACGGCCTGATTGCGCACGCTGAAACGGCTGCTGCCGCTGCCGTGCGCGAAAATCACCATGCCGCGCGCCGCCTCGGGAACCGCCAACTCACCCGGCAGCGCCAGCGGCGGAATCATCACCGGAATTCCCATAACCAGCCCTCCTGCATCTGCGGTTCCATCACCCGGCGGCGGATTGGCCTATCGATTGCAGCTTGCACCCCATCTCACTGGAGGTTCCCATGCAACTTCGCCGGCACTTCGCAGCCACCCTGCCCTGCGGCCTTTTCCTGATCAGTTCCCTCGCCTTGAGCCAGGAGAAACTGCAGAAGATACCCATCAGCGACATCCGCGCCAACGCCGGCGCCGCCATGTTCGCCAGCTATTGCGCCTCCTGCCACGGGGCAGACGGCAAAGGAGGCGGCCCGGCGGCCCCCGCCCTGCGCGGTGTGCCGCCGGATCTGACATTGCTCGCCACCAACAACGGCGGCGCCTTCCCCAAGGACCGGGTCATGATGACCCTCGGCCGCATCCCCTCCGCCGGCGCTCACGGCAGTGCGGATATGCCGATCTGGGGAGAGGTCTTCCGCAGTTCCCAGCAGTCCGAGACCGAAACCCAGATGCGGATCTACAATCTGACTCGTTACGTCGAATCGCTGCAGATACCCACCGTGCAGAAACACATGCCGGCCGGTAACGCCGGTAAAGAAGAGATGCCCACCCGCCTGCTCGCGCTGCCGGTCAACTCCGGCCCGGAGATGTACCGCTGGCTCTGTGCCGGCTGCCACGGCGCCACCGGCAAAGGCGATGGCCCCGCCCTCTCCTCCCTCAAAGACGCCCCCACGGACCTCACACAGCTCACCAAAACCCACGCCGGCAAGTTTCCCAGCCTCCACCTCACGAACATGCTCGACAAAGAACCCGGCACTCCCGCGCACGGCAGCAAAGAGATGCCCATCTGGGGCAACTCCTTCCGCGGCAGCGGCGAGGATCCGAACGTCGTCCGGCTCCGCATCCGCAACCTCGTCGACTATCTCAAAACGCTCCAGGCGCCCTGAAGCAGCCGCCATTCCCACAGCAACCCGCCATCAAGAAACCGGCTGGAACGGGCGGCGGAGTGGATTCCGCCCGTCTCAGCCGGTTCGCGTCACGGCCAAGCCGGAAAGCCGGCCGTCAACTGCAAACTACTTGCCACACAGCACAAAGGGGCCGGTAGGCAGCGGCGTTCCCACTTGCACCACCCAGCCCTCCTCCGGCGGCGTGCAGGTGTAGTGCGGATAGACCGGATAGGTCGCACCACCAATCACCTTCGGTAATCCGGGTTCCGCACAGGACCAACCCGCCCAACCGCCCCCCCGAAAAGTTCTGACTGGCCTCAATCTTGAGCAGAATGCTCTGGCTGCAGTCCTCGCCCAGGATCGTCATCGGCGTCACCGTGCTCCCGTAAAGTCCTCCCTACGGTGTGCCCTGCAAGACTGTCTCCCCAGTGAGTTTATCGCCGTGCTGCAGGTGAGTACGCAGTGCGCTGGACGCGACACGGATCAATTGAAAACCACCCTTGCCGGTGGCATGACAAACATTCACCTTGTTGGCCTGCGCAAATGCGCCGGCAGGAGGCAGCAGGACCAGCCCCGCAAAGCTTAACTTTCTCATCTTTATCGCCTCTCCGTCCCGCACGTCCGTGCCCGTTGGCACCCGTCGCCGGAACGGCATCAATCAGGCTTGTACCGTAGTTTTGCCTGAGCAAACCTTTGTGCGTACTGACAACACCTGTTCCGAAAGACGGATCAGTCAATCCTCTCTTACCCGGGCTTGTCTATCGACGCGCTTGACAGGAAGCAATCGCCGGGCATATGGTCTTACCAGATCTGTGCCTTCCTCCCACTCTCTCCTGCCCCTGCTGTCCGTGCTGGCCACGGCCCTGCCCGCCGTCGCCGAACAACGCTTCCTCCTCGCCGCAGAAAATCAGGTCATCGAAGTCAACCGCGCCGGCCGCGTCACCAGCGTCCTCAAACACCCCGGCCACCGCAACATCTGGGACGCCTGGCGCCTCCCCGACGGCGGCATCTTCTACGTCCACCGCGATGGGCTGGCGGTCTTCGATAAAAACAACCGCCTCATCCTGGAACACCCCGCCGTCCGCCACGGCAACGACGTCGAAGCCCCGGGCGGCGCCGTCCTCGACGGCGGCCGTCACTTCGCCATGCTCGACAGCGAAGCCGCCGAAATCCGCGTCATCAACCGCCAGGGCACCGTTGTCAGCCGCACCCACGTTCCCGATTTGCGGCCCGAACCCGTCCACTCCCGCTACCGCATGATCCGCCCTTCCGCCCGCGGCAACGCCTTCTGGATCGTCCAATATGCCCGCAAAACGCTGCTCGAGGTCGAAATGGGCACGGGAAAAATCCTTGCCACCATCGACCTCGCGCCCCACCTCACCCCCACGCCCCCCGCGCCCCACCTCGCCTTCGCCACCCTCGAACCCGGCGACGGCTCCCTCTACGCCACCACCGCCACGGGCCTCCAACTCCTCCGCTTCGATGCCCAGCGCCACCGCACCGGCTCCTGGACCGCCGCCGACCTCGGCCTCGCCACCCGCTACCTGCTCGGCATGCAGCGCCTCGCCAACGGCAACCTCCTGCTCGCCTGCGGCGACTACCATATGAAATCCACCGCCGAAGGCCGCGATCAGCTGGCCGAAATCAACCCCGGCGGCCAGGTCGTCTGGAAGCTCACCCGCGCCCAGCTGCTCGACCAGATCGACGGCTTCGTCGACCCCAAAACAGGCCTCGAAGAGCTTCGCATCACCAACGTGCACGCCTACGACTCCGCCAAAATCAAAGACGCGCTCGCGGGGAAACGTTGAAAGCCGCGGCTCTCCTGCTCCTGCTCGCCACCCTGCCCGCCCCGGGACAGCCGCTCGTACCCGCCCTCTGCCACGGCTGCCACAACGCCCAAAACGCCCAGGGCGGCCTCGACCTCGCCGCCCTGCCCGTCCGCTTTGCCGATCGGGCCATCCGCGACCGCTGGATCCGCCTCCACGACCGCGTCGCCCAAGGCGAAATGCCGCCCCCAGGCGTACCCTTTTCCGCCGCTCAGCGCTCGGCGATGCTCGCCCCCCTCCGCCACCAGCTCCACGAAGCCGACGCGGCCGAAGTGCGCCGCCACGGCCGCGGCCCCCTCCGCCGCCTGAATCGCGACGAGTACGAGCAGAACCTCCGCGATCTCCTGCAACTGCCCCACCTCGACATCCGCGACATGCTCCCCGAAGATCGCGAAGGCCATCGCTTCAATAAGGCTGCCGACACGCTCGACATGTCCCGCGTCCAGCTGCTGGCCTATCTCGACGCCGCCGAAGCCGCCCTGCGCCAGGCCGTCGCCTCCGGGCCGCAGCCTCCACCCGTCACGAAGTTCCGCGCCGTCGGCACCGCCCTGTTCCCCGAAAAAGTCACCTTCGGCGAACGCGAGGCCATGTTCTTCGCCCGCCACAACCAAGCCCTCGACCCCAAACAACGCGACGCCGTTAAAGACGACCCCACCCTGGAGATGGCCCTGTTCCGTTCGGCCCACTGGCCCTACTACGGCTACCCCAAACAGTTCACCGCCAAACTCCCGGGCCCCTATCGCGTCCGCTTCTCCGCCCGCGCCGTCCGGCAGCTTCCCGGCTACACCCTCGTCCCCGCCGCGCAACCCGTCCCGATGACCTTCCGCGCCCGCAAACCCTCCGGCCCCGATGTCTCCGGCGACGTCCGCGCCACCGGCGGCATCATGGATATCGAGCCGGTTGCCCGGGAGTTTGCAACCATCATCCATCTGCGCGAGCACGAGACCTTTGAATACAGCCCCCTCGGTCTGCCCGTCCCGCTCGCCCGCAACGTCGACGGCGGCCCGCCCACCTATCGCTACCCGCCCTTTCCCCCCGACGGCCAGCCCGGCATCGCCGTCCAGTGGCTAGAAGTCGAAGGGCCCCTCCCCCCGCCCGCTTGGCCGCCCCCGTCGCACCGCGTCCTGTTTGACGATCTCGGCATCGCTCCCGCCCCGGCCCAACCCGCCGCCGCCGCCCGCCGCCTGCTGCATCGCTTCGCCGCGCTCGCCGCCCAGGAGCCGGTCGACCCCGCCGCCCTCGCCCGCTTTGTCGATCTCGTCCTCGCGCGGCTCCGCCAGGGCGCGAAGTTTGAAGAGGCCATGCTCGCCGGCTACAAGGCCTTCCTCTGCTCGCCGCACTTCCTCTACCTGCGCGAACCCGCGCCGGCCGGAGACCACTACCCCATCGCCACCCGGCTCTCCCACTTCCTCACCAACTCGCGACCCGACGCCCCGCTCACCCGCCTCGCCCGCCACTACGGTCTGCCCCCACTCTCCGGCTCCGCCCTGCGCCCGGTCAAGCTGCCGCCCGGCAGCCCGCTCGGCGGCCTCCTGACGCAGGCCGCCATTTTGAAGGTCACCGCCAACGGCACCACCACCTCTCCCGTCCTCCGGGGCGCCTGGATCATGGAACGCCTCCTCGGCGAGCCCCCGCCCCCGCCGCCCGCCAAGGTCCCCGCCGTCGAGCCGGACATTCGCGGCGCTAAAACCATCCGCGAACTCCTCGCCCTCCACACCCGCGACGCCTCCTGCGCCAACTGCCACGCCCGCTTCGACCCCGTCGGACTGGCGCTCGAAAACTTCGATATT
Organism: Acidobacteriaceae bacterium; assembly: GCA_020247055.1. Classification (GTDB taxonomy): domain Bacteria; phylum Acidobacteriota; class Terriglobia; order Bryobacterales; family Bryobacteraceae. The sequence goes on along the minus strand of JADCJL010000162.1, from coordinate 9,282 downwards.
CTCGGCGCCTGGCGCACCCGCTACCGCGGCATCCACGAAGGAGATGCCGTAATTGGCATCGACCGCGCTGGCCACGACTTCGCCTACACCCTCTCAAGCCCCGTCCACCCCGGCGGCAAACTCCGCAACGGCCAATCCTTCCGCGACATCCGCGACCTCAAAGCCATCCTCGCCGCCCAGCCCCGGCAACTCGCCCGCAACCTCCTCCACCAGTTCACCATCTACGCCACTGGCACCCCCGTCCGCTTCTCCGAACGTCCGGCCATCGAGGCGATCCTCGACGCCCACGCCGCCTCTGGCTTCCGCACCCGCGATCTGCTCCTCTCCCTCGTGCAGAGCCCCTTATTTCTTGGTCCCAACCAGCTTCAGGTACAACAAAAGCCATGAACTCCCGCCGCCGCTTCCTCCGCGCCGCCGGCATCGCACTCGCCATGCCCACCTTCGAGTGCTTCGCCGCCAGCCCGCCGCGCCGCATGCTGCTCATCTCCAACAATCTCGGCGTGCTGCCCAAGCCCTTCTTTCCCGCCACCGCCGGCCGCGACTATACTCTCTCCCCCTACCTCACCACCCTCGCCCCGTTTCGCAGCGACTTCACCGTTTTTAGCGGCCTCTCCCACCCCGCCGTCGAAGGCGGCCACAGCACCGAAAACTGCTTCCTCACCGGCGCCCGCGGCCCCACCAAAAGCGGCTTCCGCAACGCCATCTCGCTCGATCAGTTCGCCGCCGAAAAGCTCGGCCAGGCCACCCGCTTCCCCACGCTCAACCTTGGCGTCAACATCGACAAGGCCAACCGCAGCCTCTCCTGGACCCGCGACGGCGTCCTCCTGCCCGCCGAAGACAGCGCCCCGGCCCTCTACCGCCGCCTGTTCCTGCAGGGCGCGCCCGCCGAAGTCGAGCGCCAACTGCACCGCCTCGCCGAGCGCGGCAGCATTCTCGATCTGCTCCTCGACGACACCCGGCACTACGCCCGCGCCCTCGGCCGCGACGACCGCGCCCGGCTCGAGCAGTACCTAACCTCGGTGCGCGAACTTGAGCAGCGGCTTCATCGCGCCGCCGAGTGGGAGCAGCGTCCCAAGCCTCCCGCCGCCGCCCCCGCGCCCGCCGACCTGGAAGACCGCAAGCTCTTCTTTGAAAAGTTCGACCTGATGCTCTCGATGGCCCGCCTCGCCCTCGAATCGGACTCCACGCGCATCGTCACCCTGATGGTCGATGCCTTCGCCACCCCGGTCTTCCACCTCCACCCGGGCCAGGACACCACCGACGGCTATCACAACCTGAGCCATCACGGCCAGTCCGCCGAAAAGCTCCGCCAACTCGACGACGCCGACCGCCAGCAGATGGCCTTACTGCGGAAGCTCTTCGAGAGCCTCGCCAGCACCCGGGATGGCGGCCGGCGCCTGCTCGATTCGACCATGGTGCTCTACGGCAGCAACATGGGCGACGCCAACACCCACGACAACACGAACCTCCCCATCCTCCTTGCCGGCGGCGCCTTCCGCCACGGCCAGCACCTCGCCTTCCGCCGCGACAACAACACCCCCCTCGCCAATCTTTTCCTCACCATGCTCCACCAACTGGGCGTCGAAGCCGACGCCTTCTCAAGCAGCACCGGCCCCCTTGCCGGCCTCGAAGCCCAACCCGCCTGACCCGCCCCCGCCAACAGCGGCCACAACAGTAGCTTCGTCGCCCGGCGAGACGCCTCCCGCCGCGCGCTCTACGTTACTCGGCAGCTACAGCAAGAGGGACGAGCCCAACCTCCCCGCGCCGCGCGCACCGGATGGCATCTCGCTCCCTTCCTTTATGAGCGAAGTTCAGGACAGTCGTCCGTCGGACAGCGTCCCGACCTACCCGGCCACCCCGTCAACAGCAGATCAGAAAACGACGCCTCCCATTGGCATCGACGGGAGGCGTCGTTCGGCTCCGCAGCGCCCAAACGCGCACAGGCCGCGAAGGCGCGGCACCAGCGGGGAACTCGCCCCTCCCGCCGCGCCGCAGCGAGTCCGTTGTGCGCGCTTTCAAAAAGCGCACAGGCCGCGAAGGCGGGGCATCAGCGGGGAACTCGCCCCTCCTGCCGCGCCGAAGCGAGTCCGTTGTGCGCGCTTTCAAAAAAGCGCACAGGCCGCGAAGGCGGGGCATCAGCGGGGAACTCGCCCCTCCTGCCGCGCCGAAGCGAGTCCGTTGTGCGCGTTCTTTAGACGCGGATGCGGGCCTACTACGAGACGGCGATCCGGAAGGAGCGGTAGGGCTGGATGAAGCCGAAGATCCTGGTGCTTCCTCCGGCGAACCCGGCACGGGGTGCGAGACCGTTTTGAGGTGTGCCGCACGGCAACACCGGCGGCTTTGGTGCGGCCGTAGGCGATTGCGGTGATGACGGAGTTGGAGATTGAGCTGACGAGGCACCGGTCGAGGGGAGTGGACGAGGTTGTGGGCCACGATGCGGCGGGGATGAGGAGCAGCGACGGGCGGCGTTCCGGCGGATCCGGGACGAGTTGCCGGGCCTCGCGCGGATGGCTGTTGGGGCGTAAGCGGGGGCAGGGCCTGCGCGTTTGCCGTCTCGGGCATTGCCCCGTACAAACCGTACCTCTTGCTGTGGCCGGCAGAGGGTTGCGCGCGCTGCCGACTTCCGGCGAAAAGCCAGGCAAAAGACTGCCTCGCGCCGGGATCGGTCGTTCCGGAGCGAATCCATCCCGCCCCGGCATCCCCCCGGCTCGTGACCGGTTCACGCCAAGCCAACAGAGCTTCGGACGTGAGATCGCTGCGAAGCCGTCGATCCGGTGTTACGTTATGAGAAGGCAGCGAACAATGGCCAGCAAGCCGCAACTACAACTTTGGTCCCGTCTGGTCCAGGCCGCGGCGGTGGCGATTCTCTCGTTAAGCGCCCTGCTCCTTCTGGCGCCGCCGGCGGGGGCTTCGTTCTTCAACCTCGTCTACTATCAGCATTGGACGGCTCCGGAACAGGTGGGGACTTCCACGCAGGGCTACATCTACTTTGCCAACGGCATCATAGGCGCCGTCATGGTGGGATGGATGACCGGCATCATCACACTAGCGCGGGGACCGTTCGCAGCCGGTCAGGAATGGGCGTGGAAGGCGATCGCGCTGCCCTTGGCCGTGTGGTTCGGGGTCGACTGCGCGTTTACCATCGCCCATCAGGCGTGGGGTAATCTGGTTTTGAATCTGGGAACCGCGCTGATGTTTGGGATCCCGCTCGCCGCCGCCAAGAAACACTGCAACCGCCCGGGCTGGTGAGGAGCGCACAGCCCGGCACCGATGGGCGAGGGACTCGCTCCTCCTGCCGGGCCGAAGCGAGTCCGTTGTGCGCGAATTCCTCAGAAGTTATACTTCAAACCGAACTGCAGGTTCCGCATATTGGTCCGCGTCCCGGTAATCGTCGCAAAGTTACCCTGCGATACCGGCGCCAGCGAACCCGCCGCAAACACCGCCGAAGCCAGGTTCGTGTTCGGGTTGCCCCACACCGGATGGTTCATGATATTGAACCCCTCAAACCGGAACTGCAGCACATGCTTCTCGCTGAACGGCATCGTGAAATTCTTAAACGTGGAGAAATCCCACGCCACAATCCCCGGGCTGTTCATCGTGTTCCGTCCTACGTTCCCAAACGTCCCGTCCACCGGGCGCGTAAACGCCCGCCAGTCGAACCACTGCGCCGGGTTTCCGTTCTCCAGCTGCCCGTTCGACCCCGTCGAGTTCGGACGGTCGAACTGGCCGCCCGTGTTCGACGGGTCGCCGCCCACCGTGATCGTCATCGGGAACCCGGTCTGCATCGTCACAATCGAACCCAGCTGCCAGCCGCCCAGCACGGCGTTGGCAAACCCGTTCTCAATCGCAAACCGCTGCCCCTTGCCAAACGGCAGATCCCAGGAAACCGATGTCGTCACCCGGTGACGCGTATCAAACGACGACCGCGCATACTCGCACGCCCGGCAGTAGCTGTTCTGCGGGAACAGCGTATCGCCGCCCTGGTTCCGGATCGCCGTCGCCGTATCGAGCGACTTCGCCCAGGTGTAGGCCGACAGGAACGTCAACCCCGCAGAGTACCGTTTGGTCACCTTCACACCCAACGAGTTGTAGTTCCCCGTGCCGCCGTTATCCACCAACTGAATGCGGCCGAAGTTGGGAAACGGCGAACGCTGCGCCAGGCTCAATCCCGTCGTCCGCGGCGCCGGCATCGCTTCGTTGACCGCCCGCAGCGCTTCCAGCTTCCGGCTCACGCTGCCCAGATAGCTCACCTCAAACAGGATCTGGCCCGGCAGCTCCCGCTGCACGTTCAGCAGATATTGCGCCGAATAGGGCGTCCGCCGGTTGTAGGGATTAGCAAACGCATACGGCGTCGGCACCTGGGCAATCCCGCCCGCCGCCGCCGCCAGCGCGTTGTTCCACGTCAGATTCGGCGTCACCGTGTTCGAGTTGAACCGCAGACGGCCCGCCAGGTTGCGCGCCATGTCGAACCGCGGATTGCCCGTGTCCTGGTTGTAGAACATCCCGGTGCCGGCGCGGATAACCCACTTCGCCGTCGGACTCCAACTCAAGCCAATGCGCGGCGCCCAGTCGTTGTTGTCCCGCGCCACCAGCCGGTTGCCCAGCGATCCGTTCCGCGCTACTTCAATATTCGGCCACCGCAGGTTGATCCCCTCGTACGGATCCGTCCCCGTGCCCTGCCGCATGAAGTAGGGGTAAATTCCGCGATCCGCCACGTTCGCACCCTGGAAGCTCGCCGGCCGGATATCCTGCCGGACAATCGCGTTGAACAGCGTCCCCGTCTGGTCCTGCCACGGGGGGTTGTTCTCATACCGGATACCCCAGTTCAGCGTGAATTTCGACGAAATCTTCCACGTATCGTCGAAATACAGCGCAAAGTTCACCGCCTGGAAACGCGCCCGCGCAATCGACACCGCCGCCTCGGCCTGGTTGGTCTGGCCCAGCAGGTAGTCCGCAAAGCCATCGCCCGTACCGGAGACGCCCGGGTTGTTCGTCGCGTTCGGAATGAACAGAAACTCGCCGCGCGCAAACTGGTTGCCCACCTGGAAGTAGTTATCCCAACGCATCTCGCCGCCCATCCGGAACGTATGCTTGCCCCGAATCACCGACAGGTTGTTGTTGATCTGAATCACCCGGTTATTGTTCTCATACGGTCCCTCCGAACCGTTGCCGAAGCCGGAGTAGGTGCCGCCGAACCCGATGGCCGGAATGCCCCACTGCACGCCGGGCCCCGCGTTCAAGCCCGGAATCGCCAGATCCCCCACCACGTTCCGCGTAAACGCCAACTCCGGACCGGTCGTGTTGTAGAACCGGCTCAGCCCGAACCGCGCCTCGTTGACGATGGTCGGCGAAAGCACCCGGGTGTTGGAAACCATGTACTGGTCGAAGTTGGTGATGATCTTATCCCCGTTCAGCCGCAGCTGCTCGGTTAACTGATTCTCGTCACCCCAGCTGTAGCGTCCAAACCAGGTGGACTTCGAGGACTCATTGTAGTCGCCGCGCACCGTCAACTGGTCGCGATCAATCGGCCGGCCCAGCGCCTGTGCCCGGTTGTTCCGCAGCCCCGCTCCCGCCACGTTCGGCGTCGGGTAGAACTCCAGCAGCTTCACCGAGGTCGGATGAAAGCGGCTCGACGGAATCGCGTTGTTCGGAAACGGCACCGCCGCCACCACGCCCGTCGCCCCCGGCGCCCGCGTCAACGGATCAAAAATCGACGCCACGCCGGCAAAGTTCCCGCCCCGCATCGCTTCGCTCGGCAGGTTGTAAACACCCTGCTGCGCCCGCCGCTGCCGGAACCACTCGTAGTTCGTCATGAAGAACAGCTTGTTCCGCCCGTTGAACAGCTTCGGGATCACCACCGGACCGGTCAGCGTAAACCCGTACTGATTCCACTTGAACGGATCCTTCGGCGGCCGGTTGGCCGTAAACGCATAGTTTTTGGCGTCGAACTTCTCGTTCCGCAGGAACTCAAACAGCGTGGCATGGTAGTCATTGCCACCGCCCTTGGTGAGCACGTTGATCTGCGACGCCGCCCGGCCGTACTCGGCCGGATAGACGCCACTCTGCACCTTAAACTCCTGAATCGCGTCAATCGACGGCTGCGAGATGTAGGTGTTGAAGTTCGGGTCCGTGTTCTCAATCCCGTCCAGCGTAAACCGGTTGAACTGCGCCCGCTGCCCGCCAATCGAGATGCTCTGGTCGGCCCGGATGCCGCCCTGACGCGAGCCAGCCTGTCCAGCCGACGGAAACCCGAAGCTCACGTTCGGCGCCAGCGAAACCAGTTGCAGATAGTTCCGACCGTTCAGCGGCATCTCCACAATGCGCTTGTTGTCAATCACCGTACCCAGCGTCGCGTTCTCCGTCTGCAGCGAAAGCGCCGATGCCGCCACCTCAATCGTCTCGGTCACGTTGCCGAGCTGCAGGTCCACGTCCTCCCGCCGGCTCTGCTGCACCTGAATTTCCAGACCCGTGCGCGTGGTGGCCTTAAAACCAGCCTTCTCCACCTTCATCGTGTAGCTGCCCGGCTGTAGCGACGGAAACGCATAGGTACCCGCTTCGCTCGTCACCGTATCGCGGGTCGCCCCCGTCGCGCTATTGAGCAGCGATACCTTCGCTCCCGCGACGGTCGCCCCGGAGGCATCGCGCACCTCCCCGGACAAATCCCCAAACGTCTGGCCGAAAACGCTCAGTGCCAGACTTAAAAACAAACCCAACCGCACCAGATATCCCATGTGCAAAGACCTTCTTCCCTGAATTCGAACCGTCCTCCACATTACAGAACCTGTTCGCCGCCCGCAACACCCTACTCCCTCCCTACTCCCTCCCCCGGGCCCGTCCCACGGCATAATCAAGCTATGCGGCCTCTCCTCCTGCTCTGCATCGGCTCCCTGAGCGCGATAGCCGCCCCCCGGCTGCTGATCGACCCGGACAAAGTCACCGAGTTACGCCGGCTGACCACCGTCAAGGGCTCCGCGCACGAAGAGATGCTCACCCGCCTGCGCCAGAAAGTCGACGCGGAGGAAGCCCTGCGCGAAGCTCCCGCCAGCCGCTACGGCCCTGCCTACCACGCCAACATGGCCGCCTTCCTCGCGCAACTCACCGGCGAGCCGCGCTACTGCGCCGTCGCCTACCGCGCCATCCGCGCCACCCACGACGGCGCCACCCCCGAGACCATCCTCCCCGACCAGGGCTACGGCCTCGCCCGCGCCACCGTCGGCGCCGGCTTCGCCTATGCCTATGACTGGTGCCGCGACTTCTGGTCCCCCGGCGAGACCCGCTGGGTCGCCGAAAAACTCCGCGCCGGCCTCGACTCCTGGCTCACCTTCCGGCATGCCAACGTCGAGGCCCCGCACAAAGGCTCCAACTGGGTAGCCGTCTGCCGCGGCGGCGAGCTCATCGAACTCCTCGCGCTCCGGCTCGAAAAAGAGCGGCCGGACCGCTACGCCCTCCTCAAACGCGACCTGCTCCAGCACATGCGCAATGCGGACGAACTCGGCGTCTCCCAGGAAGGCATCGGCTACACCGCCTATGGCGGCATCTTCCTGCTCCGCGCCCTGCTCGCCCTCCGCTCCGTCGGCGATACCGAACTGGAGGCCGAAGCCGCTCGCCACGCCTGGTGGAAACAGGCCATGTACTCCGGAACCTTTGTCGATCAGGGGGGCGGCCGGACCTGGCTCATGTCCGGCGTCAGCCACGCCGGCATCGGCGACGAAGGCTGGGCCAGCCTGCTGTTCGCCTTCACCCCTCCCGCCCAAAAACCCTTCTACAAATGGTGGTACGATCTCCACCTCGGCACCTCCAGCCCCGGGCCCGCCACCCGCCGCTTCGACCCGCGGCGCGAAGGGCCGCTCTGGGCCATGCTCTACTACCCGGCCAGTCTCCCCGCCCAGGATCCCACCGGCGTCTTCCCCCCTGCCGTCGCCGGCTCCGGAGGCCTCGTCTTCTTCCGCAACCGCTGGCAGGACTCCGACGACCTCCTGCTCTCCTTTCACGCCGACACCCAATGGCACAGCCACGCCTGGGACCAGCCCGAAGCCCTCCAACTCCACCTCTTCGCCTATGGCGCCAGCTTCGCCGGCGGGCCCGAAAAAACCCGCGATCCCGCCCACTTCTCTACCCTTCTGGTCGATGGCCGGCACGTCGAAGAAAAGGCCCGCGGCACCACCGGAAAGCTCATCTCGTTCACTCCCTCACCCTCGGGCGGTACCGCCGTCGCCGGCGGCGGCAGCCAGTACGCCTCCCTCGGCGTCCAGGCCGAACGCACCCTCACCGTCGAGTTCCTCGCCGGCAACCGCGCCCGCCTGTCCGTGCGCGACCGCCTCCAATCCCCCACCCCTCGCCGCTTCACCTGGCAGGTCAACCTCGGAAACCACACCACCCACGGCGGCATCCGCGCCACTCCCGACTTCACCCTGGTCGCCCCGCGCGGTCGCCTCCGCGGCGCGGTAGTCGCCCCCACCGGCGCCCGCATTGCCGCCGGCGACCCGTTCCGCGTCGAAACCGAGGCCTCCTCCGTCGACCTCCAGATCGATCTCCAACTCGAGCCCCTCCCGCCCTCGCCCGCCCGCACCTCCGTCACCCTCCCCGGCGGCGTCCCCCTCGAGCTTGTCTCCCTCCCGCCCGGAACCTACCGCCGCGGCAGCCCCGCCACCGAATCCAGCCGCGATCCTGACGAAGGCCCCCAACACGACGTCACCCTCACGCGCGGCTTTCAACTCGGCGTCTTTGAGGTCACCCAGCGGCAGTGGCAAGCGGTCCTCGGCGAAAACCCCGCCGCCTTCCAACAAGCCGCCTCCCCGCCCGTCCCCCCCGGTCACCCCCTCGACCGGCCCGTGGAGTCCGTCTCCTGGAGCGATACCCAGCGCTTCCTGAACCGCCTGAATACCCTCGGCTTGGGACGCTTCCGCCTCCCCACCGAGGCCGAATGGGAGTACGCCGCCCGCGCCGGCACCGCCGCCGCCTACCCCTGGAGCGACCCCGCGGGCCGCGACCGCACCCACGACTTCGCCTGGGCCAACAGCCGCTCCTTCGCCACCACCCACCCCGTCGGACAGAAGCCCCCCAACGCCTGGGGACTTCATGACATGCACGGCAATGTCTGGGAGTGGTGCGCCGACTGGTACGGATCCTATCCCGCCTCGCCCCGAACCGATCCCACCGGACCGCCCCACGGTAAAGAACGCGTCTTCCGCGGCGGCGGTTGGTACGACTTCCCAAACGCGCTCCGCTCAGCCAACCGCCATCGCCACGCGCCCGACGGCCGCTACCCCGCCATTGGCATCC
>JADCJL010000161.1 GCA_020247055.1 Acidobacteriaceae bacterium | reverse complement strand
GACGGCGTGATTACGGTCGACGAGCAGCAACTGCTGCCGGTATCGGCGATTCCGCTGCGCGGGCGGCATAATGTCGAGAATGTAATGGCGGCGGCGGCGGCGGCGTGGCTGGCCAGTGTTTCGCTCGATGCGATTGAGGCGGGAATTCGCTCGTTTCCCGGGGTGGAACACCGGATTGAGCCAGTGCGAACCCTGGATGGCGTCACCTACTACAACGATTCGAAGGCGACCAATGTGGACGCGACGGAGAAGGCGCTCGACGCCTTTGCCGGCGGCTTGTGGATCATCTTAGGGGGCAAGGATAAACAGAGCGACTACCGGACGCTGGCCGGGCGGCTGCGGGAGAAAGCCAAAGGGGTGCTGCTGATCGGTGCGGCGGCGGGCGTGATCCGGGAGCAGTTGGCCGAAGCCGACCCCGGACTGCCGCTGCGGGATTGCGGGACGATGGCGGAGGCGGTGGCGGCGGCGCGGGCCGGGGCGGTTAGTGGCGATACGGTCCTGCTGGCGCCGGCGTGCGCGAGTTTTGACCAGTTTCAAAGCTACGAGCATCGCGGGCGGGTCTTTAAAGAGCTGGTCCGGCAGTTGGAGTAAACGGTATGGGAAAACGACTTTCGACGGACAAGACGCTGTTTTTGGCCATTGTGGCGATGGTTACCTTTGGCCTTGTGATGGTCTATTCGGCCAGTTCGATTATTGCGGTGCAGGGTAAGTACAACGTGCCGCCGCATCATTTTTTCGGCCATCAGTTGCTGTGGGCCGGGGCTTCGTTTCTGGTGATGATGGGGATGAAACGGCTGGATTACCGGCGCTTCAACACCCCGTCGTGGGCGTTCGGCGGGGTAGGGGTGGTCTTGATGCTGCTGATCGCGGCGTTTGTGATGGACGGGGCCAAACACCGCTGGCTGAATCTGGGCGTGGGGCGGCTGCAGCCGAGCGAGTTGGCCAAGCCGGCGCTGGTTGTTTTCGTCGCGTTTTTCTTGACGCGGCGCATCCGGGCGGTGAACAACATGCGATTTACGCTGGGCGGCTGCGGGCTGGTCCTGGGGACGCTGGCGCTGGCGGTTTCGGTGGCGGACCTGGGGACGGCGGTGGTGTTAGTGGCGGCGACCGCGGTGACGTTTTTTGTGGCAGGTCTCGATTTGAAGTATCTGGTGAAGGTAGCGCCGGTGGCGGCGCTGTTGCTGCTGGCCGGGATTGCCGCCAAGCCATACCGGGTGGGACGCATGATCGCCATGCTCGATCCGGAACACAGGGTTTTGAAGCAGGTTGACCCGAACGACTGGATTCTGACCTACGTGCGGAGTTCGGGGGCTCCGCCGGATGCGGCGTGGCAGGGTCAGCAGGCGAAGATCGCGCTGGGTTCGGGCGGATGGTTCGGTTTAGGGCTGATGGATGGCAAACAGAAGTTGTTTTATCTGCCGGAGCCGCATACGGATTTCATTTATGCCGTCATTGGCGAGGAGTTGGGGTTGTTGGGGACGGCGGCGGTGCTGGTGGGATTTTTCGTCGTGCTGTGGCGGGGGTACCGCACGTTTCTGGTAGCGCCGGATGACTTTGGGCGGTACCTCGCGTTGGGGGTGACGACGATGATCGTCTGGCAGGCGCTGTTTAACCTGACGGTGGTGACCGGACTCGGGCCGACCAAGGGCATTCCGCTGCCGATGATCAGCTACGGCGGTAGTTCGCTGCTGGCGACCTTGTTTCTGGTGGGGTTGTTGTTGAGCGTGAGTGAGCGATCGAACTAAATGGTTTTTGTAATGGCAGGCGGCGGCACAGGTGGCCATGTGATTCCCGGGATTGCGGTGGCGCGGGAGTTGCGTGCGCGCGGCCATGAGCCGGTGTTTGTGGGTACGGCGCGGGGGCTCGAAACCAGGCTGGTGCCTGCGGCGGGGTTTCCTCTGGAGTTGATTGCGATTGGAAGCTTGCAGGGGCAGGGAAGAGTCCGGCAGGTGCGGACGCTGCTCGAACTGCCAGGGAGCGTGGGGCGGTGCGTGCGGCTGCTGCGGGCGCGGCGGGCGGCGGGCGTTTTCAGCATGGGCGGGTACGCGGCGGGGCCGGTGGGCGTGGCGGCGTGGCTGTGCGGGGTGCCGCTGCTGCTGATGGAGCCGAATGCGATGCCGGGATTGACGAACCGGTGGCTGGGGAGGTTGGCGCGGCGGGCGCTCGTCAGTTTTGACGAGGCGGTACCGTACTTTCCGGCGGGGCGAGCAGAGTTGACGGGGTTGCCGGTGCGCCGGGAGTTTTTCGCGCTGCGGCCGAAAGCTCCGGGGGAGCGGTTGTCGATCTTGGTGACGGGGGGGAGCCGGGGGGCGCGACGGCTGAACGAGGCAGTGCGGGGCTTGGCGCCGTGGCTGGCGGCAGAGGGTGTCCGGGTGGTGCTGCAGGCGGGAGCGGGGGCGGAGCCGGTGGCCGGGTTGGAAGTGACGCCGTTTTTGGAGGATATGCCGGGGGCGTTTGCGGCGGCGGATCTGGTGATCTGCCGGGCGGGAGCGGGCGCCGTGGCGGAGTTGGCGGCGGCGGGCAAGCCGGCGATTTTGGTGCCCTATCCGTTCGCGGCCGACGACCATCAGGCGCGGAACGCCGAGGCGTTCGTCCGGAAGGGAGCGGCGCGGATGGTCCGTGACGCCGAATGCACACCGGAGCGGCTGCGGGCGGAGATTGCGGCGCTACGGGAGCCGGGGGTGCTCGAGCGGATGGGGGCGGCGGCGGGAGCCCTGGCGCGGACGGGGGCGGCGGAGCGGGCGGCGGATCTGCTTGAGGAGTGGGCTTGAGGAATGGAGCCGGTCCTGAAACAATAAAGGGTTAGCATGTTTTTTAAGCCACAACATCTGCACTTCACCGGCATTGGCGGCATTGGCATGAGCGGCATTGCCATGGTGCTGCACAACCTCGGCTATACGATCTCCGGTTCGGACCAGAGGTTTTCGGCGACCACCGAGCGGCTGGCGCAGATGGGCATACGGGTTTACGAGGGCCATGCGGCGGGACACGTGGCCGGGGCGAAGGCGCTGGTGGTGACTTCGGCGGTACGGGCGGACAACCCGGAACTCGTCGAGGCGCGTCGGTTGGGCATTCCGGTGATTCCCCGCGGGGAGTTGCTGGCGGAGCTGATGCGGTTGAAGTTCGGCATCGCCATCGCGGGGAGCCACGGGAAGACCTCGACGACGTCGATGACGGCGGCGGTGCTGGCGCATGCGGGGCTCGATCCGACGGTAGTGGTGGGCGGGAAGGTGGGCACGCTGGGCGGTGAGAACGCCCGGCTGGGGCAGAGTGATTTTCTGCTGGTGGAAAGCGATGAGAGCGACGGTTCGTTCCTGAAGCTGGCGCCGATTCTGGCCGTGGTAACGAATATCGACCGGGAGCATCTGGACCATTACCACTCGATTGAAGAGATCCGGGCGGCGTTCCGGGATTTTGTAAACAAGGTACCGTTCTACGGGGCGGCGGTGCTGTGCCTCGATGATGAGAACGTGCAGCAGATTCTGCCCGCGGTGAAGCGGCGGACGATTACTTACGGGGTTAGCGCGCAGGCGGATCTACAGATTGCCGAAGCCGAGTATGGCCATCTGGCTTCGCGGTGGAAGCTGCGGCTGCGCGGCGAAGAGTTGGGCGCGTTCGAGATCCGGGTGCCGGGCGCGCATAACGTGTTGAACGCGACGGCGGCGGTGGCGCTGGCGCTGGAGTTGGATGTGCCGGTGGCGGTGATTGCGAGCGGGTTGCTCGAGTACGCAGGGGTGGACCGGCGTTTCCAGCGGCGCGGTGAGGCGCGAGGGGTGACGGTGGTCGACGATTACGGCCACCATCCGACCGAAGTGCGCGCAACGCTGGCAGCGGCGCGGTTGTGCCGGTTCGGGAGGATTCACGTGATCTTCCAGCCGCACCGGTATACGAGGACCCAGCATCTTCTCGATGAGTTCGCGCGGAGTTTTCACCAGGCTGATGCGGTGTATTTGATGGACATCTATGCCGCCTCGGAGCCGCCGATTGCCGGGGTGAGTTCGGAGGTGCTGGTGGAGCGGCTGCAGGATTTCGGCCACCGCGGAGCGCGCTACTGCGGTTCCATGGAGTCGGCCGTGGCGGCCGTGGTGGAGGCTGCTGCTCCGGGGGACGTGATTGTAACGATGGGAGCGGGTAGCGTCTGGCAGGCCGGGGAGAAGATCCTGGCGAGGCTGCGGGAACAGGAGGCAGGGCATGGCACGCAAGCAGAACAGTAACGCCGGGGACCGCACAGCACCGAAGGAATCGGTGCGGAAGGCAAGGTTCCGACTGGTGTGGCGGTGGTTGGTGGGGGCGACGCTGTTTTCGGTCGCGCTCGTCGGGTTGCTCGCGGGCTGGCAGGAGCTGCGGCGGTTTTTGATGCGGGACGGGCAGTTTCTGGTGGCGCCGGCGCCGGAGGTGGACGAGGAGAGTCCGGCTCTGGAGATTGCGGGTTTAAAGAATGCGGCGCGGGCGCAGGTGGCGGCGGTGTTCCGTCCCGACTACGGGCGCAGCCTGTATCTGCTGCCGATTCAGGACCGGCGGCTGCAGCTGTTGGGCAATCCATGGATCGCTGAGGCTTCGGTGATGCGTGTGTGGCCGAACCGAATTCGCGTGGCGGTGACGGAGCGGGTGCCGGTGGCATGGGTGCAGATTCCCGGGCCGGAGCAGAGCACGGTGTCGGCTTTGGTGGACAGGGACGGCAACCTGCTGACGCTTCAGCAGCCGGGCGAGTTTCATTTGCCGGTGCTGACCGGGGTCGGCACGCTAGCCGATGCCGGGGAGAGAAAGCAGCGGGTGCATCGGTTTTTGAAGCTGCTCGAGGACGCCGGGCCGCTGGCGGCGAAGATTTCCGAGGTGGATGCTACCGATCCGGGTAACTTTAAAGTAATGCAGGACGAAAACGGACGCGCGGTGTTGCTGCACGTGGGGGACCGGCAGTTCCGGCGGCGTTTGGAAAAGTTCCGGCAGCACTTCCCGGCGATTCAGAAGCGGGAGCCGGGGGCGACTATGTTTGATTTGCGCATGGAGGGCAACATTCTCTCTTTGCCGCCCGAGGGAGGGAAGGCGGAGCGGGTCGCCTCCCCCGAGGTACCCAGTGGAGTCTAGCGTCTCGCTGCTGCGCGCGGGTTTGGACGCGGGCACGGCCCATGTTCGTTGTGTGTTGATTGAGTGGGTCAACGGGCGGCCCCGGCTGCGAAGCGCGAGTATTGTGCCTGCGCAGGGTTGGGAGCAGGGCCGGATTCGCAGTGTGGAATCGTTGGCGGGAGCGGTTTCGGCGGCGGCGATGGCGGCCTCTATCCGGGGCGGCGCGGAGATTGAGACCGTGACAGCGGGTTACGCGGACTCGTTTACGCAGATGGAAGCGTTAGATGCGGCGCTGGGGCGGAGCGGCTTGCGGGTGGCGGATTACGTCGTTGAGGGCGAGGCGGCGCTGCTGGCGACGACCTCGGACCGGATGCGGCAGGGTGGGATCAGCGCGGCGGCAATCGGGGTGGAATCGACCGAGTTGGCCTACAGCGACCTGGCGGGGGGGATTCGTACGGCGAGCGTGCCGGCGGGGGGACGGGAGTTCACCGAAGATATCGCCTCGCTGCTCGACCTGCCGATGGCCGAGGCCGAGCATCGGAAAGTGACGCAGGGGGGGATTGCCAAGCCGTCGCTCGAGGACAAGGCCACACCGATCCAGGAGATTCTGGAGGCGCGTGCGGGACAGTATCTGCATATGCTCGAATTCCAGATTGAGCAACTGGCGGGGCAGTTGCCGCCGCCCGGGGGGGTGATCCTCACCGGGGGTGGGGCGTGCCTGCCTGGGCTGTGCGATTACGCCGAAGAGCTGCTGCAGTGTCCGGTGCGGCTGGGTCAGGTGGTGGGGGTGGCGGAGTGGCCGCTCGAGCTGTCGGCGCCCGGCTGGGCGGTGGCGGCGGGGTTGGCGTTACACGGGGGGATTGCGCATGGCTGGTAGCAAAGTGAAGCTGGCGGTAGGTTTGGATGTGGGCAGCGCGCGGACGCGTTGCGCCGTTTGCGTGCTGGAGGATGGGAAGATTCGCTTTCTGGGTTCCGGGGAGGCCGAGGGGCGGGGTTGGGCGAAGGGGCGGATTGCGGACCGGGCGCAGTTGTCGGAGTCAGTGAAGGCGGCGGCGCGGGAGGCCGAGCGGCAGGCGCAGATTGGATTTGACGCCGCGGTGGTGGGTTTGGGCGGGGATGCGATCAAGGGGGCCAACGCGCGGGGCGTTTACGAGTTGGGGCGGCCGCGGCAGATTGATGAGTCTGATATGCGGTACGCGGTGGAACTGGCCTGCCGGGTGCGTCTCGAGGACGACCGGATTCTGCTGCAGGTGCTGCCGCAGGACTTTACGCTGGACGGACGGACGGGGATTCTGAATCCGCGGGAGTATCGCGGATCGCGCCTTGAAGCCAATGTGCATGTGGTGACCACTTCGGCGATTGAGCATCAGGCGCTGGTGAGCGCCGTGCACCACGCGCATCTGGCAGTGGAGGAGACGGTCTTCGAAGCGATGGCGGCCGGCTATGCCAGCGTGCTGCCCGAGGAGCGGGAAAAGGGCGTGGCGGTGGTGGATATTGGCCTGCATTCGACCGATCTGGCGATCTACGATGGCGAGGCGATGGTGCTGGCGGCGAGTCTGCCGGTTTCGGCCGACCACTTCAGCCGGGACGTGAGTGCCGGGTTTCATGTGACGCACGAGGACGCCGAGCGGCTAAAGATTGAGTATGGCTGCGCTATTCTGGGGCTGACGGCGGACAACACGTTTATTGAGGTGCCGTCGGGCGAAGGACGCGCCCCGCGCGAGGCGCCGCGGCGGGAACTGAACGATATGCTGGAGGCGCGGGCGCAGTTTCTGTTCGAGTATGTCCAGCGCAAGGTGATCGAGGCGGGCATGGACCGCAAACTGCTGGAGGGCGTGGTGCTGTGCGGCGGCGGTGCGCGTCTGAACGGGATGTGCGACGTAGCCGAGCAGGTGTTGAATTGTCCGGCGCGGAACGGATTGCCGGTGGGCATTCTGGACTGGCCCAACCGATTGAATCACCCGGGATGGACGACAGCCGCCGGGCTGGCGATGTACTCGGGCCGACTGAAGCAGGACCGGGGAGGGCGGAAGCCGCCTCCTCCGTTTCTTAATTTATTGATACGCTGAGCGCCGGCCGAGCGCCAAAGGATACGCCATGGCAGAACTTAAATTTCACATACAGGAAGATACCGATCTCGGGACCCGGATCAAAGTGATCGGCGTGGGCGGCGGCGGTTGCAATGCCGTGGCGCGCATGATGAATGCCGGGCTGCAGGGCGTGGAGTTCTACGTTCTGAACACGGACATGCAGGCGCTGCAGGCTTCGCCGGTGCCGAACCGGCTACCGATCGGCAGCAAGATTACCAACGGGCTGGGCGCGGGCGCCAATCCGGAGATCGGGCGGCAGGCCGCGATGGAGGATACCAACCGGATCATCGAGATTCTCGAGGACGCCGATATGGTGTTCATCACCTCCGGCCTGGGCGGCGGGACGGGTACCGGGGCAACGCCGATTGTCGCCTCGCTTGCCCGGGAGCTGGGTGCGTTGACCGTGGCCGTGGTGACCAAGCCGTTCAGTTTTGAAGGCCCCCGGCGCATGAAGCAGGCCGAGCAGGGCCTGGCCGAGATTGCGAGCGTGGTGGATACTGTCATTTCGATTCCCAACGATAAGCTGCTGCGTCTGGCGGAGAAGGGCACGAGCTTTCAGCAGGCGCTGCAGATGGCCGATGATGTGCTGCGGCAGGCGGTGCAGGGCATTGCCGACATCATCACGACGCCGGGGGTGATCAATCGGGATTTTTCCGATATCCGCGCCATTATGTCCGGCATGGGCTACGCCATGATGGGTACGGCTACGGCGACCGGAGAGAACGCGGCGATTGCGGCCGCCGAGCACGCCATCAACTCTCCGTTGCTCGAAGAAGGGGGAGTCGAGGGCGCCAAAGGGATTTTGATCAACATCACCGGTTCCAGTCAGCTCGGTCTGCTCGAAGTGAGCGAGGCTTGCACGCTCGTGCGGGAAGCGACGCAGAACGAAGATGTGCAGATCAGCTTCGGCGTCGTTGTGGACGAGACGATGGAGGAGACGGTGAAGCTCACCGTGATTGCGACCGGATTTGAGCGGCACACGCTACCCCAGATCCAGCGCCGCCGCGCGGCGGCGGGCACCGGCGGCGAGACGGGATTAGCGATGCCGGTCGTCGAGTTGCCGCCGCCGCCGGCGCCGTTCAGTGAACCCGCGGCGCGCGAAACATTTGAGGTGGTGGCGGCTTCCGCCGAGCGGGTTGCGCCGCCCGAAACGCCGGCCGATCCGCCGCCGCCGGCCGATCCGTTTGATGACGTGGATACCCCGGCATTTCTCCGGCGGGAGCGCCGGCTGTTCCGCTAGGACACGGCGGCTTGAGCGCTGAATGGCGGAACCCGTATGGTCACAATTCATTCCTCCGGAGACAATTCTTGAGCAGGTACGCAACACGGCGCCGTTTCTCCGGTTGGACGCGTCCGAGCCGGGACCGTTAATCGGCCTGGGCGGCACGCCCACGGGCTATCTGCGCGTGCTGAGTTCGGCGCGTCCGGTGGAGAGCCTCGAAGATTACTTTGCGCTGTGCTGCGCTGCGCACCAGGCGACAGTGGCGACGTTTGTGCCGACCGACGTCGACAGCAAGATCCGCGGCGTGCTGTGGAATCAGACGCGCGACCCGGAGGTGCTGGGGCGGATGGCGGCGTTCACCCTGCAAATGAGAGACTGGACCACCGAGGGGATTTCGACGCGGGTGACCGTGGACCCGATGTGGGGGCCGGTGTCCGGTCACAACGGCGAATGGTTTTCGGTGGCGAGCGGCGGGCTGGGGCGGTATCTGCAACTGGGTTGGGAGGAGCCTTTCAGCGCCGGGATCAGGGCCGAGTTGGAGCGGCAGGCGCAGGCATTCCGGCAAGCGCTGCGGACCCCGGGGCGGGAGATAGAGACGCTGCAGCTGGCCGTTTCGATTACCCATAACCTGGGGGACCTGGACCAGGGGATCGGCTACTGGGAGGGGGCGGCGAAGCAGTCGGAGGCCAAGCGGCTTTTTCACCGGTTAGCGCACGAGAACAAGACGCCTTTCGGGGGGATTTTCGGGCACATCGCCAATTTGTACCGGGACTGTTTGAGTGCGGAGGGCCACCGGCACTATCCGCTGCGCGGGGTGAAGGCGCTGCGGCGTTCGCCGGCGCTGCTTTTGCCGCTCGGACCCTTCCTTGACGATTGGGGGGCGGTGATCGGGGGCAGTCCGCTGCTTACCGATGCCGAGCGGGCGGAGGTTTTGGATGCCCTGCTGCGGGGTTGCAAGAAGATTGAGAACCAGCTGGGTTACTTCCGCGCGCTGGCCGGCTGGCAACTGGCGCACGGACGGAGCTTTGAGCGAGCGGCTGAGGGCTTGCCGGCGAGCGGCAAGAAGCTGCTGCGGGAACCGGAGCTGCGCAAGAAGATCGCGCTGCCGCGGCGGAGTTTTGAATCGGCCTACACCAAGCGGGTGGAGGCTTTGCGGGCCAGACTGCGCTGAGGGAGAAGGGCGGCGCGTTCGCCGGGTTCGAGGTAGCGCCACTTGCCCACCTCGAGCGCGCCAATACGGAGCGGGCCAATGGCGACGCGGACCAGCTTCAGGACCGATGCGTCCAGGGCTTCCACCATCCGCCGGACCTGGCGGTTGCGCCCTTCGGTGAGGGTGATCTCGAAATGGGTGTATTTTTCGCTGTCGCGGAGCCGTTCGACGAGGGCGGGCCGCGTGGGGCCATCCTCAAGTTCGAGGCCGTGGCGGAGCCGGTCGAGTTCTTCGTCGGTCAGCAGGCGGCTGGCTTTTACAAGATAGCGCTTGGCGACGTGGAAGTCGGGGTTCATGATGCGCTCGGCAAACTGCGTATCGTTGGTGAGGAGGAGCAGGCCGCTGGTATCGAGGTCGAGGCGTCCGACCGGGACGACGAAGGTGCCGACATCGCCGAGGAGGTTGTAGACGGTGGGACGATTCTCCGGGTCCTTGTAGGTGGTGAGGTAACCTTTGGGCTTGTAGAGGACGAGGTAGACGTGCTCTTTACGGACGAGCGGCTTGGCGTCGAACAGGATCTTGTCGCGGTCCATGTCGACCCAGTGATCGGGGTTCAGAATCACCTTGCGGTTGACGGCGACCCGGCCGGCGCTGATCCAGCGACGGGCTTCGGTGCGGGAGCCGAGGCCGGCCTTCGACAGTACTCGTTCGAGCGTTTTTAGCGGCTTTTTCAATTTTTTAGTGTATCGTTAAGCGGATGAGCGGCGAAAGGAAAGCGACGGTGCGGGTGGCGGTAGTGCAGGCGGGATCGGTGCCGTGGGACACGGTGGGGAGTCTGGCTCGTTTGGACCACTGGACGGCTGCGGCGGCGACCGCGGGGGCAGAGTTGGTGGTGTTTCCGGAGGCGTTCGTGGGGGGCTATCCGAAGGGTCTGGACTTTGGGGTGACGGTGGGCCGGCGGACGGAGGAGGGGCGGCTACTATTTGCCCGCTACGCGGCGGGGGCGCTGGAGGATGCTGGGGCGTTGGGCGCGGTAGCGGCGCGGCACGGGGTGTGGCTGGTAGCGGGGGCAATCGAGCGCGTGGGCGGGACGTTGTACTGCACGGTATTTTTCCTGCGGCCGGACGGGACCGAGGCGGGTAAGCACCGGAAGGTGATGCCAACGGCGATGGAGCGGCTGCTGTGGGGCGCCGGCGACGGGAGCACGCTGGGGGTGGTGGAGACGCCGCTCGGGCGCGTGGGCGCGGCGATCTGCTGGGAGAACTATATGCCGCAGCTGCGGTTAGCGCTTTACGGGCAGGGCGTAGAGCTTTACTGCGCGCCGACCGTGGACGACCGGGAGACGTGGCTGGCGACGATGCGGCATATTGCCATGGAGGGGCGGTGCTTTGTTTTGAGCGCCTGTCAGTGGCAGGCGGCGGGAGAATGGGGGGAGATTACGGGGGGCAGCGTGATCGTGGACCCGTTGGGGAAGGTGCTGGCTGGACCAAAACGGGATGGAGAGGGTTTGCTGGTGGCGGACCTTGAGTTGGGGAAGATTCGGCAGGCGCAGTTTGATCTTGATGTCGTGGGGCACTATGCACGACCCGATCTATTCCGGTTGGTGGTGAACCGGCAGACGCAGCGGAGCGTGGAGGAGGATTAGTCGGAGAGGGGCAAGCCGAGGGCAGTCAGCAGTTCGGGCGGGGTGAACGGTTTTTGGAGCAGGGAGGCGCGGTGGCGCACGGCAGGCGGCAGGAGATCGGTGAAGACCGGATAGCCGCTGGCGAGCACTCCGAACAGGGCGTCATCCGCCGCGAGTGCCTCGGCGAGCCACGCGGCGCCGGAGCCGTCAGGAAGTGTCAGATCGACAACGACGTGGGAGTGAACCCCAGGTACGAAAGCGCTTCGGGCCTCGGCAACGGAAGCGGCCTGATCAGCAGAGATATTGGCACGGGAGAGAAAGCGCAGCAGCAGCCGGCTCAGCATCGGATCGTCATCGACTACCAGAACCCGGGTGGCGGAGGGAGGTTCGGCCATACGCTCCTCAACGGTCCTAACGTCCGAAGGGGAGTGCGGCGGGGGAGTAGGACAAGCCAAGGGTCATTCGGTAGCCGCTGCGATTCAGAGTGTTGGTACTCAACTCAAATTGCCGGTATTCAACCGAACCAGTCAGGTCCAATTCGGTCGCCAGGGTCCGCTTGATGCCGACCTGCGCCTGCCAGACACTGAAGCTTTTGTTAGACCCGGTAACCTCGCTCATTGAATTCTGCCCAAAACTCGAGTTCACGCCCCAGTTCCGCGAGGCGGAATACTGGGCGGTGATGCCATAGAAGTTGTTGACCGAGGTCAGCAAGAGTCCATTTCCAGGGATGACTGCCCGTTCCGCACGCCCCTCGAAACTGCTCCGCCGGTAGCGTCGGCTGACGGAAAACGCATATCCGGCTACCCACTGTGTCCTATCGAAAGCTTCAACGCCGGTCCCACTGCCCAACAAGGCAGCAATGACCGGGTCCAGCGCAACCCGCTGGACCCCGATCGTCCGCGCCGAGGATTGACTGCCAGCGGCGCTGACCTGCCAGTCTGGACCAATCTGCCGGGCGACGGTCACGGTGACGCCATGTACATTCGATTCGCCAAAGCTGCGGCCGAAATTGAAATGCGAGAACCGGTAGTTAAGCCCGATTGAGGTCCTGCGATTGAGCCGGTAAATTGCGCCGGATTCCGCTCCGTAGACGTTGACGCTGGCCAGGCCTTTGTTCTGCCGGCGCACGACGCCGCCATTGCCACCGCCGACAATTTGCCAGCGGGCATTCAAGCGGTAGGCCAGCGACATCTGCGAAGTCAGGAAGTAGATCCGATTGTCAAACAACTCACTTAAAGGAGCAGACACCGCATCGGCCCCGACGTTTTGTAGACCCAGCGGATTGCCAAGCAAACGGTTTGTCGAACTGGCGGTGTTGTTCCAACTCAGTTCCAGATTGCGACTAACCCGCCGGCTATAGGCCAGGTTCAGGGCCTGATTAAAGCCGCTGAAGCCCTGGAGCGAGGGAAAGTGGTTGAAGTTGCCCGAGTAGGAGAGTCCCAGGACGGAGCGCCGGCCCGTTTTTTGGCCCGACACTTCGAACCCTCCCTGTACCCCGTAGGAACCGGCAGCGGGCGCGAGTTGCCCGTCTCGATCTACCCGGAAGGCGCCCAGGAGGGTATCGTAGGTCCCGGAGGCATTAAATGCGAAGCGAATCGGGACCGGATCGGCGCCAACGCGCCCAACCTGCGTCTCACCACGGCCCATGATGTTGGGGCCATCGTAGGAAGTTAAGGTGTTGACATCGCCCGACTGTTGGGCCGTCAGCGCGGACCCGAGCAGGATCACCGGAGAGATTCGGAGGAAAAAATGTAACACTGACCCTTCCACTTAGGTTATCGACCCTCTAACAGAAATTCTTTAGGGCAATCTCTCCACAAAGATCACCGGGAGAATCCCATCATCTAAGGTAGCAAGAAAGGTCCTGAGGCCGCGAAACAAAAAGTGACTATCGGTGCCGGTGAGGCGGAGGCTCCCCGGGGGCTGAATCCACGGTGGACTGTGACGCGACAGCGCGAGGTGGTGCTCCGTCTGTTGCGCGGAGAACATCTGAATGTGAGGGTGCGCAAACGCGGGGTTGCGATCTAGCGACAGGGAGAATTGAGAAACGAACTGCTCGACAGCATGGATGCCCGTCTCCGGGAATGCGATGGTGGTGCGCTTGAAGATGGTGGTGCGCTTGAAATGGTGGTGCGCTTGAAAAAGATCAGCCGTCAGTTAGCAGTATTCTGCCGAGGGAAGATTGAGGATTGGAGCGCGACAGTCTACCCGACATCGGCCAAGGTGCATGGAGTAGAGCGCCTCGGCGCCCGGCGGTTGGACCCGATTGATACCGAACTGCGGTGGGCGATCCGCCTGGATCCGTTCTCCGTTTCCGGGCGAAGGCCACCGCACCGTATAGGAGCGGCAAGGAGTCCTGTACGATATCCGGGCCTCCCGCAAGCGGTTGAAACAAAATGGCCTGCTTTTCTCAATTCATGAAACGCGTCATGATCGTAACGAGTCCCACCATGGCGAAACGGAAAAATTCTTCCAATGGAACGGTACCTCCGAGCCCATCACCCCGCAAAAGAGAACCCATGAAACCAAGTCTTGTTCCCGCTGTCCTGGCTGCCACCTCACTGGTTGCCGCCGAGTTGCCCGTGAAGCGGGTAGTCCTTTATAAACATGGAGTCGGCTATTTCGAGCGCGCCGGCGAGGTGCCGAGCGGACAGACGGCCCGGCTCGAATTCAAGCCCAACGAAATGAACGATGTGCTGAAGTCGCTCGTCGTCGATGCGCAGGGCGGCGGGCGGGTGACAGGGGTACGCTACGATTCCGCCAACCCGGCGCGCAGTTCGCTGACCGTGGCGGCCGAGGTCCCGCTCGCGAAGTTTCTCGACGGGTTGCGCGGAGCAAAAGTGGATGTTGAGTTGGTCGCCGGGAAAGTCTCCGGGGCCATTGTCAGCGGTCGCATCGTGCCGTCCACCGAACAGAAAGCCCAGCAGGAGTTGCTCGTGCTGCTGACCGATGGGGGCGAACTGCGGACCGTGGACCTCGCCGGCGCGAATGCGGTGCGGCTCACCGATCCGCTCCTGCAGTTGAAGCTGCGGGAGCACTTGCAGTCAATCGCTGGGCTGCGAACGCAGGAGCAGCGTGCCGTCTATATCGACGGCGAGTCCACGCGGGCGCGGCAGATTCGAGCCAGCTACCTGCTACCGACGCCGATCTGGAAGTCGAGCTACCGGCTGATCCTCGGCGCGGCGCCGGTGCTCGAGGGCTGGGCGATCGTCGATAACACCACCGACAGCGACTGGACCGGCATCACCCTTTCGCTCGTCTCCGGCAAGCCAGTAAGCTTCCAGAGCCGTCTGTACGCTCCGAAGTTTGTGGAGCGGCCGTTTGCCGATCTGGCCGAGGAGCAGGCCGTGGCGCCCGAACTGTACCGGGCGGCGATGGCCGGCGGTCCGCCGCCGCCCGCACCGGCGGCCATGGCGGCCCCGATGGTCAAAAGTTCGGTCGCGCGCCGCGACATGGCGGCTGCCACGTTCGCCGAATCGGCACCCCTGCAGAGCAACGTGGCCGTCGAGACGGCCGGCCGGGAACTCGGCGAACTCTTCGAATACGCTTTCGCCACCCCGGTGACGGTAAAGAAGAACGAATCCGCCATGCTGCCGTTTCTGCAGCAGCAGGTGCAGGCGCGCAAGCTGTTGATCTACAGCGACGAAAGCCAGGCCAATCCGCGCACCGCTTCCGAGATCACCAACAACACCGGCAAGACCCTCGACGGCGGGCCCATCACGGTCTTCGATAACGGCGCCTACGCGGGCGAGGCGCTGGTCGAAACCGTCAAAGCGGGTGATAAGCGCCTGATCTCTTACGGCATCGATCTGGGGACGCGGATTACCACCAACTTCGACAGCGAGGAGAAGCAGGTGCGGGAGATTCGGGCCAACCGCGGCGTCCTCTCGGCCAAAGCCAGTACCGTGGAGACCAGGACCTACACGATCAAGAACGTCGACCCGCGCGCCAAGACCCTCCTCATCCAGCATCCGCTGCGGCCGGGCTACCAGCTGGTTGGGGTGACGCCGGTTGAGAAGACCGCCACTGACTACCGCTTCGCCGTCGAGCTGAAGCCGAATGCCGAGCAGACCTTTGTCGTCAAGGAGGAGATCGTCCACGACCAGTCCTACGCGCTCTCCTCCTCCTCGCCCGACCAGATCGAGATTTTCCTGCGCAATCCGATCCTGACCGCCGGCGGCAAGCAGGCGCTCGCGAAGATTCAATCCCTCAAGGCGCAGATCGCTGCCGCCGACCGGTCGCTGCGGGCGATCGAGATGCAGGCGGCCGGCCTCCAGAAGGATCAGGAGCGCCTGCGCGAGAACATTCGGTCGTTGAACTCGGTGACCGGTCAGGAGCAGCAGGTGCAGCGGTACGCGCGCGATCTCGCCGAGCGCGAGACGCGGATTGTAGCGCTGCGGGATCAACTGCCGGCCGAACAGCAGAAAAAGGCTGCGTTAGAATCGGAGCTGAATGCCTTCCTGGCGAACGTTACTTTCTGAGGCGGCCGGCCGGCTATGCGGATTGCGCTGATTGGCTACGGCAGCGTCGGCCAGGCGTTTGCGCGGCTACTCGAGCGGCAGCGCCGGCGCTTTCCCTTTCGCATCACCGCCATCCAAACGCGGCAGCGGACCGCCTATGACCCGCACGGCCTTCCCCTCGAGCCCGCCTGGGGTCCGCCCGTTCCGGTCGGCGAGTTCCTCGACCGGGCCGCGCCGGAGGTGGTCATCGAGATCACCTCGCTCAACCCGGTCGACGGCGAGCCGGCCATCAGCCATATCCGGGCAGCGTTCGCCCGTAGTCTGCCCGTGATCACCGCCAATAAAGGACCCATCGCCCACGCCTACACGGCGCTTCGCGCCGAAGCCGCCGCCCGCCACATCCTGTTCCGGTTCGAGTCCACCGTCATGGACGGATCTCCCGTCTTTAATCTCGTGCGGAACAATCTGCCCGGGGTGACAATCGAGGGCATCAGCGGTGTCTTGAACTCCACAACGAAGGTGGTGCTCGCGGAGATGGCGCAGGGCCGTTCCCTCGCCGAGGGGATCGCCCGCGCGCAGCGGATAGGCATCGCCGAGGCCGATCCGTCTTACGACATCGACGGCTGGGACTCCGCTGCCAAGACAGCGGCGCTGGCCAACGTTTTGATGGATGCCAACGTCACCCCGCAGAGCGTGCAGCGAACCGGCATCGGGGCGCTCACCCCCGAAGCGGTGCGGCGTGCTGCCGCCGAGGGCACGGTGCTGGCCCTCGTCAGCCGCGTCCGGCGGGAGGCCGACGGGGCGCTCACCCTCACAACACAGCCCGAACGGCTGGCCCGGCACGATCTGCTGGCCAACGTCGACGGCACTTCCAATGTATTATTACTTCACACCGATCTGATGGGGACGCAGGGAATTGTCTCGGTCAGCCCGGGCGTCGAGCAGACGGCCTACGGATTGTTTGCCGATCTCGTCGACATCGCACAACAACTATGAAAGTTCTCCGTTTCCTCTCGCAGGGCCAGGTGCACGCCGGGGTTCTCCTCGCCGGCGGCGTGCAGGCCTTCCCGTCGAACGATCTGCTCGGTATGATTCAATCGGGTGAGTGGCCCGCCGCCGCCGGACCCGTGCTTCCCCTGGCCGAGGTCACCCCCATCCTGCCCTACGACGTCCCGCCCAAGATCTGGTGCATCGGGCTGAACTACCACTCGCACGCCGTCGATATCAACGCGGTGCAGCCCGAGGAGCCGGGCAGCTTCATGAAGCCGGCGTCCTGCATGTTTCCGCCCGCGGGCGAGATCGTGCTGCCGCCGCCAGCGGTATCGAACGATGTCGACGCCGAAGGCGAACTCGCCGTCGTGATCGGGCGCCGGGTGAAGGGCCTGGCCTCGCTTGACGAGGCGCACGCGGCGATCTTCGGCTACACGACCACGCTCGATCTGACCGCCCTCGACGTGCTCGCCAAAAACCCGCGCTACCTCACGCGGGCCAAGTCGATGGATACCTTCTTTTCGTTCGGCCCGGTGATCGTTACCAAAGACGAGATCGCCGAGGTGAACGATCTTGAGGTGATCACCGAACACAACGGCGCGGTCTGGTCGCGGGACTTCGTCCGGAACATGAAGCACCGGCCGCTCGAGCTCGTGCGGTTTCACAGTCAGGCGATGACGCTCTATCCGGGCGACATCATTTCGACGGGCTGTCCCAAGGGCGCCCGCATCAAGTCTGGCGATACGGTGCGGGCCCGGATCGACGGCGTCGGCACGCTGGGCGCCACGGTTCGCTAAACTGTCGCTTATGGCTTCGTCCTTGCAGCGCTTCATTCTTTGGGACTATCCGCGCGCCTCCTGGCAGTACGACGTGGTGGTCCTGCTGATTGTCGCCTTTATCTTCTTTACGCCGCGCGAGTGGTTCCGCGATCAGCCGCGGGCTTCCTCCATCGTGATGCTGCCGCTCGCCGGCGCCGACGAGGTGTTCTACCTGGAGCGGCAGCTGCTGGCTGATCTGGACGAGACTGGAAGGTTGGCCAAAGCACGCGATTTACTGAAGAATAAGGACGGCAAGAAGCTGGATGTGCAGCGGGTCGAGCCCCTGTACAACTCCGAGAAAGAGATTATCGGCTTTGCCGCCTACACCCGTTTTCGCAAGTAGGAAACGACCGGCCCGCTCTCACCGTCAAACCATCGACCCATGCGACCCCTTCTACTGCTCTGCCTGGCCGCGGCCACCCTCCGCGCCGCCGAAACCCTCGATCAGGTCCGCGCCCGGATGGACAGCGCCGCAAACGCCTTTGTGTCGCTCACGGCTGACGTCGAGAAGGTAACCTACACGGCGGTCATCCGCGACACCCAGACCGAAAGCGGCACATTTAAGCTCAAGAAGGTGAAGACCGGGGATCTGCGGGTGCGCATGGAAATCGCCAAGCCGAACGTGAAGTCGATCGCGCTCAGCCGCAACAAATACGAGCTCTATCTGCCGAACATCAGGACCGTGCAGGAGTTTGACCTCGGCAAGTACCGCAGTCTCGTCGATCAGTTCCTGCTGCTCGGCTTCGGCACCCCAACCCGTGAGCTTCTCAAAAGTTACGACATGAAGGTGCTGGGCGCCGAGACGCTCAATGGCCGGGCGACGACCAAAGTGGAGTTGGTGCCGAAGGCGGCCGGGGTGCGCGAACACTTGAAGCGCGTGGAGATGTGGATTCCCCTCACCGACGGCAATCCGGTGCAGCAGAAGTTCTACCAGCCGAGTGGCGACTATTTCCTGTCCGCCTACACCAACGTGAAGGTGAATCCAACCATCGCCGATGCCGACCTCGCCCTGAATCTGCCCAAGGGCACCAAACGCGAGTTCCCCCAGAAATAACGCTCCCCTTGCGGGAATGCCGCCGGGGACGGTACCGTTTGATATATGAATCGACGGCGCCTGCTGCAGACCATGGCAGCTACCCCAATGCTGCTGCCGGCGCAGCAGATCAACCCCTCCCCTGACGAGAGCGCCACGCTGAAGGCCGACTCGCCGGACGCGGCGGGCCAGCCGGTACGGCGGTTCTTCACCCCGGCGCAGTTTGCCACCCTGGACGCCCTGGCAGACCGGATTGCGCCCTCCATCGGGGGGCGGCCCGGCGCCAAGGACGCAGAAACAGCCGCGTTTCTCGACTTCTTGCTCGCCCATTCCCCGCGCAGCCGCCAGACGCTCTACCAGCGGGGACTCGATACTCTCGACCGCGCCGCCCGCGCCCGCCACCAGAAAGGCTTCGCCGAATTGGGCGGCGCCGAGGCGGATGCCCTGCTGGCGCCGCTCAAAACCAAGTGGACCTACGCCGCCCCGGCCGATCCGCAAGCCGCCTTTCTGCGGGCCGCCAAGGCCGATGTGCTGCGCGCGATCGCCAACTCCCGCGCCGTGGCCGAGGCCAACGCCGCGGGCCGCCGCCGCGCCACCGGCCTCAATCCCTACTGGCATGTGATCGATTAGCGAAACGAACCCAATGGCAAAATTTGACCACGATGTCGTGATTATCGGCTCCGGCGCCTCGGGCGGGATGGCCGCGTTTGTTCTGGCGCAGGCCGGGGTGAAATGCCTGATGCTCGAAGCCGGGCCGATGGTGGACTTCACGCGCCACCGCTCCCTCAAGGCCGTTTATGATCTGCCGTTCCGCGGCTTTGGTGAGCCGGGACGCTTTCCGCACATCACGCAGGCCTCCGAGTTCGACGCCAACCTGTGGATTGACGAGAAAAAGAACCCGTACACCCATCCCGAGAACGATCCCTACTACTGGGTGCGCATTCGCCTCCTGGGCGGCAAGACGCTCCGCTGGGGCCGCGCCTCCTGGCGGCTCTCCGACTACGAGTTCAAGTGCAAAGACCACGATGGCTGGGGCGAGAACTGGCCGATCTCGCTCGCCGACCTCGCTCCGTTCTACGATCGCGTCGAGCCGTTGATCCGCGTCTCGGGCCGGAACGAGGGCTGGGCGCAGATGCCCGACGGCAAACTGCTCGCCGACGATTCGGTGGACTCAGTGAGTATCCAGCGGTTCAACGCGAGCGCCAGGAAGCTTGGCGTGCCGACCACCAAGCCGCGACGGGCCACCGGGACGCTCGCCAGTTCGGTGAATCTGCTGCTGCCCGTGGCGCAGGCCACCGGTAACCTGACCATTGTGCCCAACGCGATTGTCCGGGAGGTGGGCGTCGACCCGAAGACGGGTCTGGTGAACGCCGTCCACTACATCGACCGGCGGTCCAAGCGGGAGTACACGGTACCGGCAAAGGTGCTGCTGCTGGGAGCCTCGACCCTCGAATCGACCCGGCTGTTGTTGAACAGCAAGAGCCGGCAGTTCCCGACGGGGCTCGCAAACACGAGCGGGGTGCTGGGCCGGTATCTCTTTGACCAGTTTTATGTCAAAAACACCGTGACGGCCCTCGTGCCCGAGGCGCGGGGCGGCAAAGGACCACGGAATCTGATGGGTGGGGCCGGCTACGTGCCGCGCTTTACGAACTTGAAGCCCGGCAAGCCGGAGAAGAACTATTTGCGGGGCTGGGCTTGGGACTTCGGCAGCGGGGGGACGCCCTCGCCGGACCTGTTCCCGCAGTGGGGCGCGGAGTTGGCGCAGACCATGGCCGATGTCCAGGGCGCTGGCTTCGCCATGACCACCATGGGCGAGAGTCTGCCGCGGTATGAGCATCGCATCACGATTCATCCGACGCTGCGGGACGACTGGGGGATTCCGGCGCCGCACATCGAACAGCGGTACACCGAAAATGAGCACAATATGGCGAAGGACGCCATGGAGACCGGCGTGGCGCTCTGCCAGGGCGCCGGCTTTGAGGTGCTGGCGGCCCACGCCCAGATGGTGCCGCCGGGCGAGTCCATCCACGAACTCGGCACCTGCCGCATGGGCGCTGATCCGAAAAAGTCGGTTCTCAACGCCTACAACCAGGCGCATGATGTCCGGAACCTGTTTGTGCTCGACGGCGGCGCGTTTCCGAGCGGCGGGGTGCAGAATCCGACGCTCACCATCATGGCGCTGACCATGCGGGCCAGCGAGTATCTGATCGAACAGAAAAAACAGGGCAAAATATAGGTATGCGGATCGCTGTCTTCTTCGCCGTCCTAATGGCGGGTTTCCTGCTGGTGGCTCAGGGGCCGGCGCCAGTGACGGCGCCCGTCCAGCCCATCCCCTACAGCCACGCGCTGCACGCGGGCAAACTCCAGTTGAAATGCGGGATGTGCCATGAAAACAAAGACCCGGGCGAGACGATGGGGCTGCCGGCGACCTCCAAATGCATGACTTGCCATCAGGCGGTCAAAACCGACGCCGAGCCGATCCAGAAGCTCAAAAGCTTCTTTGACAGCAAGCGGGACGTGCCCTGGGTCCGGGTCTATCAGATTCCCGGATACGTTTATTTTTCCCACCGGGCGCATACCGAGGCGGGCGCAACCTGTCAGGAATGTCACGGAGCAGTGGCGGCGAGTGAAGTTTTAAAGCGGGAAACCGATATATCTATGGGGGGGTGCATGACCTGCCACCGGCAGAAGAAAGCCCCCCTCAACTGCACGTTTTGTCACGAACATCAAAACTAGATAGATCCTCAGGTTTTCTTATCCATGATTCCTTCTTCGTCCACGTCTGTCCTTGCGCTGCTCGCCACTGCGCTTCTTTGCTGGGGTACCTGGTTAAACACCCAAAAGGCCGCCGCGAAATGGCGTTTCGAACTGTACTACCTGGACTTCGCGCTCTGGACTTTTCTCTTCGCGCTGCTGGGGGCCTTCACGCTAGGCTCAATCGGGGAGGGCTTCTCGTTTGAAGATAATCTGGCCATCTCCGGCAAACGGCAGATGGCCATGGCCGCCAGCGCGGGGGTGATCTTCAACCTCGGCAACATGCTGCTGGTCGCCGCGGTCAGTGTGGCAGGCGTGGCCGTGGCCTTTCCGCTGGCGATTGGCATGGCTCTGGTGGTGAGCGTGGTGTGGACGCTCGTGGGAAATCCGGCCGGTTCGGTCGGGTTGCAGGCGGGGGGATTAGGGGTCACACTTGCCTCCGTGATCCTCGTGGCGCTGGCTCACCGGGGAAGGCGGATGCAGGTGGCCACGGGAAAGCGGTCCGATACCGGCCTCAAAGCCACGCTGCTGGCGATGGTGGGTGGTGTGGTCTTGGGGCTATACCAGCCGCTGCTGACCATGAGCCGGCAGGGGGACCTGGGTTTAGCTCCCTACGGAGCCACGGTTTTCTTTGCGCTGGGTGTCGTGCTGAGTACCCTGCTGTTTAGCCTCTATTTTATGAATCTGCCGGTGCAGGGTGACGCCGTAGCGCTGCGGTCCTTCTGGAAAAAGCCCCACGGCCAGCACCTCTGGGGTCTGGCCGGAGGAGGGTTGTGGATTGTCGGGCTTCTCTGTCTCGCTCTGGCGGGGAGTAGCCCCTCCGACGTGCGGGCCACATCGGCCATGATCCTGGCGTTCGAATACGGAAGCGGTGTCGTGGGCGCGCTTTGCGGTCTGCTGATCTGGAAGGAGTTTGCGGCGGCTTCCGGCTCCATTCGCGTCCGCTTGCTCCTGGGTATAGTGCTCTTGCTGGCTGGGGTACTGCTGACCGCCTTCGGTCGCCAAACCGTGTAGCCGCTCCCACAGGGCGGAATGGTACACTCAAACTAGTCCTTGCGATCCTCTTTTTAACTCGCAGGCCCTCGGTTGTTCAGGCATCAGGACGAATTCCAGGAAGAAATCATGGATAAGCTGGCGCAAAACATACAAGAAGCATTTCTAAACAACGCGCGCAAAGACAAGACGTTCCTCACGATCTATCTGATGAGTGGGGTGAAGCTATCGGGGCGGATCAAGAGCTTCGACAAGTACTCGGTGGTACTCGAGTCGAACAACCAGGAGCAACTGATCTTTAAGCACGCTATCTCCACCGTTGTCGTCTCCCGCCCGATGCACTCGCACGGCGCATCGGTCGCCATGGCTTCCGGCGGCGGCCCCGGTGGATTCCCCGGTATGCCGGCTGAGCCGAACGACGCTTGACCCGGACCCTGGCAACTACCGAGACCGGCCCGGAGAAGACCATTCTGGTAGGCGTCGAACTCCGGCGCCGAGCCCAGCGGGGATTCACCGCCGAGGAGTCGCTCGACGAGTTGCGAACGCTGGCGGCCAGCGCCGGGGCTGAGATCGTCGATGTCTACACCCAGATTCGGGATGTGGCCGATTCGGCGCACATGATCGGCGAGGGCAAGCTCGACGAACTGGCGGCCGCGGTGACGGCCACCGGGGCCGATCTGGTGGTTTTCGACAATGAACTGACCCCCACCCAGCTGCGGAACATCGAAAAGCGGCTGGATACGCGCGTGGTGGACCGGACGCAGCTGATTCTCGATATTTTCGCCAAACGGGCCCGGACGCGCGAGGGCCAGTTGCAGGTGGAACTGGCTCAGCTGCAGTACCTGCTGCCGCGGCTGACCGGCAAGGGCGTGGCGATGTCGCGCCTCGGGGGCGGCATCGGTACCCGCGGTCCGGGCGAGACGAAGCTGGAAGTCGACCGCCGGAAGATCGGGCTGCGGATCTCGAAGATTGAAAAAAGCCTCGAGACCGTGCGGGGCACGCGGCTGATTCAGCGCAGTCAGCGGCAAAGCGTCCCGCTGGCGACCGTGGCGCTGGTGGGTTACACCAACGCCGGCAAATCCACCCTGTTCAACCGGTTGACGCAGGCCGGCGTGATTGCCGATGCGCGCATGTTCGCTACGCTCGATCCCACCGTGCGCGCCGTCCAGCTGCCCTCGCGCCGCAAGGTGCTGCTGAGCGACACCGTGGGCTTTATCCGGAATCTCCCCACGACGCTCGTGCGCGCCTTCCGCGCCACGCTCGAAGAGGTCGTCGAAGCCGCGCTGCTCGTGCATGTCGTGGACTCGACCGCCGAGGCGGCCCAGCAGCAGATGGCCCACGTTCAGGCCGTGCTCGAAGAGATCAAGGCGCACGAAACCCCGCAGATCCTCGTCTGGAACAAGCAGGATCGCGAGGGTTCGGCCCAACTGCCGGAGGGGGCCGTAGGCGTTTCGGCGGTCACTGGCGCCGGCGTGGACAACTTGCTGGATCGCATCGACGAAGCGCTGACTCTCGATCCCGTGGCGCCGTGCCGGCTACGCATTCCCGCCGCCGATGGTGGAGCGCTGAACCTGCTGCACGAGACGAGCCGGGTGCTCGCGAAAACCTACGATGGCGACACGCTGGTGATCGAAGCCGTGGCACCCGAGTCGGCCCGGCGGCGCTTGGCCGCGTATCTGGCCGAGTAGCGCTCGCCCGCATCGGGCTATAGTGGTTAGACCGGGATGAATCTTCCCAACCTGCTGACGATCCTCCGCATCTTCTTCGTGCCGCTGCTGGTCGCGGCTCTGGTGCAGGAGGATCTGCGCATTCAGTTTTTCGGCCTGCCGGTGCCCCAGGAGTACCTGGCGTTGGCGACCTTTCTGGCCGCGGCGCTGACCGATCTGCTCGATGGCTACCTGGCCCGTCGCTGGAAGCAGGTCACCACGGTGGGCACCCTGCTCGATCCGGTCGCCGATAAACTGCTGATCTCGGCCGCCCTCATTTCGCTTGTGCAGATCCGGCTGATTCCGGGCTGGCTGGCCATCCTGATCATCGCCCGGGAGTTTGCCGTGTCCGGTCTACGGTCCATCGCCTCGGCCGAAGGCTACACCATCAAGGCCTCCGACCTCGGCAAGACCAAGATGGCCACGCAGGTCATCGCGATCTCGCTGATGCTCGTCTCCATCCGGTACAAGGAATGGTATGGCTTTGCCATGCTGTGGATGTACGGCGTCGTCTTCTTCGCGCTCGTGAGCGCCTTCCAATACTTCGGCAAATTCTGGCAGCATATTGACGGGCAGACCAAGCAGCGCCGGCGGCGGGAACTGATCACGCTCGAGCGCCATGAGAAGATCGAACGGCGCCGGCAGCGGCGGCAGAACCGGATCAAGGCGCCAGATAGTCCGTCCGGCCCCCATCGACCACCAACACCTGCCCGGTGATAAACCCGGCCCGCTCGCCGGCCAGGAATGAGATGGCGTGGGCGATATCCTCCGGCGTGCCAACGCGGCGGACCATCGCCTTGCCCGCCATGCTCTCGAGCAGCTGCGCCGCCTGCTCCGCGGTGCGTCCCGCCGATACCATGTCGGTGCGGATGAAGCCCGGCGCCACGGCGTTTACGGTGATGCCGTGCGCACCCAGATCCAGGGCGAAGCGCTTGGTGAGCGCGATCACGGCCGCCTTGGTGGCGGCATAGAACGTCGTCCCGGGCATCGCCGTGCCGAAGGCCGCAATCGAGGTCAGATTGATGATCCGGCCAAAGCCGGCGGCCTGCATGCCGGGCACGACCGCGCGGGTGACATGCACCAGACCATCCACGTTCACCCGCCGCATCGGCTCCATCCGGGAGAAGTCGAACTCGGCGAGGTCGCCGCGATGCAGAATGCCCGCGTTGTTGACGAGCACCGTAACCGGTCCCAGGCGGGCTGTCACTTCGGCCGCCAGCGCCGGCGCGCACGCCAGGTCGCCAATGTCGCCCGCGACGGCAATGGCCCGCCCGCCGGCCCGGACAATCTCTTCCACCGCCTCGTCGGCCGCCGCGGCGTTTTCGCGGTAGTTCAGCGCTACCGCCATGCCGTCGAGTGCCAGACGCAGCGCCGTGGCGCGGCCAATGCCGCGGGATGCGCCGGTAACGAGAGCGACCGCCACGCCTATCCGGCTCCGTTCGTAGCCGGTTCCACCACTGCGGTCATCGAGCCCTTCGAATTCGCCATGCGCGGATCGGCTCCGTAGCCGTGAATCATCTCCCGCGCTACGGTGGCCTCTTCGATCTCGCCGGTCAATACGATCGTCCGGCCCAGGGTATCCACCTCGACCGTGTGGCGCAGGGCACGGGCTTCGCTCAACGAGAACAGGCGCATCAGCATCTCAATCACGTAGTCGTAGGTATGCTCGTCGTCATCGAGCAAAACGACGTTATAGAGCTTGGCGTGCTCGGCGCCGGTCTCCTCGCCCGTCTCCCATTCGATGAAGGTTTTCGTGGCTGTCGGCATGGCAATGGCGATCGGGTCAGCCGTGGCCCAGCTTCATCAGCCAGGCCAGACCAAAAATGGTGCCCACGAAGCGGGCAAAACACAACATACCGTACTGCAGACGTTCCTTATCCGTCTTCCGGGTCACCACGCCCAGCACCACCGAGATCAGCAGCGCCAGGAGAATGGCCGTTTCCAAATGAGACAGCGCAATTTTCGGCATGCGGTTCAGTCCTTCTTGCCCGCGGCAATCTCGTAGGCATCGACGAGTGCGAGCACGTTCAACAATCCGGCCCCGGCCAGGAACTTGGTGCCGTAATCGTGCACATGCCCGGCCACATCGGCCTGGTTATACCCCAGCCACGTAGCGAGGAAGTAGGGCAGACCCACCATTTTGTTCGCAAAATTGCCGCCGGTGTAGATCAGGGTCGTCAACAGGTCCCCCGTTTGCGGTTCAAAAAACGCGCCGCGCATCATGAGCCCGAACAGGAAACAGATCCCGATGGAGCCGCCCAGCAGCAAACCCCGCTGCTTGCGGCCCAGGTACAGATGCCCGCCGCCGGGGATGAGCCAGCCGACCAGAACCGGGACTACCCACTGCATCAGCGGCACGTTTTTCTGGGGATTGAGGGCGGCGGCTACGGTCTTATCTGCCATGGAAGATCATCTCTAATTCTGACATATCCGGATCGTAGCCGCGCCTATTGCCTACTTCTGCTTGGCGATGATCTTGTCCTTGATCTTGTCGTAAACGCCCTGGGGGACCCCGGCCTTTTTCACGATCTCATCCTTGCCCTTGTAGGGACGGTTGGCGATGATTTTCGCCGAGTAAGCGTCGCCGATACCCGGGATGGACTTGAGGGTGGCCGCATCGGCCGAGTTGATGTCAATGAGTCCGGCGGCGGCTTCGGCCTTGGCGGGGACGGCCTTCTTGGCCGCGGCCTGGCCGAAGCTGGGAGCGATGGCGACGCACAGGGCGATCACCGTCAGGAGGAGAGATTTTCTGAGGAGCATAGGGCGTATTGTACGGGAAGTTGCCCGGGAGTTGGCGAAAAATTTCTTAACCTGCCCAGTCGCTACACTGTAGCTATGGCGCTGCTTGCATTGTTTCTGCTGCTGCAATCGGATCCGACGTCCCTGGGGATGAAAGCCCTCGATGAGAGCAAGTTGGAACAGGCGCTCCTTCACTTCGGCGCCGCCCTCAAGGCCGATGCCGAAGACGTTTCGGCCAACTTCTACTACGGACTAACGCTCAGTCTCGTCAATCGACAGGCCGAGTCGATTCCGTTCTATCGCAAGGTACTGACCAAGCAGCCGGAGCTGTTTGAAGCGCAGTTGAATCTGGGCGTGGTGCTGCTGCGTACGGGGCGCGCCGCCGAGGGCTTGCCGCTCCTTGAAAAGGCGCAGGCGCAGCAGCCCAAACAGTTCCGTCCGAACTATTATCTGGGCGAGGCGCACGCCACCCTCGAACACTGGGAGCCGGCCGAAACCGCCCTGCAGGCCGCCCTCGCGGCCGATGCCGGCAGCGCTCCCGCCATGGCCCTGCTCGGTAAGGCGCTGGCCAAACAGGGCCGCGTCAAAGAGTCGGCCATCTGGTACCAGAGCGCGGCCAAGGCCGACCCGTCCTACAAAGACGCCCTGCTCGAGTTGGCGGGCATCCACGAGGCCGCGGGCCAGAAGGCCGAAGCGGCGGCGCTCTACCGTCTGTTCCCCGACAACGGCGCGGCCCGCGAACGCCTGGGCGTGCTGCTGATTGAGCAGGGTGAGGCGGCCGATGCCGTTGCCCAGCTCGAAAAAGCCGTCGCCGAATCGCCGACCACCGCCAATCGCCTCGCGCTGGCGACCGCCTACCTCAAGGCCAAACAGAACGACAAGGCCGCCCCGCTGCTTACCCAGGCCGCGGCCGCCGAGCCGGGCAACGCCGAACTGCGGCTCACCCTCGGCCGCATCTATCGCGAAGCCAAACGCCTGCCTGATGCCGCCCGCGAGTTCCTGGCCGCCGCGCAGCTCGACCCCAAAATGAAGCCCGCCTGGAGCGAGTTGGGCGCCACGCTGTTCCTGCTCGGCGACTACCCGCAGACGCTCAAGGCGTTTGCCCGCCTCAAGGCCCTCGGCGAGGAGCAGAACGCCTCGGTGCTCTATCTCGAGGCCCTTTGCTACGACCGCCAGCAGTTGTATAAAGAAGCTGTGCCGGCCTATGAAAAGTTCCTGGCCGCCGCCGGAGGCAAGATGCCCGAAGAAGAGTTCAAAGGCCGGCAGCGGCTGCGGATCGTTAGCCGCATGGCGAATAAGCGATGAAACTCCTCTGGTGGATCGCCATGTGGTTGACCGCGGCCGCCCCCGGCGCCGCCGGAAACGGTTTGGAGGCCGTCAAGGCGGAGGCCAACCTCGAGCGCCGCAGCGAACTGGCTCTGGTCTACGCGGGCGAGGTGCTGACGAGGCTGCGGCCAGAGCTCGAAACCAAGACCTGGGCGGCGGTGGCGCCGGAGGTAGAGGAGTTTCGGGCGGCGGTGGATCTGTCGGTCGCCTCGCTGAAAGCCACCGGGAAAGACGCCCGCCGCAGTCCCAAGTACTTCAAGCGCGCCGAGCTGAAACTGCGGGAGTTGAGCCGGCGGCTTAAGGGATTGCAGACGCTGCTGGGCGTTGATGACCGGCCGCGTATGGACGAGTTGATCGCCTATGTCGAGCGGCTGCAGGATGAACTGGTGGATAGGACTATGGGGGTGCGCCGATGAGGCTGGCCGTTGTGTTGCTTTGCGCGCTGCTGCCGCTGGCGGCGCAGAAGGATTTTCTGACGGCCGATGAGGTTGATCAGGTGCGGCTCGTGCAGGAGCCGAACGCCCGGCTGCGCCTCTACATGCTGTTCGCCAAGCAGCGGATGGATCAGGTGGACAGCCTGCTCAAGCGCGACAAGCCAGGCCGCAGCGCGTTGCTGCATGACCTGCTCGATGAGTTCACCAAGATTATTGAGGCCGCCGACACGGTCGCCGATGATGCCATCAAACGCAAGGTGGCTCTCGATGAAGGACTGATGGCGGTGATCCAGGCCGAGCGGGTTTTCGCCGAGCGCTTGACCCGGATCAAGGAAGCGCCGCCGAAGGACTTTGCCCGGTACGAACTGGTGCTCGATACGGCGCTTGAGACCACGAATGACTCGATCGAGATCGCGCAATCCGACATCAAGGAGCGCGGCGGCCGACTCGCCGCGCGCGAGCAGAACGAGCGTAAAGAGCGGGAGTCGCTGCTCGGCGAAAAAGAGCTCGGCGAGAAGAAAGCGGCTGAGAAAAAAGAGGCCGCGGCGGAGTCCAAACGGAAGGCGCCGACTCTCAAGCGGAAGGGAGAGACGACGCCGCCGAAGTAGGACGGTCCGGCTACGGAGGGCTCAGAAGCGTCGAGTACGTCCCCTCGTCGAAGCCGACCAGCAGGGTCTTGCCGACCCGGAGCGCCGGGGCGCGGAGGTTGCCGCTGGGGCCAACCACGAGCGCGGCGATCTCGTCATCGGTGGGGTTCGTTTTCATCTCGAGCCGCACGACGTTCTTGCCCTTGGTGGCGTAAACGGTTGCGGCCTCGCGGGCCAGCGCGATCGCTCCGGCGCGATCGATCGCCTGTTTTTTAGCGTCCACTTGAACGGCCGTGGACAGGCCGGCGTGCGCAAGAAACTCCTGCGTTTTGCCACAGGTTTTTCAACCGGGGCGGTGATAGCTCCAATCAATATGGGAAGTTGCCATACTTTAAAGATATGCCAGAGCCGTGGAAGACCGCTATTGATGCCCAGGGGCGGATGCCGCTGCCGGCCGCGTTGGGCGCCGGCGGCCTCTACAGCGTGATTGTCGCGCCGCGCAGCGGCGGCGGGGTTTGGGTGGTGACCCGGGAGGGCGAGCGGGAGCTGCCGCTGCCGATTCGCGTGATCTCGCGGCGGGTGGCGGTGGATAAAGACGGCGCCATCCGGGTGCCGGCCGAGATGAACGCCTGGAAGGGCAAGCGGGTGGCGATTCGTGCCGAAAAGCCGGGTATGTGGGTGGCCGTGCAGGCCTAAGCAGGGGGCATGACGCGCCGCCTGCTGCTGGGGACGTTGCCCTTGGGGCTGGTGGAGATTCTGGCCGCGGCGCCGCCCTCGGCCCGGCACCGGGTTCGTTTCGACGGGGTGGGACGGCTGCGGGTCGGCATGGGCGAGGCGGCGTTGCGCCAACAGGTGGGGTCGGCGCTGCGGATTACGGTATGCGACTCCGGGGTGTACGCCGGATGGGGCGATCCGCATCTGGGACTCCTGCTCGTTAACGGGTCTCTGGCGCGGATCGACGTGGCCGGGGGGCCGTGGCGGACGGTGGGCGGCGGGCGGGTGGGGAGCCTGGAGTCGGAGATTCGGGCGATCTTCAAGAACCGCGTGGAGGTGATGCCTCACAGCTACGACCCGCGGGGCCGCGTGCTGGTGGTGGGTGGGCGGCAGCATGCGCTAGCGTTTGAAACCGATGGCGACGTGGTGACGGCGCTGCGGGCGGGCGTCCGCGAGACGCTGCTGGGGTAGGACCCGGTAGTGTATCGTGGTCGGGTGCGAAAACTGTTCGGAGTTGCCCTGTTGGCCGTGGCGGGACTGCAGGGCCAGGATTGGACGCTGCATGGCGCCGCGCCGTGGCAGCCGCGTGATTCGCAGGGCGAATTCGTGCACGGTAAGTACTTGTGGATTCTCGGCGGTTGGTTCGACTCGTTTTCGGCTCCTCCTCGCGATGTCTGGCGTTCGGGCGACGGCAAGCAATGGGAGCGCGTGACGGATGCCGCCCCGTGGCTGCACAGCGATCTGCCTATGTCGCTCAGCTTTGGCGGCCGCATGTGGATGATGGGCGGCTGGTACAACGGGCGGCTGCCGGGGCATTCGGCGAGCAACGCCGTCTGGTGGTCGCGGGATGGCGAGCGGTGGGAGCAGGCGACGGGCGCGGCCGGCTGGTCGCCGCGTCTGGCGGCGGCGGTCGTCGAGTTCCGGGGGCGGATGTGGCTTCTCGGCGGCACCGAAAACTACTACTTCGGCGATGCCAAGAGCGTCAAGAACGACGTCTGGTCCAGCGCCGATGGCAAGACCTGGCGCCTTGAAACGGCCGCCGCGCCGTGGGCCCCGCGCGCCTACCATCAAGCCGTCGTGCTGGGCGGGCGGATCTATGTGCTGGGTGGTGGCAACTATGTGCCCGAATATGCCGCTTATAACGACGTCTGGTCAAGCGCCGATGGGAAGACCTGGCGGCAGGAGACGTCCCAGGCGCCCTGGCACCCGCGGCTGTGGTTCGGGGCGGCGGTTTATCGCGGGGCGATGTGGATACTCGGCGGATGGTCCAAAGTACCGGAGCGGAATTGGGGCGACGTGTGGACCTCGCGCGACGGCAAGAGTTGGACGGAGGTGAAGTCGGGGCGCATTTGGAAGGCGCGGCATGAGCACTCCGTGTTCGTGTTCGACGATCAGTTATGGGTGGCCGGGGGCCACGCCAAGCCATTGAGCAGCGAGGTGTGGAGCCTGCGGCTGCCGAAGGAGTAAGACCCCGAAGGAGTAAAAACATGATGGCGATTCCGCAGGGCAGGGCAGAGCAGTGGAGGGCGCTGGCGGACCGCTTCCGCGCCATCGGGTTGACGAGCGAGTGGGTGGAGCGGCAGGAGAGCGTCGTCGGCCGATTCCCGGCGGCGTTTGCCGCTGACTGGCTGCGGGTGCAGTACGCCGTCAGTGAGGAGCCCGCGGCGCTGGCGCTGCGTCTGCTGGCGCGGGATGAGCCCGTGAGCCGCCCGCAGGCCGTGGCAGCGCTGGGCGAGGAGTGCTTCGCCTTTGCGGCCGCCAGCGGGCTGATCGAGGAGACGCCGCGCGGATGGCGCAGCCCGGTGCGGCTGTTCCTGCTCGACAGCCTCTACATCCTGGCGGACCGGCCGGAGCAGACCGCCGATAATGTCATGGGTGTCGGCACGACCACGGCGCTCCTGGTGCGGGCGAGCTATCCGGTCGAGCGCGTCCGAACCGCGCTCGACCTCGGCTGCGGCAGTGGCGCGCTGGCGCTGGTGCTGGCGCGGGCGGCCGACCGGGTGGTGGGCACCGATTTGAATGCGCGCGCCATCGCATTTGCCCGCATCAATGCAATGCTGAACGCAATCACCAACGCCGAGTTCCGGGTGGGGGACTGGTATGCGCCGGTCGAGGGGGAGCGCTTTGACCTGATTGTGTCGCAGCCGCCGTTTATCCCGCTGCGCGACGACCAGGAAAAAGTCGTCTATCTGCACGGCGGCCGCCGGGGCGACGAGATGGCGCATCTGGTGGTCAGCCGGATGCCGGAGTATCTGACGGCAAACGGGATCGGTTTTGTGCTGGCCGACGTGGTGACGGTTCCCGTGGGGGTAACGGCGCTGGTGAGTGCCGAGGTGGTGGATCTGGAGGTGGACGCAGCGATCTACTGCGCCCAGGCTGAGCGGCCGCGCGACCGGCGGTGGTGGGAGGAGGCGCACCGGACAGTGGAACATCTGCGGCGATGCGGCGTCAAGGAGGTCCGGCTGTCGCTGCTGCTCGTGGGCGCCGGGGGCGGCGAGCAGTTGACCGTGGCCGGGGACCGGTGGGCGGGCCTGGACCGGGCCGCGATCGACGCGTTGGGGGTGGTGGGCAGCGCCGGGGATTGGCTCGACCAGCGGGCGCGCATCGTGGCCGGTACAACGATGGAGGGCGCGTGCCCGCTGGGCGAGAAGGTGCGGCTGTGGACGCTGCGGAGCGGCCGGGGCAGCCTGCGGACCAACCTACAGGTGGGCGATGGGATTCTGGACCTCATCCGCTGGGTGACGCGCGGCGAGACGCTGGGCGCCTGCCTGGCCGCCCTATCGGCCGACGACCGGGAGAAAGCCCTGGGCGTCATCGGCGATCTGGTGCGGCACGGAGTGCTTGAGATGGTTTAGGCGCGGCCGCCGAACTCGCGGGTTTCCGTCGAGACCTTCACCTTTTCACCTTCCTTGATGAACAGGGGGACTTTGATTTCGAGGCCCGTTTCAAGGCGTGCGAGCTTGGTGACGCTGCCGCTCGAGGTATCGCCGCGGACGCCGGGTTCGGTGTAGGCGACGGCGAGTTCGACGCTTGGCGGCAGCTCGAGGCCGATCGGGTTGCCGTTGAACTTGAGCAGATCGATCATGCTGCCTTCGATGAGGAAGTCGAGGGCGTTACCGAGGATGGCGTCCGGGAGATTGATGGTCTCAAAGCTCTCCTGGTCGAGGAAGTAGGCGCCTTCGTTGTCGCGGTAGAGGTAGGAGGCCTGCACGGTTTGCAGGTCGGGTTCCTTAAACTTTTCGCCGGCCTTGAAGGTCTTGTCGAAGACGCCGCTCGTGATCAGGTTGCGCATCTTCAGCCGGACGAGCGTCTGGCCGCCGCGGGCGGTCGGGGTGCTGACCTCGGCCTCCAGGCAGAGATAGGGAACGTTGTCGAGTTCGAAAAAGGTACGGCGCTTGACGTCGAGCGCCTCGATGAGTGCAGCCACCTCTCAAGTATAGTGAGATCTACCGCTTGCCGTAGTTGCCGACCACGGCCTGTCCGGGGAACACGTTGGGTACGGTCTTGCCGTCACGGACAACGGGGACGCCGTTGACGAGCACATGGTCAATGCCGGTGGAGAAGCTGAGGCCTTTTTCAAACGTGGCCGTGTCGATGACGCTGGCCGGATCGAAGACGGTGATGTCGGCATCGGCGCCAATGCGGAGGCGCCCCTTGTTCTTCATCGCCGGCGCCATCGGTTCGAGGCGGCGGGCCGGCAGGAGGGTCATCTTGCCAAGTGCGTCCATGAGCGAAAGGACCTTCTGTTCGCGGACATAGCGGCCCAGGACGCGGGCGAAGGTGCCGGCGCTGCGGGGGTGGGCGCCGGGGGCGAACGGCATCCCATCGGAGGCGACGATGACGAACGGCGAGGCCATGGCGCGCGCGATCCATTCCGGCTTCATGAAGTGCATGATCACGGCGCCGCCCTCTTTGCGGTATTCCTGGAAGGTTTTCTCGGTCAGGCGCTCGCCGGTCTTCACCCATTGCAGGCCGTCGTAGGAGATGCCGAGGCGCTGCTGCCAGCCCTCGTCGAACATGGTGGTTTCAAGGAACGTGGAAGCGGCGGTGTAGGGATAGGCTTCCGTGGTGATGTCGATGCCGCGCTGGTTGGCGGATTCGATCAGATCAAGCACGAGCGGCAGTTCGCCCAGGCTCATCGAGTTGACGTGGACAATGTGGAGCGGGACGCCCGTGGCGGCGGCGTTGGCGATCACCTCCTGCATGGCGTCCGCGCCCATCGAGCGGACGTGGGTGTAGACGGGCGTCTTCCAGCGGCGGGCCATCTGGAAGACGCGGAAAATCTCCTCGCGCGTGGCGCCCGGGTAGTATTGATGAGCCATGCCCACGCCGAGGCCGCCTTCGCGCAGTCCGCGTTCGAGCGTGGCGCCAAGCACGGTGAACTCTTCGGGACTGCTCATGGACTTGTAGCGGCCCTTCATCATCAGCTCCCGCCAACTGTCGGGAGAGTCAATCCAGCCCGGCGCCTCGGCGGCAAACTCCCGCAAGGCCACCGTGCGGGATGCGCCGTGCGAGGCCGTGGCTCCGTGGTTGAGAATAGCGCGGCCGGCCCGCTGCTTGAGCCAGGCGCCCACGTTGGGCACGCCGACTTCGAGTTCGAGGGCGGTGGTGACGCCGTCGTGCGCCTGATACTCGTTGGCCTCGTTGGTGTGGCCGTGGGAGTGGAGGTCGATGAAGCCCGGGGCCACCACGCGACCGGCCGCCGCGAGAGTAACTTTCCCGGCAAGCGGCTGCGCGGAGATTGCAGCGATCTTGCCGTTGCGGATGCCGATGTGGCGCGGCGCGTCAAGGCGGGACTCGGGGTCCATGACGCGCCCGCCGGCGATTACCAGATCATAGGGCGGTTGCCCGTGCAGCAGCGCGAGCGAGAAAACTAGCGACAGATACCGGCAGGACATGATTCGGCGAGTATAGCGGAGTGCGGGGCCGGCGGGAGCGGACCGCCTGCCTTCTCGTGCGGCGGCGCTTGCGCCGCTTGGGCGGCCTGCG
This sequence comes from Acidobacteriaceae bacterium, assembly GCA_020247055.1. Taxonomy (GTDB): domain Bacteria; phylum Acidobacteriota; class Terriglobia; order Bryobacterales; family Bryobacteraceae. The sequence goes on along the minus strand of JADCJL010000161.1, from coordinate 22,715 downwards.
TGCGGAAGCCAAGGATCGTCGCCGGGGTCAGCCCGGCCACCACCAGGAACAGAGCGATCGCCGCCAGCACCCAGCGCTCCCGCGGCACGGCGTCGGTGACGCCATAGACGCCCCCGGCGCGGGCGCCGAGAAAGATCTTCGAGAACAGGCGGAATAGGCTCACCGCGTTCATCGCCGTCGCCACCGGCAGCAGGAGGCCGATCTGCGGATGGCTCACGAGCGTGCCATGAATCAGCAGATCCTCCGAGCAGAAGCCGAGTGTGCCCGGCAGCCCGACAAGCGCCAGGCCGCACACCGCAAACAGCACCGCCAGGCGCGGCGTATAGCGGGCCAGACCCAGATACTCGGCCGCGGTGAACGAGCGCCCGAACCGGACCTCCATCAGCCGCAGCACCGAGAACAGGCCCGTTGTCGCCGCCGCCACCACGATGCAGTGGACGAGCGCGCCGGTGATCCCTTCCTGCGTCGCGCTTTCAAGGCCCGCCAGAATACAGGCCGACTGGCTCAGCACCAGCAACGCCAGAATTCGGCGGGCGCTCCCCTCCGCCACCGCCCGCACGGCGGCGTAGAGCGCGGTGAACAGCGCCAGGTCCGACAGGATCGGAAACGCGCCCCGCGCCGAGAGGGGAAATTCGGGGATCACCACCCGCGCCAGCAGAAACGCCCCCAGATGGCCGTTCAGGAACAGGCAGAACGGCAACACCGGCCCGGCCTCGGCCGCGTCTTCAATCCAGGCGTGCGCCGGGAAGATGCCCTTCCGAAATACAATCGCTGCCATCAACATTGCAAAGGCCGCCGCCCCGCCGTAGTTGTGCCCCTGCAGCGCAGCCAGCGACAGCGGGTGCGCCGAACGGTCCGTCATGGCCGCGTTTGCAATGATCCCGAGGGCGCCCACAAGCGCCAGACACGACAGCATCAGGCCCACCCGCGGCCGCCACGTGCCGTGAAACGGACCCGCAATAAACGGCAGCGCCGAAACCACCCACCCGATCGCCAACACGACCACGTTATCCGCCCCGTAGGCCGCCAGCGTCGCCGCCAGCACCAGCAGCGTGGCGGCGTTGATCTTGCTCGTCGCATCCCGCCGCGGCGCCAGGACGAGAATGCCAAGCGTGAGCAGCGAATAGAGCAGCAAAAAGGTGGCGTTCAGCGGGTCGGCCGAAAACAGGCTCAGCCCCCAAGGCTCGTCGAGGCGCCCGCCGCCGGCCCGCTCGACGGCCAGGAACGCTCCGAGCGAACTCAGCGTGGCGCCGGCGGCGGCCGCCATGCTTACCATCCGTGCGCGGGTTTCGTTCGCCGCGGCCAGCGCCGCGCCGGCCAGCGGCAGCGCCACCGCGGCCGTCACATACGGAAAGGCGAGATCAGCCATGCAGGACTCCCTGTTTACCTATTGCTTCGTTGCCGCGGACAACGCCCGGCGCCGGGGCCGGGGCGCGGGCCGGCAAGCCAACCTGATCAAAACGCGCCAGCAGCACCGACAGCCCACACAGCGGCCGGACAATCATCCATTCGAGCACCGTATCGAGATGGCCTCGGTCGATTGCGCACCGGTAAAGCCACAACTGCCACCGCGTCGGAACCACCCGTTCGAGATGTTTGCCCGTCGGCGTCACCTGCCCGCCGGCGGCCGCGTGCATCTGATGGAAATCGCGCAGCGTGGACGGAGCGCGCAGGAACTGCAGTGTCCGCACCGCGGCATGGCCGAGAATATGCAGCACCGCAAACCAGTGCAGCCCGGCCCCGATCTCCACAAAGATCACTCCCACCTGCGCCAGCGAAGCGTAGGCCAGCGCCGTCTTGGCGTCCGGACAAGCCCGGCCTGCCAGCGTGCCGAGCACCGCCGTCAACGCCCCTGTCACCATCACCGCCGCGCCCGCCCACGGCGATGCCAGCAGAATCGGTTGGGCGCGCAGCAGCAGATAGGCCCCGGCGTGCACCGAAATGGCGCCGTAGAAGATGGCGCTCGATGGCGTCGGACCCTCCATCGCCCGCGGCAGCCAGCCCGAAAAGGGCGCCTGCGCGGACTTCCCGGCGGCCGACAACAGCAGCAGCAGCCCCACCAGCGTCGCCGTCCCGCCCTCGACGTGCGGCATGCCCCCGGCAAAGGTCGACACGTGCCCCACGTGATGCAATAGGAACGCGGCCGTGATCAACCCGAGATCGCAAGCCCGGTAGACGACAAAGACCCGCCAGGCGTTTTCGACCGGACCGGCCCGGAAGTGGAAAAAGGAGATCAGCAGCACCGACGTGATACCGACCAACTCCCAGCCGCCGATGATCAGATCGAACGAGCCGGCCGAAAAGATCAGCAGGGCGCCAAAGGCGAACAGGTGCAGCAGCAGAAAGAAGCGGCCAAAGCCCGGGTCGCGGTGCAGGTAGGTCGAAGAGAACTGGCCGATCACCCCGACGAGCACCACGGTCAGGGTCAGAAACGAGAGCGAGAGCGCATCGCCGAGCAGCACCAGCGGGAACTGATAATCATGCACGGCAAACCAGTCGCCCAGCGCCACCACTACCGCCGGCTCGCCGCGGCCAGCGACCAGCCACAAGAGCCACGCCACCGCCGCCGTCTCCAACGCATAGACCACCGCCGTCACCCGGCTCAGAAAACGCTCCGGCGCGTTCCACCCGAGCAGCCATAGCAGCGCCAAGCCGAAGAAGACTACTCCCGGCCCGAAGACCACGAAAAGCAGCATCGCTTGTTGATCTGTCATGCGCCTCCTTTGATCACGGCAAGCGGTAGATGGTCCAGGTGGCCATGGTACCAGTCATGCGAGTTGGCGGCCTCCGGCAGCGGCGGCGGCGCACCCTCGAGAGCTTCGTAGCCCCCGTCGCGGCGAATCTGAATCCGCCCCGATTCCGGGTCCATAATCGCCACCCGGATCCAGCGGTTCACCACGAACTCGTTCACCAGCGGATTCTCCGCGAGCACCTGCTCGAGCAACGCGGCCGTGGTCTCAATGACGAACAGAATCCGGACCGGTTCGTGGATTTCCACCATCTGAATCGGCAGGCCGGTCCGGACATCGCTGCCCTGGCCGTCCATCACCCCGATCAGCCCGGTGACGTTATGCGGCAGCTTGGTCCCGCAGCCATAGCGTTCGTTGTCAACTGAAGAGAAGTAGTATTCGAGGTTGATGCCGCCGCAGACCGGCACCACCGCCCCGAGAATTCGCGCCAGGTTGGCGGCCCCGCTATCGACCGTCGGGTCGTAGGAAACCAGAAAGGCCCGGCGGTCGAGAAACAGGCCGCGCGTCACCTCGCGCCGGCCCACCACGCAAACCGCGTTGGTGGCGTGGCCACACTCCTGCCGGGGCTGGGCCAGATGCTCACTCCTCTCCTCGACATGGTGCAGGGCCTGCGCCGCCGAAACATCCACCGGGCAGGACTCAAAACGCCGCACCCGCTCCCGCGCGTTCGCGGCGCGGGCGCGGTCCAGCGAAGTACGCAGCGCGGCCAGGTCGTTCTGATGCGTGGGCGGCACCAGATCGAGGTCAAACAACATAATGGCATCGCTGCAGGTGTCGTGATCGCCGCCGATAAACCATGTCGTCTCGGGAATGACAATGCCCCGGGCGATCAACGCGGCGCGGACATGCGGCCGGTTCGCCATCTGAGCGAAAATCCGGGCGTTCGGGCCGCCCCGGCGTCCGCCGCAGGCCCCGCAATCGTAGGCCGATTCGTGCGGGTTGTTGAGCGAAGTGGAGCCATGGCCGAGCAGCACAACAAGGCGGGCAAACTGGTGCGTCAGACCCACCGGCGCCAGCACCCCGGCCACCCGGTCGGCCTTTTCCGCCTCCGAAAAACCGAGGAACATCCCTTCGACCGCATCCTCGAAACGCGCATCGTCCCGCATCAGCAGCAACTCCGTGCGCGGCGTCGGCAGAAAGGCGCGGTTCAACGCGTCCCGCAGCTTGCCGTACTGCCGCGGCGCAAGCACGCGGGTAATCAGCGGCACCGCCGACAGCGTACCGAGCGCCGCGGTCGACAGCGCGCCCCGCACGAGCGAGCGGGACCCGACCGACAGACTGCGCACCAGGCGCGCCCACACCCGCCGCCGTCCCTCACGCCGGTGATGGATGTCTTCTTCTCCAGTGGCCGGCTGTTCCCGCACGGCGTGCTGCGGCTTCACCACCACCGGGCAAAGCGCCACGCTGCCGGCATCGTCGATGCCCTTGTAGTCCATCGCCACGCCAAAAAAACCCGCCGCGCCGAAGGTGACCACCCGCGGGTCCACCTCTTCGAGGGCGCGGCGCATGGACTCCTCCCGTTCGTCGATGCAGAAGAAAACCTGCGCGGCCGGAGGAACCCGCGGTGCCGCAAAGCTCACGTTCCGGCGATGCGCCGCCATGCCCTGCAGAATGCGCTGTTCGTGCCAGCGCTCGTAGGCCAGATGGTAGACGCGACGCCGTTCTACCGGTCCGAAGGCCTCCACCTCGTCCGTAAAGCGGCGCCAGTCCGTCTCCGGCCAACCCAGTACCGTCGCGGCGTTGCGCCGCAGCAGACGCGCCGCATCGTAAAGCGTTGCCGCTCGGGCGTGCCGCAGGCTCGCTGCCGAAGGTGCGGCCGCGGGCGGTTCCGCCGCCACGTGCGCGGCCGCCACCTGGGTCATCGTCAGGCGAACAGCGAGAAAATCGAGGAGCGTACAAGGCACCGGGTTATGGGCAAACAAGGCCGGTTCGTGTTCGAGCCGCGAAAACAGCCCGGCCCATCCCGGCAGGGCCAGCAGTTCGTTCCGCAGCTTCAGTTCCCAGTCCGCGGTCTCCGGACCCAGCCACTCGGTCACCACCGCGCGCCCGTCCATTCCGCGCTCTCGCTGCCGCCGGAAGGCCCGATCGAGACTCGCCAACCCCGGCGGCAGAAAAGCCGCCGGCAGTGCGAACAGCTCGCGCACGGCCCGGTAGAAACCCAACTCCCGGCCCGGCATCGGCCAGTAGGAGAGGCCCTGGTCGAGATAGGCCGCCGAGAGCCGAATCAGCAGCGGGTGAATGACGGCATCCACCGGCCGCGCCGCCGGCGCGGCCTCCCCGGCCACGGCCGGAGTCCGCTGCTCGACGGCATCGAAGAGAGCCCGGTTCTGCGGCTGGCGGAACTCCTCCGCCAGGTCGCCATCCTCCATCCGCCAAGCGATGCTCGCCGCGTCAAAGCTCCGCACCCCCGGCAGCAGGCAGGCGAACCGCAACTCCTGCCGGTCTATACCCGGTGCCACCTCCAGATTCGGTTCCTTTGCCAGGACCGCGTACAGGTCTTCGGCCCGGATCCGCTTCCGGCGCAGCGCTTCGCGGTAGTGCTCTTCAGCGAGGTACGGCTCGGTGCCGAACACCGTGGCCGCTTCGCACACGGCCTGTTCGAACGGCAGGTGCTGAAAGGCGTGCAGCGTGTTGTGGTGGATAAAGACGCCAATCGGCCCCTGCGCCGGCAACAGGTGCGCCAGGTGTTTGAGCAGAGGGTCGAGATCAGCGTGGGTCTCGGTCATCAGACCGCTCCCACGGGCCGCGGACGGCGCCGCGAGGCCAGTTGATGGTTCGAACTCGCCTCGTGGCCATCGAGGCCCACGAGAAACAGGCGGCGGTTGGACCAGCTCCGCTCCATGGTGTGGAGCTTTTCAAGCACCGTATGGTCCACCACCCAGGCGTTCTCGAAGTCAACCACGACCGATTCCACGGTTTCGTCCAGGTTCTGCAGACGGCGCTTGATGCCGAGGAAGTTCGTATAAATCGCCGCTTCCTGCACCCGGAGTGTGAGCTCTTTGCCGTTGCGCTCTTCCTCGATGACCGCCTTGAAGAGGCTGCCCAGCCGGGCGCCGTTCCTGAGGTGAAGGATGACTTTGAGCAGCATGCCGACTCCCACGCCAACCAGCAGGTCCGTGGCGAGGGTCACGAGCATCGTGATGGTAAAGAGCGCGAGTTGTTCCGGGCCGATTTTGTAGGCGTGCGCGAACTCCTTCGGCGAGGCCAGGCGGAAGCCCGTGTAGATGAGCATGCCGGCCAGAGCAGCCAGCGGAATCTCCTGCAGCAGGTTCGGAATCAGCGCCAGCGAAAGCAGCAGGAACATGCCGTGAAAGAAGTTCGACCAGTGGCTGCGGGCGCCGTTGTCGATGTTGGCCTTGCTACGGACAATCTCCGAGATCATGGGCAAACCGCCGAGCGCGCCGGCGAGCGTATTGCCGATGCCCGTGGCCAGCAGGTCTTTGTTCATGTCGCTCGACCGCCGTTCGGGATCGAGGGAATCTACTGCCGAGACGCTCAGCAGCGACTCAATGCTGCCCACGAGCGAGAACATCACGATGTACTTGATGGAGATGGCCGAGAAGATGGCCGAGAAATCGGGGAACGTGATCGTGCTCGCGAGAGATCCCGGCAACCGGATCAGGAAGGAAGGACCGACGTGGAAGATGTGGTTCGAGAGCACGTAGTTGTGCTCATGCTCGAGGTCAAAGAACAGCCCCAGCGGGACGGCCGTCAGCAGCACGAGCATCGGTCCCGGAATCCGCCGCACCCATTTCCACTTGAGCAGAGGGAGTCCGAACAGGATGAGCAGGGAGAGCAGGCCGATAAAGCAAACCTCCGGATTCAGGTTCAGTAAGCTATGGGGAATCTCCGCCAGCAGGTGCAGCGGTTCCTTACCCTGCGGGACGACGCCGAGCGCCACGTGGGTTTGTTTCGAAATAATGATCACGCCGATCGCCGCCAGCATGCCGTGCACCACCGAAGGCGGCATGAGGTCACCCACCGCGCCGGCTTTGAACAAGGCAAACAGGATCTGGATTACGCCCGCAACCATAATCGCGGCGATAGCGCGCTTGTAACCGGCCACGTTATCGCCGGCTCCTAATTCGGTAACGGCGCCAAGGGCGATGACGATCAGGCCGGCAGCGGGCCCTTTTATCGTCAGCCGCGCACTGCCCAGAAACGAGACCAGCAGACCGCCGATGACCGCGGTCAGAATGCCGGCGGTCGGGGGAAAGCCGCTCGCCATCGAAATGCCAAGACAAAGGGGCAGGGCGATCAGAAAGACTAACAATCCAGAGCCGAGGTCGGCCTTCCAGTTACCAGGGAACATGCGTAAACTCTCCGTGTTATCAGCTTGCGGCGTTCCGGAAAAAATTCCCATCCCCTGGAGGGGGCATCGGGACAACCGATTCTGGGGGGTGGCGCTGCACTCCGGGCCGGATCCCGTAGTCTGAATCGAGGACATATGAACGCAATTGCCGCGCTCGCTCTCTGGGCCCTCCTTTCCCCGTTTGCTCTCCTTGGCACCGACAGCGGTGGTCCGCTCAAGACGTATCTGCCCTCGTCGGTCACCCTCGGCGCCCCGGTCCGTTACCGGGCGGAGAGCACCAGCCGGAGCTACCTGCTCGAGCGCTATCGTCTGGACGTCGAACTGCGGCCGGCGGCCTGGCTCGGCCCCCACCCGGATGCTGGCTCCGAGCGCGTCATCGGCGCCGGGGAGTGGGGAAACACCGCCCACGCCTTCGACGCGGTGCGCGTGGCGATTCACCACGTCGTCAACCGCACCGATCCCTCGGATCACCATCGTCAGGGCAATAACCTTCTCGGCCTCTACGGTTCGTTCGGCTCTTGGCTGGCAAGCGCAGCCGGACGCCATGATCTGGAATTGCGCGTCCAGCGCCACCGCGGCTCGGCGGCTACCGCGCAACGGAAACGGCACTTCCGGGATCGACGCTGGCAGCCCACCCTGCTGGGTGAAGCCAACTATGCTTCGACCCACCTCGACCCGCTCTACCCCACCCACCACGGCGTCTACGGCATCGCCGGCCAGATTGGCCGGCGCAACACGAAGAGCCCCCGCGCCGGCGTCTACGCCTGCAACGGCGTTCTAGTACGCCAACCTGGGAGCGCAGTACGGACACCTGTATCTGGGACGGTTTCTTCGGGAGCACGGCGACGGCAAAAGCAGGACGTTTTGCGCCATGTTCGTCGAGTTTCGCCTGTAGACTGAAGCCATGGTGCAGAGTTGGCTCACGCAGCAGAATGTTCTGCGAATCCTCGCCCTTGGGTTTACCATCGTTGTCCTGCTCGTCATTGCGGCGGCCTACGTCGGCTACCAGGGTTCGCGGTCGATTCATGAAAACGCTCAGGAACTCGTGCGCGGGCACTTTGTCAGCTCCGGCCGCGGAGCGGAACTCGAGAGCCAGATCGAGGAGCAGTCCCAGCGCCTGCTCGACGAGTTGGAGATTGTGCTGGGCGTCTGCCTCGTGATGGCGGCGGCCTGTGCCGGCCTCACCGTCTCGGCCACCCGCCGGGCCTTTCGCCGCATGGAGTGGCAGGCGGCCGAACTCGAACAGGTCTCCTGGCAGATGCTGCAGGACCAGGAGGTGGTGGCGCGCCGGTTCTCCCACGAAATGCACGACGAACTCGGCCAGTCGCTCACCGGGCTCAAAAGCATGCTGAAGCGCATGGACGGACCCGGCTTCGAGGCCGGCCGCGCCGAATGTGTCGGCATTCTCGAAGAGGCGCTGGCCGGCGTCCGCGAGTTGTCGCAACTCCTGCGCCCCGTCATCCTCGACGACTTCGGCCTCGACGCCGGTCTGCGCTGGCTCACCGAGCGGTTTGCCGATCGCACCCGGATTGACGTAACCTACACCTCGCAATGTCCGCGACGGCTCGACGAGGATCAGGAGACGCACCTGTTCCGCATTGCGCAGGAAGCGCTCACCAATGTCGCCCGTCACTCCGGCGCTACCGCCGTGAAACTCCATTTAGAGGTAGAGGGCGATCAGACGCTGTTGCGTGTTATCGATAACGGTCAGGGCATGGATGAGGTGGTAAAGAAAAAATTGAGCATGGGACTCGTGGGAATGCGCGCCCGCGCGCGCCACATCGGCGGCGATCTGACGTTTGCGAAAGCGCCCGGCGGAGGATTACAGGTAGAAGTCAAGGCGCCGGCCCGTTACGGCGAACCGGAGTAAACAGGATGGGGAAAAAGATACGTATTCTACTGGTGGACGACCACACGGTCGTGCGGCGCGGCATTCGGATGATCCTGTCCGCCCAGCCGGACATGGAGGTCGTCGCCGAAGGCAAGAACGGTTTTGAAGCCATTGAAGAGGCTGGTAAGACCCAGCCCGATGTCGTCATCATGGACGTCAACATGGAGGGGATGAACGGGATTGAGGGGGCGCGTCGCATCGTCGAAAGCCTGCCGCGCTGCCGCGTCCTCGCCCTCAGCATGCACCGCGACGCGGTCTACGTCCGCGAGATGCTCAAGGCCGGCGCCAAAGGCTATCTCGTCAAGGATGCCGACGACGATGCGCTGCTCGACGCCGTCCGCGCCGTAGCGCGCGGTGATGCCTATTTAAGTCCCTCGGTGGCCGATTCCGTTCTGACGGACTACCGGCGCCACGTCACCAACCCGATGGACCTGCTGACGGCCCGGGAACGCGAGGTGCTGCAACTCATCGCCGAGGGCAAAACGAACAAAGATATCGCCAGTCAGTTGAGCTTGAGCGTCTACACGGTGGAGGCGCACCGCGGGCGCCTGATGGAAAAGCTTAACCTGCACTCAACCGGGGAACTGGTCCGCTTTGCCATGCGGAACGGTTTCATCAGCTAAAGATCTACTTCTGTTTGGCCAGCACCTTGGCCAGCGTGCCGCTGAAGATGTTCTCCTGCGAGGCCGGTGCTACGCCGCACGCCGTGAGCAGCTTCCTGTACAGATCGAGTTCGCGGTCGAATTCGGCAATCTCGCCGCCGAAGACGTCCGAGCCGAACACCAGCTTTTCAAAGGCGCTGACGTTGGTTTTCGGCGTGTGGGGACTGACGACGTTGTCCCACCAGAAGATGGATTTGAAGAAGGTCAGGTCGGCCTGTTTCTTGTAGAGTGTCGAGCCGGAGACATCGAACAGCAGGTTGGGGTTCCAGCGCCCGATCTCGGCGGCCCACTCGTAGTCGGGGTTGCCGAGGTGGGCGGCGATCAAGGTGAGTTTCGGAAAGCGGCGGGCGATCAGATCGAGCGTGGAGACCCGCATGCGGTCCGAGGAGACGTTCATCGGCTCGGCGAAGTTCCGGCGGTTGACAATGCCGGTATGGAACAGCAGGATCATGCCGTACTTTTCGGCGCGCTCGTAGATGGGCCAGTAGCGGCGGTCGTCGAAGGAGTACTCGGGCCCGGTCAGCTCTCCGAGTCCGCGGAAGCCCGCGTTGTGGAACTCGTCGACGAGTTTGAGGGCATCGGGATGGTCGAGCGACATCTGCCCCAGGCCATGGAAGCGGCCGGGGTGTGCGGCGGTGAACTCCTTGATGGCGGGGATGTCCTTCGGCGCTGCGATGAGCAGGGCTTGGCCGTCCACCGACTCGAGTTTGGCAAGGAATCTGGCGAGAAAGGCCGGGTCCCCGTTGTAGTGGACGTGGGCGTCGATAAGCTTCGGACGGCCGGCATCGCCCGCCAGCAGGGGAAGGCCGGACAGACCGGCAAGAAGAACGAGGAGTCGCATACCCAAGAGCGGAGTATATCGCGACCGCCGGCGCGGTTCTCTCGTTGTCACTTTTGCCCGCGCATCGGGAGACCCCACCCGTCCGCCTTCCTCGCCGGCATTCTCCCGGCCTGCAGTCGCAGGTGCGCCCACCTGCCCACCCCAAACCGCCCGTCCTAACGTTGCCGCGCCGGAAATCTTGCCCGCCTCGCTCCGCGATCTCGACGCGCCGATCGGCCGCCAGCGGCGCTTCTCGGAAGCGCACGGGCCGAAGCGAGTCCGTTGTGCGCGAGTTCCTCGGAAAGCGTCGAATCGCCCGTTGTTGTCTTTGGCGTGCAGTGGCTTCCGCCTCTCGCCAAACTCACCGGCGCGACGATTCCTTCCGCCGCCTGGCTCGATGGCCCCGCTGCCGGCCGCTGCACCGGGACTCGCGCTTTCCGGTGGCCGGCTTCGCCGTCATTCGCAGTCCAGTCCTTCGATGCGCGATGGGGACTGGATGCTGATCCGAAACGCGGACGGGAGCCGCATCGGTCTCGACCGCCTCCGGATGACCCGATGGCGATGACGCATCTCGCCGCCGCCAATCCCGGCTGGAAGAAGACGCGGTTGGCCGGAACTGGCCGGCCGGCCGACAGGTTTCTGTTAATTCGCCGCGGACCCTTGCATTAGTTCGCGAAATCGCCTATTCTTTTGAAAACCCGTCCCTCCAATTAGCCTGGTGTGCTGGCTGGACCGAGTGTTCCTTGTCGACGCAAGTGCGCTTCAACTCGTGAAATAGGGGGAATTGAGATGTCTTTTCGCAACGCCAGGTTAGGTCTGGCTGCATGTGCCTTTTTATTGGGCGGTTCCACGGTCGGTTATGCGCAGTCGATCTATGGCGGCTTGCGCGGCCTGATTATCGATCAGGGTGGCGGCGCCGTAGCCAACGTCAAAGTTACTCTCACCAATGAGAGTACGAATCTGCAGCGGTCCACGGTGACCTCGGCCGACGGCCAGTATAACTTTGCTTCCGTCATTCCGGCGGCTTACACGGTTTCGGCCGAAGCGCCGGGTTTCAAGAAACTCGAAAGAAAAGGCGTGGCCGTGGCCACGCAGCAGTTTGTCACGGTGGACCTGAAACTCGAAGTCGGTCAGGTGACCGAATCCGTCCTCGTGACCGAAGAGGTCCCGCTGATTGAAACGTCGAACGCCAGCCAGGGGCAGGTGATCGACCGGCAGAAGCTGATTGACCTGCCAAACCTCGGCCGCAATCCCTACATGTTCTCCCGTATCGCACCCAACGTGCAGCAGGTCGGTAACCCCGGCTACGCCCGCATGCAGGACCAATCCGGCTCCTCGCAGATTTCCATCGCCGGCGGCCCGGTGCGCGGCAATAACTACCTGCTCGACGGCGTCGCCATCACCGACATGGCCAACCGCGCCATCATCATCGCCTCGCTCGAAGCGGTGCAGGAGATGAAGGTGCAGGCGAACACCTACGACGCCGAAATCGGCCGCTCCGGCGGCGGTATGTTCAACGGATTCCTGAAGTCCGGCGGCAACGAATACCATGGTGCGCTCGGCGGCTACATGCGGCAAACCGATTGGCTCGCCAATCAGTTCTTCAACCGCCGCGCCGGCCGGCCCATCACCCCGCAGCCCTTCCGGAACTACTACGGCAGCTTCGGCGGCGCCATTCGCGTGCCCAAAGTTTATGACGGCAAGAACCGGAGCTTCTTCTGGGCGACCTTTGAAGGCTACCGCGATACCCAGGCCAACTCCGGCACCACAGCCGTGCCCTCGGCGGCGGAACGCAACGGCGACTTCTCCCAGTCGTTGGTCAGCGCCACGAACCGCAGTGTCCGGACGGTCTTCGATCCCGCCACTTCGCAGGCCAACGGCGCGCGTCAACCCTTCCCGGGCAACATCATTCCCGCCAACCGGCTGAATCCCGTGGGCCGGGCCATTGCCGCCACCTTCCCGGCGCCCATCAACGCCCCCCGCTTCCACGGCGACCCCAACAGCATGCCGTACTCGGCCTCGCTGCCGTCCAAGGCCGACCAGAAGACCATCAAGTTCGACCATCGCTTCAGCGACATGTGGAGCGTCAATCTCTCCTATCTTCGCTATAACTCGATCGAGCCCGGCGAGACCTGGTTCCCGTCCACGCCTTCGTCGCCGCAGCAGTGGCGCCTCGACCGCCGCGTCGATTCGACGCAGTTGAACAACACCGTGACGCTGAACGCTACGACCACCCTCGCCCTGCGCTACGGCTACAACCGGTTCCCGAACTACGGCTTCCAGGCCAGCCAGGGCTTCAATCCGGAGTCGCTCGGCTTTAGCGGCGGTTTCGTCCGTTCCATCCCGTCCAAGACCTTTCCCAGCGTTAGTTTCCAGAACTTCTATGCCGGCGATAACATGGGAACCAACAATAACTTCCTGGTCGTGCCGAACTCAAAGAACCTGCATGGCATGCTCGCCAAGTTCATCGGCCGGCACAATCTGAAGTTCGGCGCTGACTACCGGTTGATCCGCCTATCAGGTGCTGACTTCGGCAACTCCTCCGGGCAGTTCAGCTTCAGCGACCAGTTCACGCGCCGTGACTTCACCACCGGCGACGGCGGGGCGACCGGCTCCGATCTGGCCAGCCTCCTGCTCGGCGCGCCCGCCGGCGCCACCGGATTCGTCCCCACCGTCATGCACCAGTTCGTGCGCTACACCTCGGGCTTCGCGCAGGACGACATCCGGCTCAACTCCAAGTTGACCGTCACGCTCGGCGTCCGCTGGGAGTACGAGACGGGCCTGATGGAGCGGAACAACAACCTCATCGTCGGCTTCAACCGCGATGCGCTGAACTCCATCAGCCAGCAGTCCGGCGTGCCGACGCGCGGCGCCGTGATGTTCGCCGGCCTCGACGGCAACAACCGCTACGTAGGCAATCCGAACCGGAATAAGATGTCCCCGCGCCTCGGCGTTGTCTACCAGCTGAACGCGAAGACGACTCTCCGCGGTGGTTACGGCATCTTCTGGGCGCCGCAGATCGCGCTCGGCAATCCCCATCTGCCCGAAGGCTTCACGGCGACCACGCAGCCGCTCACTTCAACGGACGGCGGCCTCACCCCGAACGCGGTCACCAACCTCACCAACGTTTTCGGCAGCGGCCTCAACCAACCGGTCGGCGCCGGACTCGGCGACCGCACCGGCATCGGCAAATCGCTGTCGATCTTCGAGCCCACTGCCAAGTCACCCTATGTGCAGCAGTACTCGCTCGACGTGCAGCGCGAACTGCCCTTCAGCATGGCGCTCTCGCTCGCCTACGTGGGCTCCCGGTCGAAGAATCTGACGATCAACACGGCCGGCTATAACATCAACCAAGTGGAGTCCCGGCACTTCCCGCTGGGTCGCGCGGCGCTGGCGGCGGCCGTTCCCAACCCCTACTTCCAGCGGGGTGGCACCGACGGCCTGGCTTCGGCGAACGTGTCGCAGGCGCAGTTGCTGCGGCCCTTCCCGGCCTTTGGCAGTCTGACCTACATCTTCGGCGATTACGGCCGCGCGCAGTATGATTCGATGGCTCTGCGCGTGCAGAAGCGGATGTCGGCGGGTCTCAACTTCCTCTACGCCTGGACGTGGTCGAAGAACCTTGACAACATCGCCGGCGGCGCGGGCAACAATTTGAACGGCGGCAACGTCGGTCCGCAGGACGCCTTCAACCTGGGCGCCGAGTGGGGCCTTTCGAACATCGACGCGACGCACCGGCACTCGCTGGCGGCCACTTACGACCTGCCCTTCGGCCGCGGCCGGACGTTTGGCGGCCAGATGAACCGTTGGGCGGATATGGCGGTGGGCGGCTGGACGATCAACGCGGTCAGCGTGATCAACAGCGGCTTCCCACTGCAGATCCGCATGAACGACAACAACAACGGCGTCATCTTCGCCGCGAGCCAGCGGCCGAATGCCACCGGACAGAATCCGTTGGCCGGCGGCGCGCTCGCGCAGTGGACCGAAGGCAACGGATACCTCAACCCGGGCGCCTTCAGCGCTGCCCCGGCCTTGACGTTTGGGAACGTGAGCCGCACCATCAACTCGCGGTTCCTCAAGCAGGTGAACTGGGATATCTCGTTGTTCAAGACCTTCAGCGTGACCGAACGGTTCAAGGCGCAGTTCCGGGCCGAGGCGCTGAACGCGATGAACACCCCGATGTTCCGGGCGCCGCTCACGGCGTGGGGCAACGCCTCGTTTGGCCGGATTACAAGCCAAGCGAACTTCAACCGGATGATGCAGTTGGGTCTCCGCGTGTACTTCTGACGATAACGCGCACAACGGACTCGCTCCGGCCTGTGCGCTTCTAAACTGCACCGAAGCATGCCGTCACCGGGCCTTACTGCCCGGTGACGGTAAACTCTTTGGTCACCGCCCCGGCGGTGATCAGAAAGGTCGTCGGGCCCGCCGCCGGGCGGACATGCACGGCGTAGATGCCCGGAAACACCGCGTTCTGCGAGAAGACCTCGACCACGGCGCCCGCCCCGGACTTCACCGTCACCTGCGGCTTGGCGTTCTCCACCGGCAGCCCCGCGGCATCCGTCAGCCGGAACTGCGCGGCTAAGTACAGGATGTCGCCCGTCTTGCCGGTCGCCTGCGACAGGACGATTTTGACCGCTGCGGCCGTGCGCCGCGTCACCCCATGCCAGTAGGGGATCGACAGCGGATACTCGGCCCCTTCGCAACGGATGCGCAGATGGCCTTCATACTGGCCGGGCGCCCAGTTGGTTCCCTGCCATTGGAGCAGAAACCTGCCCTCGCCTCCCGCCGCCAGGGTCACGCGCGGCGGCTCAATCACCGGCGGCGCGCCGTTGCGCGGTTCGGCCATGACGTCGCAGGCCGTATCCATGCTGGCGAGGTTCGTCAGCCGGACGCTCTTTTCGAGGGTGAAGTCGCCGGTGCTCGAGCCGAGGTGGAGCGAGGTGGGATATGCCGTCACCGTGGAGGCGAGCGCGGCGTCGACGTGTAGGCGCCCCGCGCCCTGCTTCATCACCGGCAGGGGTATGCCATCGGCATCGGCAATGGGGGTGGCGGTGTTGATGAGCAGCGAGCGGAGGTGGCGCGGGTCGAGTCCCGGCCGTTGAGAGAGCAAGGTGGCCATGGCGCCGGTCACGAACGGGGTGGAGAGGCTGGTGCCGGACATCGTTGAAAAGCCGCCGGCGGCGCGAGCCGTCCAGACGTTCTCCCCGGTGGCCACGAGATCGGGCTTGATGCCCAGCGTGGAGGGTCCGGGGCCATTGCTGGAGGAGTCGGCGATGGCATCGGGAGAGATGTTCTCTGGCTGCCAGCTGAGTGGGATGGTGGCCGTTGCGGTGCCCTGGGTGAGCCGGGCCCGCAGCGCCTGCCCGCTGGCGTAGGAGACCATGAAGCCCGGCAGCGTCTCTGCGCCCATACCCATCACCGTTGGCGTCGGAGCGTTGGCCAGGGCCAGCACCACCATGGCGGTCGCGCCAGCCCGGCGCAGGTTTTCTCCCTTGACGCCGAACGTGCACACGCCGCGGTCCACCAGCGCGACGCGGCCCTTGAGCGAATCGGCGGGCAGCGGAGAGCAGCCCCAGGTATCGCGCGCCACGCGCTGCACGTCGGCCAACTCACCGGAGAGGGATCCGCCCGCATCGAGGTTCACGCTACCGCCAGGTACCGCGAAGAACTCGCCGCCGTCGGCCAGCCTGACTTTGGTTCCCAGTACGCGGGCATTCTGATGGCTGCCGACGAGGATGCCCCACTCGCCCAGGTGGGGACTCGTGATGGTGGACCAGTCCGGTCCTTCGTTGCCCATGGACCGGACGACCATGACGCCACTGGTCACCATGCGCTCGCAGATATCGGTGAGGATGTCGTCCTCCGGGCGGAGGAGGAACACGCGCCGCTGCATGCTCATGTTGACAACGTCCATACCATCGGCGACGGCGTCTTCGAGGGCGAGGATGAGGGCGTCATCGGTCCCCATCGGGCTGGGGTCGTTGGTCAGGACCTTGTAGCTGGCTAGGTAGGCGCCGGGCGCGACGCCGCTGACCGGACCGAGCATGGTTTCGCTACGGCCTCCGGCGATGACCGCGGCGACCCCGGTGCCATGGCCGGCGTCGTCGTTGGCATGGGCCGTGGGTCCGGCCGGCACGTAGCCCCGGGCGACAATCACCTTGCTGTTGGTGTTCTCCAGGTCCGCCGCGCGGTTGCCGCGCGGAAAGCCGGCCAGGGGGGGCATGTCGGCCCCGGCGAAGGCCGGATGGGCGGCCCGGATCCCGGTGTCCATGATGCCGACCTTGATGCCGGCGCCCGCGTTGCTCTCCCCGCCAATCCGCTGCCATGCTTTCCAGACGAAGTGGGTGGCCAGCGCGGAATCGAGCGTGGGCGCCAGTTCGCTAACGGGCTGCACGCGTTTGATTCCGGCCAGCGACCGCAGGCTGGCGGCCACCTCCGGCGGAGCTTCGACGAAGAGGACGTTGGCCACCAGGTCGGCCGATCCGTAGACGCGTCCGCCCAGCCTTTCGAGCACGGGCCGCAGGGCCGCCTGACCGGGGCGGACGCGCTGGCGCGCCTGCCGCAGCGCGCTCTCCCGCGCCTCGCCTTTCTGCCCTTGCCACCGCCGGAACTGGCTGGCGGCCGGCGGCGCGGCGAGTTCGACAATCCAGCGCGGCGCGCGGGCCGGCCCCGTCGCCGTGGGCGGCGCAAAGGGGATTTGCTCACCGCCGGCCGCGCTGCCGCTGGCGGCGGCGAGCGGCGCCGGCGGGGCCGGATCGAAGGTGGCAAAAAAAGCATCGGTCTGTCCTTGGCCAACGCCGCCCTCCGCCAGCCACTCCGCCGATTCGGTGGCCCCGACCGCAGCCACCAGGGAGCCGGCCACGCGGATGCCATACACCCGGTCGCGCCCCTGTCCCCCGAGCCGGAACGTCCGCACCTCACCCTCGCCGCTGCCGGGTACGATGGCGGCGAAGCCGTCTTCGCTCCCCGCGAGTTCGCCGAGCCAGCCGGCCGAGCGGGAGGATCCGCCGACGACAATCGACTCGTCCGGGGCGAGGTCCAGGGCGGTGACGAACTCCTCCCGGCTACCGCCGAAGCGACGCGTCCATTCGACGGCGGCGCCATCGGCGGCGAACCGGGCTACAAAGCCGTCCTGCAGGCCCGCCGGCGCTCCCGGCGCCCCCGGCAGGTCCTCCGAGCGGCTCTCCCCGGCGATGACCACGCGTCCCGAGCGATCGACCGCCAGGGCGCTCACGCGCTCCGATTCCCCGCCACCAAAGTACGTCCCCCAGACGAGTGCCTTGCCGTCCGGCTGTAGCCGGAGCGCGAAGGCATCGAGGCTACCGGCCGCCGGCTGGTTCTGGAACGCCTGGGCCGAAACCGGAAAATCGGTAGAGGCCGTCTCTCCGGCCACGAAAATCGATCCGTCTCCGAATACGGCCACCGCGCGCGGAAGATCGTGGCCCGATCCGCACAGATAGGTTCCGTAGAGCAGACCCGTGCCGGTGGCGTTGAACCGGGCGAGGAAGCCGTCGTAGCCGAATCCGGCGCAGACGGTGGGACGCAGGCTGCCCGCTGTCGCCGGCAGATTGTCGGAGTAAGTCTGGCCGACGATCACCGCCTGCCCCGCCTCGTCCACCGCCACTGCGTTGGCCTCGTCGCCTTCGTTCCCGCCGTAGAAGGTGGAGTAGAGCGGTCCGCCGCCGGACGCGGTCAACTTAAACAGAAACGCATCGCCGGCCAGCACGTTGGGATTGCCGATGGTGCGGCGATAGGTGGCGCCCGTGATGGGGAAATCCGGCGAGTAAGTGATGCCGGTGACATACACCGCGCCGTCCCTGTCGACGGCGAGACTCGTCGCGCGGTCGGTGTAGGAGCCGCCGAGGATGGCGCGCCACAGGAGTTTGCCATCGGCGTCCATCTTCTGGACGAAGACGTCCCCGGGATAGAGCGCCTTCGCCGTCCGGATGAGAACGCCGCTACCGGCGGCGGTCAGGCCGGTGGAATGGGTGGTGCCCGCGACGTAGAAAGAGCCCTCCGGGCCCCGCGCCACCGCCGTGGCCTCGTCGAGAGAGCTGCCGCCCCACCAACTTCCCCCAATCCAAAAGCCCAGCACGAGATTTATCGCTACGATCATGGTTCCTCCGCTGTCCGCGAAACGCGGATGGATAGGTCCTGTATATCACGCCTCGCCCCGGAGCGCCAGCCGGAAGTTGGGTTGTGATAAAATTTTCGAGCCCTTCGGGGACCGAGGAGTCTTTGGATGCGTTCTTTGATTGTTTGTCTGGCAGCAGTGTTACCGGTAATGGTTTTGGCGCAGGATACGCGCGGCATTATTTCGGGTGCGGTGACCGACCCGCAGGGCGCGAGCGTTACGGGGGCGAACGTCACCGTCACCAACACCGGTACGACGACGGCCACGCGGCTGGTCACCAACGAGAAGGGCTACTACGAAGCGCCGTTGTTGTTGCCGGGTATCTACTCGGTTTCCGTCGAGGCCAAGGGCTTCAAGAAGGCCGTGCAGTCGCGCGTGACGCTCGGACTGGGCGAACAGATCCGGATCAATGTACAACTCGAAGTGGGCGGCGTCACCGAGTCGGTGACGATTTCGGCCGAAGCGCCGATGCTCGATACGAGCACGGTGCATACGGGACGCAGCATTACGAACCGGGAGGTGATGGACCTGCCGGTGATCGGCAACAACATTATGGCGCTGGCGCGCATGTCGCCGGGCGTACAGGTGCCGGGGACGACGCAGTTCCTCGTGCAGGGGCAGGTCGGCGGCGGTTCGGCGTACAACACGCCGGGATCGGTGGGCGGCAATGAGTGGTCCATCGATGGCGCCTCGACTAACGGCACGGACCGGCGGGCTTCGGTGATGCCGAGTCCGGACGTGATTGACGAGTTTAAGATTGAAACGTCGAACTTTGATGCTTCGTTTGGCCACGCGACGGGCCTCGGCATTTCGATGTCGACCAAGTCGGGCGCCAATCAGTTTCACGGCACGAGCACGCTGCAGTTCATCAACCAGCGGTGGAACGCGGCCTCGTTCTTTGTCAAACAGGCGCGCTGGGCGCAGGTAGCCGCGTTGAATGCCGCGGGCAACCGGACGGCAGCGGACGCTTTGGCGGCGCGGCCGATGTTGAACTCCGGCAAGACGCTGAACTACCAGGCGACGATCAGCGGTCCGATTTACATTCCGAAGGTGGTGGACGGGCGGAACAAACTGTTTTTCTTCCTGGGATTTTCGGAGCTGAAGAACCGGCAGTCGGCGCGGCCGAGTGAGATTAACTACACGGTGCCCACGCTGGCGATGCGCGCCGGGGATTACTCGGACCTGCTGCGCGTGGACCCGGTGCGGTATCAGGTGTATGACCCGGTTTCGACGCGGGTGGATCCGGCGCGGCCGGGCCACTGGGTACGGACCCCGTTTGCCGGCAACATTCTGCCGCAGTCGCGAATCCGCAACGCGATGTACGATTTCTACGCCAAGCGCATGCCGCTGCCGAACGTGGATACAACCGGGCGGGACCCGATCAACAACTATCTGGCGACAGGGATGCCGAACAACGTCGACTACCGGTCGTGGAACAACCGCGTGGACTATCAGGCGAGCGACAAGCACCGGTTTTTCGTCCGCTGGTTCAAAAGCGACTTTCTCGAGGGCGCACAGGACTTCACTTACGAGACCGAACCGGGGCTGATGAACTGGGACGAGAAGCGGCCGGCGGCGAGCGCGGCGGCCGACTGGACGTACACGGCGAGCGCCTCGACCATTTTCAACGTGATGGTGGACACCAACTGGTTTCTCCTGCAGAACCAGCGGCTGGGAACGCGGAAGTACAAGCCGAGCGATGCGGGATTGCCGACCTATATGGACGCCAAATGCGCGGCCAGCTGCGTGATGCCGCGCGTGCTGTTCCCTGGCATGTCGCACTGGAATGGCGACATGTTCATGGGTGTGACCGTCGACCCGGGTACGAAGGGCCGGCAGCAGGCGGCGAAGTTCAACTGGACGCATATCCGCGGACCGCACTCGATTCGCGCGGGCGTTGACGTGCGGCAGCACTTCCGGACGCAGCTGCAGAACGGCGGCTTCACGTCGGGCTCGTTCAGTTTTGCGAATAACTTTGTCCGGAAGGACGAGGACGGGTTTGTCCCGGCGGCCGGTTTGGGGCTGGGCTGGGCGTCCTTCCAGTTGGGTATTCCCACGCAGGTCTTCGTGGATACCAACGATAACTTTGCGCTGATGAGCCCGTATTACGCCTGGTATGGGCAGGATACGTGGCGGATCAACCGGAAGCTGACGGTGACGCTCGGCCTGCGCATGGAGTACGAACAGGGGCCGACGGAGCGCTACGACCGGGCGCAGACCTACTTTGATCCGAATCTGGAGCTGCCGATTGCGGCGGCGGCGCGGGCGGCCTACGCGCGCAATCCGCTGCCGGAGCTGCCGGTGAGCCAGTTTCAGGTGCGGGGTGGGAGCCTGTACGCGGGCAAGAACGGCGCGCCGCGCAACCTGTGGCGGAGTGAGCTGATGTGGCTGCCGCGGCTTTCGGCCGCGTGGCAGTTGAGCGACCGGATGATCGTCCGGGGCGGCTTCGGCACCTACTTCGACACCCTGAACGTGATGAACCAGGGCGCGGATCAGTACGGCTTCGCGCGGGCAACGGTGACCAACCTGACGAACGATTTCGGGACGACCTGGAACGCGGGGAACCCGGGGGCCGGGATTTCGCCGCTGTCGGATCCGTTTCCGGTGCGGGCGGACGGGACGCGGTTTGATGCCCCGCTGCGGGACGGCCTGGGCGCGATGGCGCGCGTTGGGCAGGGCTTCACCTACACCGACTTCAACCGTCAGCATCCGCGGGTGCAGCGCTGGCGCATCGGCGTGCAGCGGGAGATCGCCTCGAACATGATGATCGAGGTGGCTTACTGGGGCCAGTTCGGCGACCGCGTCGGGGTGACGACCCGCCTGGACTACCTCGCCGAGAGTAACTGGAATAACACGACGACTCGAAACAACGCGCTGGCGAACGAACTGAACCGGAACGTGACGAATCCTTTCTTCATCGGCAATTTTCAGGACCTGCGGACGTCGAACCCGGTGCTGTTCCAGCACCTGTCGACGCTCGGCCGCTTCACGAGTCCGACGATTCCGAAAAACCAGCTGCTGCGCGAGTTTCCGCACATGAACGGGCTGAACAACAACGCCGTTCCCAGCGGGAAGGCGAGCACCCATTCGCTCGAGATCAACTTCCAGCGCCGCTTTTCGAAGGGTTTCAATCTGAACGCCGCTTACGGAGCGACGCGGCAGATGCGCTGGGATATTCTCGAGAACGAGTTCAACCAGGCGCCCAGCGTGTGGTGGCCGAGCGACACGGCGCGTCCGCACCGGTTTACGGCGACCGGCATTTATGAGCTGCCGTTCGGCAAGGGACGAGCCTATCTGCAGAGCGGGATAGGGAACCATCTGCTCGGCGGCTGGCAGATCGCGGGTACCTACGAGTTCCAGAACGGACCGCAACTGGCTTGGGGGAACCTCTTCTACCGGGGCAACCTGGACAACTTCGAGAGCGAGGCTTCCCTCGGCGGCAACAAGACGCTGAACCAGTGGTTCAACACGAGTCTGCCGTTTGAGCGCGTGGCGAACAACCAACCGGCGGCCTTTCAGACGCGGGTATTTCCCCGGTTCCTGAACGGTTTGCGGGCGGATGGCTTGAACCAGTGGAACGTGAACGTGCTGCGGGAGTTCCGGCTGGGTGAGCGGGCGCGGGTGCAGTTGCGGGGCGACGCGATCAATCTGGCGAACCGGTCGCAGATGAATCCGCCGGATTTGAATCCGGTGTCGACGAACTTTGGGCGGGTGGTCAGCCAGACCTCTTCGCTCAACCGGATGTATCAGGTGCAGGCGCGGTTCGTTTTCTAAGCCGGGGTAACCGCCGCCGGCGTCAGACGGGTTCGAGCCCAGCATAGGGGGACCCTCCGGCGCCGGCGGTGAAGGTTTTCGGTTTGGGCTCGGGTTGGCTTTGGTCGTTGGTATCCGAGTCGGTTTGTTGTTTGTTTTGATTGGTTTGCGGGGTTTGGGAAATTTCAGCTCGAGGGGCCGGGCTGGTGGCCGGCGGGGCGGGGGTAGTTTCCTGAGCGTTTGCAACGGGTTGCGGTTGTTCGGGAGTTTCGGTGGCGGCGAGGGCGCGGTCGAGGATGCTCTGTTTCTTGCCGGTGTATTCGAGGCGGGGGAAGACCGGCGGGTTGGCCGAGGGGTTGAGCTTGCGGACCGCTTGGAGTTCGCGGTGGCTCG
>JADCJL010000160.1 GCA_020247055.1 Acidobacteriaceae bacterium | reverse complement strand
CCCCACGCCCTCGAAAAAGCGGGTGACCTTGGTGACGCGGTGGAACTCATCGCTCACGGTACCGGATTCGAGGCTGAACTTGAGGCTGTTATCGGAGCGGTCGAGGGCCCAGAAGGAGGCGTAGGCCCAACCGAAGACGGCGCGGACGGTGTCGAGAGCCGTGCGGATGGCATCCTGCTCGGTTGCCACGCCTCCGACGTTTTCCATGACCTTGCGAACCGCCTCGGCATCCTGCGCAGCATTTTTTTCGCTCTGCTGGTTGCGCAAACGCGCCACGCCAGCCGACAGGAAACGCGCAATGCCGCGCAACGCTTCGAGGCGCGCGACGGTGGGAGACAGGACTTCCCGCGTGAAGAAGTCCATGGTGGCCACAACCTGACCATCCACTGCAATCGGCAGGCAGACCGCGGAGCGGACGCTGGCGCCTTGTGCCGCGGAGGCCCGGACGCAATCCTTCACTTCGCCCAGATCCGGGACGAAGACCAGATCCCGGCGCTCCCAAGCGCGGCCGCACAGGCCGACGCCTTCCTTGAACGTGGCGCTTTGCGAAACGCGGCGGAACTCGTCGGGCACCTTGCCCGTGTCCGCGGCGAATCGCAGCGCGTTCTCGGCTTTGTCCACCCTCCAATAGGAGGCATACTCCCAGCCGAGGGTGGAGCGAACGGCTTCGAGCGCCTGCGTGGCGGCATCTTCTTCGGTGGTCGCCTGGGTGATGGCGGCGACGGCGGCGGCAATGGCGCGAGCATCGACTAATTCGGCGGCTAGTCGTTGCGTCTCTTCTAGGGCTCGTTGCCGTGCGTCGATGGCATGCGCGGCGAGATGACTCACTAAGTCATTCACGGCACTTGCCAGCGGCTGTTCGCCCGGGACTAGATCCTCCATAGGGATCCGGGCGGAGAGATCTTCACTACAGAGTCGCGGTTTTAGATTGAGGATTTTTTCTTCAACCTGTGAGGCGACGACACGGGGGCGCTTCCCAGTTGACTTCATAAATTGTCTCCTTATGGCGAAGGAATTCGATCAATTCCTACCATCAGAAGACGTATCGGTGCGGGTGGGAGAAGCTTGAGCCGATTTTTGGGGAAACGTTCCGCAAACTGGCTGGCCGGCGATTAGCGGATCTGGAGGCCCATGAGGCGCGCCAGAACCATGGCCTGGGCGGGATCGACGATGGCGCCGTCGAGGTCGGCGATGCCCACCAGCATCTCTTCCAGATCCGACTGACGGAGGTCGGCGCCGCGCAGGCGGGCTTGGCGGAGGTCGGCCCGGGTGAGCTGGCAGCCGCGGAGGAGGACGCTGGTGAGGTCGGCATCGCGGAGATCGGCTTCGGTGAGGTCGGTCGAGGCGAACGCACAGCGGCGAAAGAGGGCGCCGGCGAGTTGGGCGAAGCGCAGGTCGGAGTCCTGGACGAGGACGTCGCGGCAGTCGGCGGCGCGGGTGGCGAAGCCGGTGAAGCGGCAGTCGATGAGTTCGACGCGGACCAGGTTGAGGCGGTGGGCGCGTACGTTGGCGAGGTCGCAACCGACGAGGCGGACGTCTTTCGCGATGACGGAGCCGAACTCGCTACCGGCTAACCGCACCCGGCGGAGCACGCAACCCTCGAGATGCAGGACTCCGGCCTTCCCGTCCACCCAGGCGGCGTCCTCCACCTGCCGGCTATCGAGACGGATCGCGCCACCATCCGGCACGAGGTCGGCAGCCGTCGCGGCTTCGAACTCCGCCGGCAGGTCCGGCTGCTCGCGTTCCCGGACTGCGCTCTTGCTCTGTTTCATCCGCAGAATATAGTTTCGCGCAAGCTGGCCCATGTTTTTAGGGCCAGCTTGCGCGTTGGCGGCCAGTTTGTGCGAGAGGCGGGTGCGTTGCCGGGGCTAGTTACTTATCGCCGTCCTTGGTAACAGAAAAGGGGAACATGGACTTGTCGCCCCAGAGGACCGAGTCACCCCAGAGGACGGAATCTCCCCAGAGCAGACTGTAGCCCGAACTGGTAGTGTCGCCCCAGACGACGCTGTCTCCCCACAGAACGCTATCGCCCCACAACACCGAGGTTCCCCAACTCGCTTTGTTCCCCCAGATCGTTCCGGTGGTGGTAAACAGGGAGCTGACAGCATGCTGCAAGGTAACGCAGGTTGGTTTGTTCACGATGCTACAAGCTGTTCCAGTGCTCCGCAGGACCTTTGGGGAGAGCGCAAACTTGCCCGCCGGAGCGGAATCGGTATTGGCGAGGGCGGCAGGGATGTCCAGATATCCGGCGCCGAAAGCCAGCATGTCGTACTGTACGGTTTGCCTCCTGCCGGTCTCGAGGAGAATGGTCGTCGAGGTGGGGAAGCCGGTTTTTCGGGCCGATTTCATCAGTCTGGCCTTGACGACATCCGGGGTGAGGGTGGGCTGATTGGCGATGAGCAGGGCGGCGGCCCCGGAGACGAGCGGCGCGGCCAGGCTGGTTCCGCTCAGGTACATGTACGGGCCGGACGTGGTGGGATCGCCAATCCCTGGTGCATACTGACCCGAGAAGGTTCCCGTGTACCAGAGATAGGTACAGGATTTGGATTTGATGTTATAGACGTAATCGGTGGACTTACAGTAAGCCAGTTCTTCTGTGATAGCGCCCGAGGTATCGCGCAGGAGTTTGCCGAACAGCCCGTCATTGCCGGGACCGCGCGTCGAGTGGATCCAGTTGCCGGGGGCCACGAGGTCGGGCTTGACAAAGTTGTCGATGGCGGTAGGACCTTTCGAACTGTAGGAGGCAATCGTATCATCGGTGACAGACGCGTTGCCTTTGTCGTTCATGGCTCCGACGGTGATGACGAACGGATCGTTCGCTGGAGAGCCGATGGTGCCATAGCCGTCGATCCGGTAGGTCTTGCCGTTCTTGTCCGTAAGGAACTCGGTGCGGCCCCGATTCCCGGCGGCGACCACGACAACGATGCCGGCTTTCCAGGCGCGCTCGACGGCTTGGCAAAGCGGATCTTTAGAGAAACTCTCGAAGACTGGCCGGCCGAGCGAGAGGTTGATCACGCGAATATTGTGCTGGGATTTCAATTGGATCGCCCGGTCGATGGCCCTGATCACGTTGGCATCGAAGCCCTTGCCTTCGTCGTCAAGCACGCGAAGAGAGATGATGTTTGCCTCCGGCGCCACCCCGGCTAACCGCTTGTTGGGCTGGTTTTCGATCGCCTGGCGATCCAAGCCCATCGAAACCACCTTACAGAGACCGTTGCCCGCGACGAGGCCCGCAACGGCCGTGCCGTGCCCGTAAGGATCGGTGGATGCCGTCCTGAAAGTGCTTAAAGTCTGGACGAAATCCTCAAAGTAGGTCAGGCGCGAGACGTTGTTGCAAGCAGTCCCGTCCAAATCCGGATGAGCAACGACGCCACTGTCGATCACGGCGACGCCGACACCACGACCCTTGAAGCCCTTTGCCTGCAGACTGATGGCCCCGACCGAGGCGGTCCCCCAATTCGTGGCGGCGGAGAGTTCCCGGTTCGGGGAGATGTATTTCACCTGCGGGTCGCGGGCGAGGGCGCTGAGGGAGGAGCCGTTCACCCGGGTAACGAGGCCGCGAATAGCGTTCAACTCCCGCACGGGTCCGCGGGCGCTGAGGGCGGCCGGTCGCGGGAAAGCGGCCGGCAGACGGCCCGCGGCACGGTCTTCCGGCGGGTCCTCCAATTGAATAATCACTTCCACGACCTCGTCGGCGGCAACAGGGAGCAGATCGGGGGAAAGCTTACTCTCTTGCCCGGCGAGGGGGAGGACAACTCCGGCAAATCCCAGGCAGAGGGTGACAGCGGTACGCGACCAAAGGGGCGCACAGGCGGCGAAGGACATCAACGGAACCCTTTAATGTAAAGATAGCCCTTACCCGAGGACTTACGCCGGCTTCGCGCCGAATCGGAGGATGCAAAGAACAGCTCAGTTTGGTTGGGCAGTCTCAGAGTACCAGCCGGTTTCAGCAATTGCTCTGGGCAGGAAGGTTCATTTTTCAATGGGAATTTTGTAATATCCCAAGTTGTTTTCCCTCTATCCCCAGTAGCGAGACGGTAGCGTGTGCGGCGGTTCGTCGCGGGCTGGGTCAACGGTTCCGGATACTAAACCAGCGATGGGCTCTTCGCCGGGCGTGCCGCCCGCGGAGAATATAGCGGTAGTCGCGCCAGTTGGAGGCGACCAGATAGACGCCGAAGGTGATAATGGCCACAGCCATCAGGGAGACGCCGGCGACGGCGGCGTAGTGCATCCATTCACGTCCCGGGGCGGGTTCGAAGAAGATGGCGCCGAACTCGCGGCCGAAGTTCATGCCGAAGAAGCCGGTTAAGACCGCGCCGGCGCCGAAGATCATGCTGAGGACGGCGAGGCGGTTGACCGAGTCCGTGGAACGGCTCTGGTTGAACTCCAGAATGGAGGCGTTCATGCTTTCGAGCTCCTCGCGGATCTCCTTGCGGAGGTCATCGACGCGGAAGGCCCGGCACTGCATTTCGAAATGCTCGATCTCCTCGTCCTTGTTGGCGAGTTCGCTGAAGAGCCAGTAGTTCGAGAAGTTGAGGAAGTCGCTGCGGAGGTCGGTGGCGATCTCCATGTTCTGGCGGGTGAGGGCGCCGGCCTGGAGGTCGAGGAAGATGCGGCGGGAGACGAGGGCGATGTTCTCCGTGAAGTCGAGGAGGGAGGCGCGATAGAAGCTGGCGACGACGGCCATGAGATAGTAACGCGTGTCGAACATCCGGTGGATGAGGGCGCCTTCGCGGACGAGGTGGTCGCCGCGGTCGGAGACGCCGAGGGTGAGGGTGACGTTCGAATAGCGGGTGAAGCCGTAGTAGGTGCCTTCGTGGGCCCAGCGGGTGTAAAGGTGCTCGTTCATCTGGCCGCGCAGGAAGACGGGGTCGTAGCGGAACTGCTCACCGGCGCGGTCGACGTAGAGGAAGCGGCTGAGCATGACCTGAAGCTCGTCGCTGTAGACGTAGCTTTCGCCGGTGCGGTCGGGGTCGACGGCGGCGTAGGAGTAGACGATCATGCGTTCGTCGAAGATCTGTTCGTACTCGCGCCGGGGGTAGTCGAGGAAGTAGAGGAGTTCGCGGATGACGCGGGTGAGCGGGGGTTGAAAATTGACGAGTTCGCCTGCTTCGAAGCTCTCTTCGGCGAGGGTGGTTTGATCGAGGTGGAGGCGGGAGAGATGGGGGATGCGGCCCTCGCGGCGCTGGCGGCCGCTGGTGGGATAGACCTTGCGGAACATCTCGTTGATCCAGAGGGCTTCGGCAAAGGGCAGATGGTGTTTTTCGACGCCGATCGAGAGGAGTCCGACGCCGTTGGCGAACAGGAAGAGGCGGAGGTCGGTGACGGCGATGGTGATGGGCTGGCGGGCGCCGACCGAAGCGGTCCAGACGACGCCGGAGCCGGGCAGGGGGATCTCGTAGCAGCGGACCAAGGTGTCCTGCTCGGAGGCGGTGTTCCCCCCGGCCTTGACGTCGAAGAAGACGCGGCGGACGAACGGGTGGAAGAAGACCATGTCCTGGTAGGCCGGGGAGTCCAGGTCGAAGCGGTCATAGGAGGCTCGGCGCCAGGGGCCGAGGTGGGTGAGGAGGGGGCGGGCGGCGGCGGCGAGGCTTTGGGCGTGGACGAGGTCGTCGAGGCCGTCGATCCAGGTGCGGTTGGCGGGCCAGTGTTCGGGATGGGCCTCGGCCACGAGTTCCCGTTCGACGACGAACGGGAACAGGAAGTAGGTGTGGAGGTGGAGAACCGGCCGGGTCATGACGGAAGCGCGGTGGCGGAAGCGCGGAGAGGGGTTTGCCGGCCGGCGGCGCGGCTATTCGGCGGGCGACTCGGCGCTGGCCTCGGGTTCCGGTTCGGGCGGGGGAGCCACTTTGGTGGACTGCTCAAACAGGAAGGAGAGGACCTTTTCGGTGCGGATCTGTCCGGCGATGCGGCCGAGGATGCCATCCTTTTCGAGGCGGCGGCGCACGGCGGCCACGGCTTCCCGCTCCTGCCGGGCGATGCGGTTGACTTCGGCATCAACCTCTTCGGAGGTGGCGTGAATCGCTTCCCGTTCGGCAATACGTTCGAGCAGCAGGGAGGCCCGCACGTCCTTACGCGCCTGGGGTTCCTGGATTTCACGGAGCTTGGCCCAATCGAGGTTCAGTTTGCGCACGTCGATTCCCTGCTCGGCGAGGCTGCGGAAGCGCTGTTCGAGCGTACTTTCGATCTGGCGGTCGACGTAGGCAGTGGGAATGGGGAAGTCGTAGAGGGCGACGAGGGCGTCGAGCATTTTTTCGCGAGCCTTGCCCTGCGCCTCGCGCTCACGCTCGGCGAGCAGGGAGCGGTGGATGGCCTGTTTGAGCTCGTCAATACTTTTGAAGTCGCCGAGATCCTGGGCGAACTCGTCGTTGAGTTCCGGCAGTTCCTTGCGGCGGACGGTGGTTAGTTTAACGCGGAAGTTGACGGTTTTACCGGCGAGATGCTCGGCCCCGTAGTCTGCGGGGTAGGTGACTTCGATCTGCTTTTCGTCGCCGGGCTCCATGCCCACGACGTTTTCGTTGAAGGCGGGCAGCGTGGCCTCGTCGCCGAGGGCAAGAGCGATCTCTGTTTCGTTGACCGGGTTGTCGACCCCGCTCAGGCTTTCGAGTTCGACGAGGACGTTATCGCCGCTGGCGGCGGGGCGGGGGTCTTCGTTGATGAATTCGGCTTTCTGCTGCTGGAGGGTGAGGAGGCGTTCGTCGACCAGCGCTTGTTCGAGCACGGGCTGGAGATAGGGAACGGTGAGGCCGCGGTAGTTATCTTCGAGTTCGAACTGGGGCGCCACCTCGAACTCGGCCTTGAACCAGAGCGGTTCGTTGGGTTCCCACTTGAGATCGACGACGTTGGGCTGGCTCGCGACATCGAGTTTTTCAGCTTGCGCGTGATCGTGGAACGCCTTGGGGATGACGGATTCCATGACGTCCTGGCGGATCTCGTTCTGGAACCGCTGGCGGATGAGAGAGGCCGGCACTTTGCCGGGACGGAAACCGGGGAGCTGGACCTTGGCGCGGATCTTTTCAACCGCCCTATCCGTTTCGTCCGCAAGGGTAAGCAAAGGGACGGTCAATTCAACTTCGTGCTTGCAACCTTCGAGTAAAGCCATGGAATCCTTATCTTAATGTGCTTCCGGGCCGGTCGCCAAGTAGGCTTCCTGTTCCGGCGTGAGGCGGTCGATTTTCAGCCCGAGCGCGTCCAGCTTGAGGCGGGCGACCTGGCGGTCGATCTCCTCGGGCACGGGGTGGATGCGGTTGGGCATCTCCGCGGCCTGGCGGCTTAGATGTTCGAGCGAGAGGGCATGCATCGCCATGGTGATGTCCCGGACGGCGGTGGGCTGGCCGCTGGCGCCATTGATGGGTTGGGCCTGGGCGAGTACCTGAATGCGACGGCCATCGCGGAGGACGTATTCGTCGACGGAATCGCGGATGGAACGACGGCTCGAGGCGATGCGTTCGAGGGCGGGGAGATCGATTTCGGCGGGCGAGTGGCCGGCGTTGGCGAGAATGGCGCCGCTTTTGAGCCGGTCGAAATGATCGCGGGCGATGACGTTCTTGCTGCCGGTGGCGGTGATGAAGAGATCGCCGACGGCAGCGGCTTCGGCCATGGACATGACGCGGTTGCCGTCCATGAGGGCTTCGAGGGCGCGGGTGGGATCGATCTCGGTGATGATGACGGAGGCGCCCATGCCGCGGGCACGGGTGGCGATGCCGCGGCCGCACCACCGGTAGCCGGCGATGACGATGGTGATGCCGCTCAGGAACAGATTCGTCGTGCGGAGAATCCCATCGAGAACGGACTGGCCGACGCCGTAGCGGTGGTCAAACAGGCGGGTGGTCAATGCCTGATCGATGGAGATGACCGGAAAGGGATAGGTTCGGACGGAAGCCCATTCCACGGTGGCCCCGAGCAAACCGGGGAGTTCGCCGGCCAGGAGGCGCCCCCCCTGCTCGAGGACCCAATGGGGTTCGGCGCTGAGAGCGGCGGCGGCGGGGAGGTGGGCAATTCCGTAGTCGCGGCTGAGGCTGGCGAGCAGATCGGGTGCCTTGGGAGCCTCCTCCGGGGCGGCGACGGAGACCTGAGCGCCGCCGTCGCGGAGAGTGATGAGGAGATTAGCCGTTTCCGGTGTCAGCGGGAAGCCGGCAAGCACGCGGAAGCCGTCGAGCGGCTGTGCCTTGATGAAGTTTTTTCGGACGGACTGGAGGACGGGCATCGACTGGAAAACCCACTCGATGCGCCGTCGTCCCGGCTCGGCCAGGCCGAGATCCAGGATGTCGGGGTCGACAGTTGGATCCGCGTTCATGGCCATGGTTGATCTCAGACGGACAACAACCTAGCTGGCGAGTCCGGCGTCGGCGCGCAGCGCGGCGGCCTTCGCAGTAGACTCCCAGGGGAACTCGTTGCGGCCAAAGTGACCGAAGGCGGCCGTGGCGCGGTAGATGGGCCGGCGCAGGTCGAGGTGTTCGATCATGCCTTTGGGGGTGAGCGGGAAGTGGGCGCGGATGAGGGCGACCAGCTTCTCTTCGTCGAGCAGCCCGGTACCAAAGGTGTTGACGTTGACCGAGACGGGCTCCGCCACGCCGATGGCGTAGGCCAGTTGGACTTCGGCGCGGGTGGCGAGGCCAGCCGCCACGAGGTTCTTGGCGACGTAGCGGGCCATGTAGCAGGCCGAGCGGTCGACCTTCGTCGGATCCTTACCCGAGAAGGCGCCGCCACCGTGGCGTCCCATGCCGCCGTAGGTATCGACGATGATCTTACGGCCGGTGAGGCCGGTGTCGCCGTGGGGTCCGCCGATGACGAAACGACCGGTGGGGTTGATGTGGAACTTGGTGTTGGCATCGATCATACCGGCCGGGATGACCGGGTCGATGATCTTCGCCTTGACCTCTTTGCGCAACTCTTCGGTGCTGACGGCGTCATCGTGCTGGGTGGAGACGACAACGGCATCGACGCGGGTGGGGACGCCGTTGACATATTCCACGGACACCTGGCTTTTGCCGTCGGGCCGGAGCCAGGGGAGTTCGCCGGAGTTGCGGGATTCGCTGAGGCGGCGCGCGAGCTTGTGCGACAGCACAATGGGCAGCGGCATGAGTTCTTCGGTTTCCGTGCAGGCGTAGCCGAACATGAGGCCCTGGTCGCCGGCGCCGCCGGTGTCAACACCCATGGCGATATCGGGACTCTGGGTCTGGATGACGTTCAGAACGCCGCAGGTTTTGGCGTCAAAGCCCATGGCGGAATCGGTGAAGCCGATGTCGGCGATAACCTTACGGGCAAGCGTAGGCACGTCGATGATGGACTTGGTGGTGATTTCGCCCGCCACGAGGCAGATGCCGGTGGTGACCAGGACCTCGCAGGCCACGCGGCTGGTCGGATCGCCCGCCAGGACGGCGTCAAGAACGGCGTCGGAAATTTGATCGGCCATCTTGTCGGGATGCCCTTCCGTTACCGACTCGGAAGTAAAAATATGACGGATACCATCTGCCACGAAAAAGCCAGCCTCCAAAGCTGATTAGTGATTTGGTGGAAACACCAACTTCTCAGGGTAACACAGCCCTTACGGTTCCTCGCGATGCACCGTTTCCGGCGCGAAGGCCGGAAGGCAGACGGCGATATACTCGGCGCCCTCGTCGCCGGGCGTGCTGTAGCGAATCCACTCACCGGCGTGGGTGAGAACAGCCTGACCAGCGCAAACTACCAGTTGACCGCCCTCAAACTCGACGTGTACGGCGCCGCGCAGGACAACGGTGTATTCGTCGAACTCGGGCCGCTGGCCGGGCTCGACCCAACCGGCGGGGGAGCGCATGTGGGCGATACTGACGGCGGTCGAACCGGTGTTGACGCGGCCGACGTATTCGTCGATCAGCTTGGGTTTGTTGCCGGCGGGGGTGATGCGGGTGGGGGTGGAGATGAGTTGGGGCATGGGTTTATTCAGCGAGAAACGACATGGTTTTGATGCCGGAGATCTCAAAAGTTTTCCGGCAGCGGGGGTTGGCGCAACGGATTTTGTCCTCGAGCAGAACGAGATAGCTCTGGGATTTGGCAAAGCGGGCGCGGTCCCGTTCGTCGGCGCCGGGGGGGAGGCGGTCCCGTTTCCGGCGCAGGAGGTAGCGCAGTTCGTAGGAGCTGCTAACGCGGCAGAAGGGGCAGTGAAGATTGGCAGGCCGGGTGGTAGGGCTTTCGACGAAATACTGGCGTTCTTCCATGGTTAGTAAGGGGGGACTTTGGGGGTGCCGGCCTTTGCCAGTTACTCTAACAAGTTGATGCGTATTCTGCATACCGCCGACTGGCACCTGGGCCGTACGCTCGGCAATCACTCGCTGCTCGAGGACCAGGCGTACGTTCTGCGGCAGTTTATCGAGCTGGCCGTGGAGACGCGGCCGGATGTGATTGTGATTGCCGGGGACCTCTATGACCGGTCGGTGCCGCCGGCCGATGCCGTGACGCTGCTCGACGATACGCTGCACGAGTTAACGAGCCGTTGCGGGGCGCCCGTGATTGCCATCAGCGGGAACCACGACAGCCAGCAGCGGCTCGACTTTGGAGCGCGGCTGCTGCGGCACCGGGGTCTGCATCTGTTTGGGTCGCTGGAGTCGGCCGGGGTTGTGACGGTGGGGGATACGGCGTTTGTGGCGGTACCGTTCGCCGAGCCGGCCGCGGTGCGGAGCGCCTATCCGGGTTACACGGGGCAGGACCATCACTCGGCGTTAGCGTTTCTGCTGGAGACGCTGCGGCCGGCCGAGGGGCGGGCAGTGGCGATTGCCCATGCGTTTGTGGCGGGCGGGGTGGAGTCGGCATCGGAGCGGGCGCTTTCGGTAGGGACGGCGGGAATGGTGGGAGTCGAGGTGTTTCGGGGTTTCGCCTATGCGGCGCTGGGGCATCTGCACCG
Source organism: Acidobacteriaceae bacterium (assembly GCA_020247055.1). Lineage (GTDB taxonomy): Bacteria > Acidobacteriota > Terriglobia > Bryobacterales > Bryobacteraceae. Next base: position 22,092 of record JADCJL010000160.1, on the reverse strand, counting down.
GCCGCAGACGCTGGGCAGGGCGCGTTACGCGGGTTCGCTGCTCAAGTACAGCACGAGTGAGGCGGCACAGAAAAAGTCGGTGACGCTGGTCGATCTGGACGGGGAGACCGAAGAGTTTGCGCTGCGGCCGCGGCGCGATTTGCGGTGCGTGGAGGGGGACTTTGATGCCCTGCTGGCCGGGCCGCCGAGTGAGGATTATCTGTATTTCACGCTGACCGACACGGGGCTGATTCCGAACGCGGCGCAGCGGCTGCGGGAGATTTACCCGCAGTTTTTGGGCCTGGAGGTGCGCCGGGTGAAGGAGGCGGGGGAGAGGATGACGGGCAAAGCGGCATCGCCGCGGGAGATGTTTGCCGGATTTTGGCGGCACGTGGCGGGCGAGGAGGCCACGGCGGGGCAACAGGCGGTAGTGGAGCCGCTGTTTGAGGAGGCGCCGTGAGACCGCTGGAGCTGGAGATGCAGGCTTTTGGGCCCTACGCCGGGACGGAGCGGGTGGACTTTACGCGGCTGGGCGAGGCGCCGCTGTTTTTAATCTGCGGGCCGACGGGTGCGGGCAAGACGTCGATTCTTGACGGGATCTGCTATGCGCTCTACGGCGACTCGGCAGGGGGAGAGCGCACCGGGCGCACCATGCGGAGCGACTTCGCGGAGGCGAAGACGGTGACGCAGGTGACCTTTTCGTTTGCGCTGGGCGGGCGACAGTACAAGGTGCGCCGTATTCCTGAGCAGACGCTGCCCAAAGTGCGGGGCGAGGGTTTCACAACGCGGGCCGCCGAAGCTTATCTGTCGTCCCTGGACGGCGGGGAGGAGCGGCTGCTGACCAGCAAGGTGGGGGAGGTGACCGGCCGGGTGGCGGAGCTGCTGGGCTTCAAGGGCGATCAGTTCCGGCAGGTGGTGCTGCTGCCGCAGGGGCAGTTTCAGCGCTTTCTGATGGCCTCGGGCGCCGAGCGAGAGAACATTTTGGCGGTACTGTTCCAGACGCATCTCTACCGGCGGGTCGAGGAGCAGCTGAAGCAGAAAAAGAGAGAGTTGGAGGAGCAGTTCAACCGTCTGGAGACGCAGCGCAAGGCGATGCTGTCGATGGTGGGGTGTGAGTCGGCCGAGGCGCTGGCGGCGCGGCAGGGAGCGTTGACGGCGGAGTTAGAGACGCTGGCCGGGGAGATGACGGCGGCGGGTGCGGCGTTGAGCCGGGCCGAGAGCGCTTATCAGGAGGCGGTCCACCGGGAGCGGCTGTTTGCCGAGCGGGCGGGGGCGCGGCAGGCGCTGCAGGAGCAGGAGCTGCGCATTGGGGGAGCGGCGGCAACCGAGGCGCGGCTCGAAGCCGCCCGGCGGGCCGAGGCCGCCTGGCCGGCCGGCGCGGAGCGGGAGCGGCGGGAAGCGGCGGTTGAGCAGGCGCGGCGGCGGAATCAGGAAGCGCGGCAACGGGTGGCGGCCACGACGCTGCAACTGCTGGCGGCCAACGAGGCGCTGAGTGAGGCGGGAGCCAGTCGGCCGGAGCGGGAGCGGTTGGTGGCAGAGCGGGGCCAGCGGGAGGCGTGGCGGCCGGTGGTGCAGCGATTGGCGGAGCTGCGGCGGGGGCAGCGGGAGGCGGAGCAGGCGTTTCGGACGGCCGAGGGGGAGGTGCGGGCGCGATTGGCCGAGCGGTCGGCGCTGGAGGCGCGGATGCCGGAGTTGGAGCGGCAGGCGGACGCGGCGGCGGGGCGGGCGATGGCGCTGGTAGAGGCGCGTCAGCAACTGGAGCAGCGGAGGAACTGGGAGCGATGGACGAAGGAGCTGGCCGATACAGCGCCCCGGGCGGCGGCGGCGGAACAGGCCGAGGCGGCGGCGCTGGCCGAGCGTCTGCGGGAGGGAGAGGCGTGTCCGGTGTGCGGGTCGACGGTGCATCCGAATCCGGCGGTGCATTACGGTGGGGCGGGAGCGGGTGGGCGGGCGTTGTCCGAACGGGTGGCGGTTCTGCGGGAGCAGCTGGCGGGTCTGCCGCCGGATTTGCCGGCCGATGCCGCCGAGCGGCTGCGGACGGCCGAGCGGGAGGAGCAGGAGAGCCGGGCGGCGACGGCCGAGCGCGGGGAGCTGAGCCGGCGGAGGGCGGCGCTGCAGGTGGAGGAGTGGCAGCAGCGGGCGGGCGAGTTGCAGCGCGAATGGGTTCGTTTCGTCACGAGCGTGGAGAGCGAAGAGGCGGCGGTGCCGGAGGGGCTGCGGGAGGTCGGGGCGCTCGAACGGGCGCTGGGCGAACTGGAGCGGCGGATTGCATCGCTCGATGAGCAGTGGCGGCAGGCGCAGGCCAGCGAAAGCCGGGCGAGGGCGGAGGCCGGGGGGGCGGCGGCGGCGCAGAGCGAGACGGAGCGGAGCGAGCAGGAGGCCGAAGCGGCGCTGGCCGCGGCGGCAGCCGGGGCGGCGGAGGCGTTGCAGAGGAGCGGGTTTCGCAGTTGGGAGGAGCTGGGGGCGGCGCGGATTGCGCCCGAGGTGCAGGAGAAGTGGACGCGGCAGATTCGGGAGTTTCGGGAGGGGCTGGCGGCGGTGCGGGCGCGGGCGGAGGCGGCCGAGCGGGCGGTAGAGGGTTTGGCCACGGCCGACACAGCGGCGGCGGAGGCCGCCAAGCAGACGGCGGCGGCGGTGGTGGCGCGCCTGACCGAGCGGCGCGGGGAGTTGGCGCAGGAGGCAGAGAGCTTGCGCCGGACGGGGGCGGAGGTGGAGCGGGTGAGCGCCGGGAGCGCGGCGGTGGAGGCGGAGTTGCGGGTGGTGGGTCACGTGGCGGAGGTGGTGCAGGGGAAGAACGCCCGGAAGCTGAGCCTGCAGGAGTACGCGCAGATGGCGTTTCTCGGAGAGGTTCTCGAGGCCGCGACGGCGCGGCTGCAGCGGATGAGCAGCGGGCGCTACGAGCTGCTGCATCCGGCGGGGGCGAAGGGATTGGAGCTGGCGGTGCGGGACTTTTACACGGGCCAGACGCGGGGCGTCGAGACGCTTTCGGGCGGAGAGATGTTTTTGGCTTCGCTCGCGTTGGCGCTGGGTCTTTCCGACGTGGTGCAGGCCAACAGCGGGGGAACGCGGCTCGATTCCCTGTTTGTCGACGAGGGCTTTGGCACGCTGGACCCGGAGGTGCTGGACCTGGCGATGAACACGCTGACCGAGCTGCAGAGGAGCGGGCGGCTGGTGGGGCTGATCTCGCACGTGGCCGAGATGCGGGAGCGGATCCCGCTACGGTTAGAGGTGGTGCCGGGCAAGCGGGGGAGCACGACGCGGGTGACGGGTGTGCCGGGCTAACGGGCGGCGTAGGTTTTCGAGAACTTATTCCGGGAGTTGAAGACGGTGAAGGAGCCGTCTTTGCTGGCGCTGAGCTTGATGTAGTTGCCGGTGCCGAACTCGGCCGTGTCCGCGAGGAAGGCGTCGGGGGCGTTGTTTTCCTTGCCGCCGGCGAGGGCGTAGTGGAGCTGCCAGAGGTCTTCGAGTCCGGGCGAGGAGCGGACGATCTGCCAGGCCGAGGGCGAGCCTCCCTTCTTCGAGCCGTTGTTCATAATGGCAACGCGGGGGCGGAGGGCGTGGACGAGTTCCTTCGGGCCGGAGGCGTCCATGCCGTGGTGAGTGGTGAGGTAGACGGAGATGGGACCGAGGCGGTTGGCGGGGCAGGCCAGATCGAGCTCTTTGTTCCAGGTGAGGTCGCCGAGATCAAGGAAGGTGAACTTGCCGAAGGTGAGGAGGAAGCCGAGGCTGCGGGCGTTTTCGGTGGGGTCGTCAGCCTTGCGGGCGGCGCCGGCGCAAAGGGGGTTGGCGGTTCCGGCGGCCGGGAGGAGTTCGCCATCCGAGGAGACGGCGGTGAGATCGGCGCCCTTGAGGGGGATTTTTTCGCCGGCTTTGAGGGAGAGGCGCTGGCCGGTGGCGGCGGCCTTGAGGTAGGCGTTCATGAGCTGTTCGGCGGGCAGGCCGGTTTCGCGATTGGGGCCGTGATCGAGGAAGTTCACCACGGGCATTTTCTGGAGGAGCTGGGAGATGCCGCCGACGTGGTCGCGATGGTAGTGGGTGATGAGGAGATGGTCAATTTTCTTGAGGCCGGCCTTTTTGGCGGTCTTCACGATGCGGTCGGCGTCGCGGTCTTCAAAGCCGGGCCAGCCGGTGTCGACGAGGAGGGACTGCTTTTCCGGGGTGATGATTAGAGTGGCCTGACCGCCTTCCACATCGATAAAGTAGATGTCGAGCGTCTTTTCCGCGGCTGCAAGGCCGGCCGGCAGCAGGAAGAGGGCGCAGAGGAAGGACGGAAGCTTCATGGCTGCCATGCTACTGAAGACCGGTGGAACACTGCAAGCCGGATTTGCGTAAACCGGGAGTAGCGGGAGTAGAAAGATGCCTTTTTGCACAAGTTGCGGTACGGCGGTGAGCGAGCGGGCGGTTTTCTGCCAGAACTGCGGGAGGCCGCAGCCGGTGGCGGGGGTTCCGCCCGCGACGGGGGATCCGCTGAGCGGAATGAGCGCCGAGAGCGTTTCGACGCTGTGCTACTTGCCGTGGGTCGGGTGGATTTTGAGCCTGGTGGTGCTGGCGACGAACCGGTTCCGGAACGATGGGCTCGTCCGTTTTCATGCCTTTCAGGGGATGTACCTGGCGGTGGTGTGGCTGGTGGTGGACATTGCGCTCGACCCGGCACTGCGCCTGTCGGGAATCCGGCGGCCGCTGATTCCGCTACTGCAGCTGGGGCTGCTGGGGGTATGGATCTTCATGCTGATCCGGACGCACGCCCGGCAGCTGGTGCGGCTGCCGGTGCTCGGCGAATTGGCGGAGCGCAGCGTGAACGAGCAGGGCGGCGGGGGGCCGATCTGACGGAGATGGTATATTTATTCATAGGGATGAATAAATAACCAGCCATGAAGAAGATCGGGATTGTTGGTTTCCGGGGCTACAGCGGCGCCGAGCTGGTGCAGCTGGGTAAGCGGCACGGGGAGTTGGAGGTGTTTCTGATGGAGCACCGCGACGAGAAGGCGCCGGCCAAAGGCGCGCCGACGATGGGCGCGACGGCCGAAGCGGTGGCGGCGCAGGGCCTGGACGGCGTGTTTCTGGCGACACCGCCCGAGGTATCGATGGAGCTGGCGGGGGGCTATGTGGCGGCCGGGGCGGTGGTGGTGGACCTGTCGGGCGCCTTCCGGCTGGGCACGGCGGAGAACTATCAGCGCTGGTACAAGGAAGAGCATACGCAGCCGGAGTTACTGGCCGGGGCGGTATATTCGATTCCGGAGCTGCACCGCGACCGCGTGCCGGGCCAGCGTCTGATTTCGAACCCGGGTTGTTATCCGACGGCGGCGAGCCTGGCGCTGGCGCCGCTGGTGGACGTGATTGACCGGCAGGCCGGGGTGGTTTGCGATGCCAAGAGCGGGGTAAGCGGGGCGGGGCGCAAGCCTTCGCTGACGACGCATTTCTGCGAGGTGACGGAGAACTTTTCGGCGTACTCGATTCTTTACCACCGGCACGTGGCGGAGGTGCTGCAAAATACCGGGTTGCGGGAGGCGGAGTTCAGCTTTACCGCGCAGCTGCTGCCGGTGCACCGGGGGATTCTTGAAACAATCTACTTCCGGGCTTCGGACGTGAAGAGCGCGGCGGAGCTGGCGGGGATGTACGAGACTCGCTACGCGGGGGAACCGTTTATCCGGGTTCACGAGCCGGGCAAGGTGCCGGATCTGACCGCGGTGGCGCGGACGAACTATTGCGATATCGGGGTGGTGTTTGACGGACGGACGAAGCGCGGGGTGGTGGTGACCGCGATTGATAATCTTGTCAAGGGCGCGGCGGGGCAGGCGATGCAGAATATGAATCTGGCCCTGGGTTTCGCGGAGACACAAGGACTGCTATGAGAGTGCTGGTGAAGTTGGGCGGAACGCTGCTGGACAGCGAGGAGTCGCGCACGGCGATGGCCGGGCAGTTGACACGGGCGTTTGCGGCGAACCGGGAGATGGTGGTGGTGCACGGGGGCGGCAAGCAGATGACGCGCTTTCTGGCCGAACGGAACGTGGAGAGCCAGTTTGTCGAGGGGCTGCGGGTGACGACGCCGGAGGTGTTGGACGCGGTATTAAAGGTGTTTGCCGGGACGGTGAACCATCTGCTGGTGGCTTCGCTCGTACGGGCCGGGACGATGGCGGTGGGGCTGAGCGGGATTGATGCCTGCCTGACCGAGGCGGAGCAACTGCGTCCGGAACTGGGGGCCGTGGGACGGCCGGTGCGGTCGAATCCGGCGGTGCTTGAAACGCTGACGGGCGGGGGATTTCTGCCGGTGGTGGCCTGTGTGGCCGGGGACCGGCAGGGGAACATCTACAACGTAAACGCCGACCAGATGGCGGTGGCGTGCGCGAGCGGGTACGGGGCGGCGAAGCTGCTGTTTCTGACCGATGTGGATGGGGTGAAGGGCGCCGACGGGGCGGTGATACCGCGGTTGACGCTGGCGGAGAGCCGGCAGCTGATCGTGGACGGGGTGGCCACGGGCGGGATGCAGGCCAAGCTGAATGCGGCGGCCGATGCGCTGCTGGGCGGGGTGGGCGAAGTGGTGATTGCGCCCGGGGCGGCGGCGGAGGTGGTGGCGCGGCTGCTGGCGGGTGAAGCGGTGGGGACGCGGTTTGTAAAGGAATAAGGCGGAATGAGCGGTCCTTTGATCTCGATTGCCCCGGTGCGGGCGGCGACGGCGTCGGTTTACACGGAGGGTCCGACGGCGCTGCGCAAGGCGACGCTACGGGATATTGGGCCGCTGTTGGGACTGATCAATACCTACGCGGCGCAGGGCATCATGCTACCGCGCACGGAGTTTGAAATGGCGGAAAATATCCGCGATTTTTCAGTTATCTTTGCCGGGGAGCGGCTGGTGGCGTGCGCCGCGCTGCACATCTACAGCCCGGCGGCGGCGGAGGTACGCAGTTTGGCGGTGGAACCCGGCTGGAAGGAGCACGGCCTAGGACGACAGTTACTGAATGCGCTGGAGGAGGAGGCGCGGGAGTTCGGGCTGAAGACTCTCTTTGCGTTTACCTACGTAGACGGATTCTTCCGAAAACTGGGCTACGAGGTGGTGGACCGAGGCGAATTGCCCCTAAAAGCGTGGAAAGACTGCCTGCGCTGTCCGAAGTTTCAGGCTTGCGACGAGATTGCGATGCGCAAGCTCCTCGCCTGACGTGGGGGTACCGGCAATACCCCCATTTGCGGGTATTTCCACATGGTAGTACTAAACACTAAGTAGTTTCCTAGCAACGCTTTTGGTGGTCCTAGTACCACCTTCAGGGTTTTCCCCGTAAGGCCAACACCTGAGAGAGCTCGTCAGATTACCCGCAAATGAACTGAAAAAATTCCGAGAACATTGGTACAACATTTTGCACCAATCTGTATAATCGAGAGCAAAGAATCCGCGCAGTCCGGGACATAAACCGAGATTCTTTTCTAATTGCGAGGCTTGACTAAAATATGAAGGCTCTGACCGTCGATGTCCGTGAGTCCACCGGGCGCATTCTCTGCTGCACGATCTTTCGTCCGGGCGGCAAGAAGCTTTTGGCGAAGGGACACATCTTGAGCGATGAAGATGTGCGGTTGTTGGAGACGGAGGGGATGGCCGAGGTCTGGGTCACCGCGCTCGATGAAGGAGAGATTGGCGAAGACGAGGCCGTGATGCAGGTTGCGACGGCGATCGGCTGCGGCTCGTTAGAGATCCGGCCGGCGGCGGGCGGACGGGCGAATCTGGTGGCGACGCGGGACTGTTGCGTGTTGATCGATGATGAGTTGCTGAAGCAGATCAACTGCACGGCGTCGATTGTGATTGCAACGCTGGCGAACTTCAGTTTTGCGCAGGCGGGCCAGCGGGTGGCGACGATCAAATCGACGCCGTTTGCGGTGGCGGCTCCGGAGCTTGAGGCGGTGATTTCGATTTTGCGGGAGCGGGGGCCGATTCTGCAGGCGAGGCCGCTGCAGGATCCGCAGGCGGCGGTTTTGTATTCGGATCCGGTGGCGGGAGACCGGGCGCGGCAGCTGTTTGAGAACGTGATGCGGCAGCGGCTGGAGCGGTTTGGAACGTCCTCCAACTTTGTATTGAGCGCCCTTGAGGAGGAGTCTGCGGTGGTGCGGGCGCTGCAGCACCTGGTGCGGGCGAAACCTTCGGTGATTCTGGTGGCGTCGACGACGGCGCCGGCGGGTCCGGAGGATGTGATTGGAAGGGCGATGTTGCGGATTGGCTGTCACCTGGAGCGGTTTCTGGCTCCGGTGGAGCCGGGCAGTCTGCTGTTGATGGGTTATAAGGACGAGATTCCGATTGTGTCGGCGCCGGGGTGTTTCCGTTCGGCGAAGACCAATGTGGTGGATCTGATTTTGCCGGCGCTGCTGGCGCGATACCGCATCTCGGGATGGGAGATCGCCTGTCTGGGACACGGTGGTCTACTGACCTAAAGTTTTCTCCTCCGACGCGTTGGCCTTACCTCCGAGAGGCTGACGATATTGAAGAATGCCGGGTGCTTTTCTTTTGCACCCGGCACTTTTTTGTCGGGTATGCTGGAGGCGATATGCGAATTCGTTCGGTGCAGGCGCACCTTCTTTCTTACGTTTTTCCGGAGCCGGTCCGGTTGGGATATTTTGGCGGGACCCGCGAGATTGTGAAGCGGGACGCGATGTTGATCCGGGTGGAGACGGATAACGGCCTGGTGGGCTACGGACCGGGGGAGGCGAGCGAGAGCGCGGCGGAGCTGATTCGGGGGACGATCGCGCCGTGGCTGGAGGGGCGGGTGCTGGCGGATGCCGATGCGCTGCGGGTACAGTTTCATACCGCGGTGAAGCCGGATCTGCGGACAGCGCATACCTACGGGACGTTGGAGGTGGCGTTGTACGATCTGCTGGGGAAGGCGGCCGGGGTTCCGATTTCCGAGCTGCTGGGTGGACGGATCCGGGACCGGATCAAGTGTTACGGCTCGTCGGGGATGTACCAGGCGCCGGAGGGGTATGCGGCGGAGGCGAAACTGGCGCAGGAGATGGGGTTTGCGGCTTACAAGATGCGGCCGGCGGCGGGTCCGGAGGAGGATGTGGCGGCGGTGCGGGCGATGCGGGAGGCGACGGGAGCGGGATTCGGGTTGATGGTGGACGGGCACTCGTGGTGGCGCATGGGGGACCGGTCGTACTCGGCGGCGACGGTGGAAAAGGTGGCCGAGGGGATGAGCGCGTACGAATTGACCTGGCTCGAGGAGCCGCTGCCGCCGGCCGACCACGCCGGCTACCGGCGGCTGCGGGAGACGGGATTGGCGCCGTTGGCGACGGGGGAGCATGAGCCGTCCGAGGCGGGCTTTCTTGACCTGATCGAGGGCGGGTGTGCGGATTACATCCAAATGGACGTGGTCTGTCAGGGGGGGTATGCGCAGGCGCGACGGCTTTTTGACGCGGTGGAGCGGGAGGGGCTGCGGTTTGCATTTCATTCCTGGGGGAGTGAACTGGAGTTGGCGGCGGCGGCGCAGTTGGGAGTCTGCTGGCCGGAGCAGGTGGTGGAGTGGCTGGAGTATCCGCTGTACACGGGGAATGGGCGGAAGTTCATGTACGAATTCCCTTTGGCCGAGGAGATGCTGCGGGAGCCGTTGCCGGTGGAGGCGGGCGAGTTGATTGTGCCGCGGGGCCCGGGGCTGGGGGTGACGGTGAATGAGTCGGTGCTGACGAAGTATCCGTGGGTGAACGGGCCGTGGTCGTACTTTACGCTGATCTCGCCGCCGGGGCGGTTTGCGGTGACGGGCGACCATGCCAACACGGGCCTGCATCCCTGATGATGACGGGATTAGGGATAACGGGATGGGGAGTGCTGGCGGCCGGGGCGCTGGGTGGAGCGGCGTGGGCGGTGCGGGGGCGTTCGGCGCAGGTGCTGGCGCCGTCGATCTGGCGGGGTAACCGGGAGCGGCGGGCGGTGGCGCTGACGTTTGACGATGGTCCTAGCGAGGGGACGACGGCGATTTTGGAGATTTTGCGGGAGGCGGGGGCGCGGGGGACTTTTTTCCAGTGCGGGCTGAATGTGGAGCGGCGGCCGGAGTGGGCGGCGGCGGTTTCGGCGGCGGGGCACGAGGTGGGGAACCATACGTGGTCGCACCGGCGGCTGGACTTTGCCTCGCGGGCGGTGATGCGGGAGGAGTTGGGTCGGGCGCAGACGTTGTTGACGGCGGTGCACGGTTCGGCGCCACGCTGGTTCCGGGCGCCTTTTGGGGTGCGGTGGGTGGGACTGGGGCAGGTGCAGCGGGAGTTGGGGTTGCAGGGGGCGATGTGGACGTGTCTGGGACGGGACTGGAAACTGCCGGCGGCGGCGATTGCGGGGCGGGTGCTGGGCGGGGTGGAAAACGGCGCGATTGTCTGTCTGCACGATGGGCGGGGGGTATTGGCGGCGCCGGCGATTGACGAAACGGTGGCCGCGGTGCGGGTGATTACACGGGAGTTGCGGGAGAAGGGATGGCAGATGGTGGGTTTGAGCGAGTTGAATTAGTGCGGAAAGGCGCGAACTTTGCGATGCTGGAATGCATGTCTGACGACATCCTGCAGCGAGTGATTAAGGTGGTAGCGGAGGCGCAGAAGCTTCCTATCGAAAAGGTGACGGCCGATTCCACGTTTGAGGAGTTGGCGATTGACTCTCTCGATGGCATTCAGCTGCTGTTTCATTTGGAGTCGGAGTTTGAGATCAATATTCCGGATGAAGCGGCGCGTCAGGTACGCGGGATCAGAGAACTGGCGGAGGGCGTGGAAAAATTGGTAGCGCAAAAGAGCGCGTGAGCGGTCGCCGGGTGGTCGTGACGGGGCTGGGATGCGTTTCGGCGCTGGGGCCCGACGTGGAGGCCTTTTGGCGGCGGGCGCGGGCCGGGGAATCGGCGATTGGCCCCCTGCGGAATCTGGAGATGGGGGATGTCCGCTTTCAGAACGGAGCGGAGATTTCGGGGTTTACTCCGGGGGACCATTTTGAAGAGAAGCAGCTGATCCCGCTGGACCGTTTTGCGCAGCTGGCGGTGGTGGCGGCGCGGCAGGCGGTGCGGCAGGCGTCGCCGGAATGGAGCGCGGCGGAGCGGCAGCGGACGGCGGTGGTGACGGGGTCCTGCTACGGAGGCAAGACGAGCGAAGACGAGGGGTTTCGGGAGATCTACGGAAGCGGGGGTAGGCGTCCGCGGATTCATCCGATGACCATTCCGCGGTTGATGGCCAACGCTGGTAGCAGTTGGATCGCGATGGAGTATGGGCTGCAGGGACCGGCGTATACGGTATCGACAGCGTGTTCGTCGGCCAACCACGCGATTGGGCAGGCGTTTTGGCTGGTGCGGAACGGGATTAGTGATGTGGCGTTGACGGGGGGCTGCGAGGCGCCGTTTACGCCCGGATCAATGAAGGCGTGGGAAGCGCTGCGGGTGGTGAGCGGGGATACGTGCCGTCCCTTTTCGAAAGACCGGAAGGGGATGGTGCTGGGGGAAGGGGCCGCCATGCTGGTGCTGGAGGCAGAGGAGCGGGCCAAGGCGCGGGGCGCGGCGATTCTGGGCGAGATTGCGGGTTTTGGGATGAGCGCGGATGCGCATCACGTGACGCAGCCGAGCGTGGAAGGGCCGGCGCTGGCGATTGAGCGGGCGCTGGCTGACGGGGGCGTGGACGGCGGAGCGGTGGGCCATATCAACGCGCACGGCACGGGGACGCCGGCGAACGACCCGGTGGAGACGGCGGCCATCCGGCGGGTGCTGGGCGGGCAGGCGGAGCGGGTGCGGGTGACGTCGACGAAGTCTCTACACGGGCATGCGTTGGGTGCGGCTGGGGCGATTGAGGCCGTGGCGACGGTGTTGACGCTGGCGCACGGAGAGGCGCCGCCGACGGCGAACTATCTGGGGCCGGATCCGGAATGTGATCTGCCGCTGATTCTGGCGCCGGAGGCCTGCGAGGCCGAGTATGCGCTGTCGCACTCGTTCGCCTTCGGGGGGTTGAACGCGGTGCTGCTGTTTCGGGCTTACCGGGGCTGACGGTATTCGAGGGTTTCCGCGACGCTGGTCCGGTCTTTGGGGAAGACCTCCAGCCGGAACATGACGGTGGCGGGTGAACTGCGATAGATGAGTTGGCCGGCCTGCAGGTCGTTATAGCTGAGTTCGATGCGGCGGCTGTCGTCGCCGGCCAGGATCGTCATGACGCCGCGGTTGGCGTTACGCACGGCCGGGGCCGTCCGATCCCAACTGACGACGAGGCGGTCATCAAGCCGCTGTACCCCCAGGGCGAGACTCCAGGCTTCGAGATAGGGATTGGCCGGGGTGCGGGGCCGCATGCTGATGGCAATCTGGAAGCCGAGGATGACGCCGAGGAGCATGAAGATGAACGAAAGCGGAATCCAGACCCAACCGCCGCGGCCGGCCTTGGGCTTGGGCGCTTCGGAGAGAGGCGCTCCCGGCGGCAGTTCCGCCGATTGGGATAAAAGTGATTGGGAAAAAAGTGATGGGGACAAATGCGACGGGGTTTCGGCGGCCGGGGCGCCCGGCGGCGGCATAGCGGAGGGCCGGGAACCTTGGCCGAACCGGGCGGCGGAGACGGCACGGTCGAGCGGCGAGACGCCGCCGCCCAGTTCTTTGCGGCGGAAGGGGAACTCGAGGTAAGGGGAATCGCTGCGGAGAGAGTCGCCCTCCCAGAAGAAGAATCCGGCGACACTGGTGCGGGTGGCGTAGGGCTTGATGATGAGCGAAACCAGATCGCGGTCGGGGAAGTATTCGTTGAGCAGTTCGAGGTCTTCCTGGGCGAGGTGAAGGCCATCGCGGGTATGGCTGCGGTAGAAGCCGACGATCTGCTGGCCGCTTGCGCGCAGGCGGGCGATCGCTTCGTTCCAGAGCCGGAGATCATTGGCCGACAGGACGAACGAAGGCCCTTCGGCGTGCTCGCAGACGATGGGTTCGAACTGGAGGATGTCGACGGAGAGATGATCCGCGGTCTGGCTGCGGCTGCCGAGCAGAAACCCGCCCACTTCCGCGCCCCGGCGCGGGACGGCGCCGAAGCCCTTCATCACCTCAAGCAGCATGCGATCGACGACATCAAAGTGCAGACGAATCGTAACGGGCTTCTGCGGGGGCTGCCAAGTGTAGAAGGGAAGCTTTTCGGCGGACTCCGGTCCTGGGTTCAATTGCTTTAGCTCCTCGTGAGGAAATCTCTTCAAGTATAGTCAGGGAAGTGCCTGGAGTCTTGTATTTGATTGCGACGCCGATCGGCAACCTCGAAGATATGACGCTTCGAGGGCTGCGATTGCTGAGGGAAGTTGACGTGATAGCCTGCGAGGACACGCGGCATACGCAGCGGCTGCTGGATCATTTTGCGATCGCCACGCCCTGCCTCAGCTATCACGAGCACAATGAAGCCGCGCGGGCCGGGCAGTTGGTGGAGCGGATCGAAAGCGGCCAATCGGTGGCTGTGGTGAGCGACGCCGGAACGCCGCTGATTTCCGACCCCGGCTACCGGGTGGTGCAGGCGGCGCTGGAGCGGGGGATCACCGTGATTCCGGTACCGGGTGCATCGGCGGTACTGGCCGCGCTGGCGGGTTCCGGACTGCCGACGGACGCGTTCTGTTTCGGGGGATTTCTGCCGCCGAAGCAGGGGCAGCGGCGGAAGGCGCTGGCGGCTTGGGGGGAGGTGGAGGCGACGCTGATCTTCTACGAGGCGCCGCACCGGATTTTGGAGACGCTGGCGGATGTAGCGGCCGTGCTGGGCGAGCGGCGGATTGTGCTGGCCAGGGAGTTGACCAAGCTGCACGAGGAGTTTCTGCGGGGCCGGGTTTCCGAGGTGGTGACGGCGCTGTCGCAACGGGCGACGCAGAAAGGGGAGATGACGCTGCTGATCAGCCGGGAGAAGGCGGTGGCGGTGGTGCAGGCGCCGGTGGCGGAGGCGGTGCGGGAGTTGGTGGCCGGAGGCATGGAGCGGATGGAGGCGATCAAGAAGGTCGCCCGGGACCGGGGTCTCGCCAAGCGTGAGGTTTATGCGGCCTTGGAGCGATAATTGAGAGTGGATGCAGCCACTCAGCAAGCTCACGGACCGGACGTTTGACGTTGCGGTGATTGGCGGAGGGATCATCGGGGCCGGGGTGGCGCGGGATGCCGCGCTACGGGGGTTGTCGGTGGCGCTGGTCGAGAAGGGGGATTTTGGAGGGGGAACGACGTCGGGTTCGACGCGCCTGATTCACGGCGGTCTGCGCTATCTGGAGATGTTTGATTTCGGGCTGGTGCGGATGGACCTGCGGGAGCGGGAGATTCTGTTGCGGATTGCGCCGCATCTGGTCAAACCACTCGAGTTCCTGATCCCGTTCTACGGGGCCTCGCCGTGGTTCCGGTTGAAGATGCGGATCGGCATGATGCTGTATGACCTGCTGAGCTTTGACAAGAGCCTGCCGAATCACCGGATGCTGTCCGCGGCGGAGACGCTGGCTGAAGAGCCGACGCTGCGGGTGGAAGGACTGCAGGGGGCGGCGGCTTACTATGACGCCCAGGTGGCGATGCCGGAGCGGCTGTGCCTGGAGAATGTGATGGACGCCGAACAGCACGGGGCGGTAGTGCGATCCTACACCGAAGTGGTGGGGGCCATCAGCGAGAGCGGCCGGGTGCAGGCGCTGCGCCTGCGCTGCGCCGAAAGCGGGGCGACCGGCGAGGTGCGCGCGAAGGTATTCGTCAATGCGACCGGAGCGTGGTTTGACCGGGTGGCGCGACAAACCGGCGATGAGCATCCGCCGCGGATCCGGACGACCAAGGGGATTCATCTTACCTGTGAGCCGATGAACCGGAAGGCCAATGTGCTGTTTTCGCCGGTCGATGGGCGTCTGTTCTTTGTGATTCCCCTGCTGGGCCAGTGCTGGATTGGAACCACGGATACCGATTTTTCGGAGGATCCGGGCGCGGTGCGAGCCGATGGCGAGGATGTGGAGTATCTGCTGCGGTCGGTGGAGCCATTTTTCCCGGAGGTACGGCGGTTGGCCATCTACTCGACCAACGCCGGGGTGCGCGCGCTGGTCCGGCAGGAGGGTTCGGCCTCTTCAGTCTCGCGCATGCACTCGATTACGGAGACACAACCGGGGATGATCTCTGTTTTGGGGGGCAAGATTACCGGCTACCGCGCGATTGCCGAGGAGGCGGTGGACGCGGCGTGCCTGCAGTTGGGAAACCGTGAGCCATGCCGCAGTCATCGGGAGCTGCTGCCCGGCGCCGGGTCACCCCCACCGACCGAGAACGCCGAGGCGGTGCGGTGGGCCATTGAGCGGGAGCACTGCCGCCATGTCGCCGATTACCTGCTGCGGCGGCGCCCGGGGGCGTTTGCGGCCGACCAGGGCCGGGGGGAAGCCGAGACGGTCGCTCAGATCATGGGAGAGGTGCTTGGGTGGGGACCGGCGGAGCAGCAGGGGGAGCTGGAACGGTATTGGAGCGAGGCGGACAGGGCTCAGCGCTATCGGGAAGAGCTTTTCCCGGGGGGTTGATCGGGATAATCCGGGGGTGTTTTGTTCGCTTTTTCTTCACAATTTCGTGAAGTGTGCCGAGGGGGCCGACGATAGACTGGCAGGGCCAAGAAATCGTTCGGAGAAGATCCGATGCGATCAAGGATCGGGCCTACCTAAGGACTATGGCGACGATAGACACTCAGCAATTTGGAACGCTTCACTACAGTGACGACGCGATCTTTGAGTTCCCGGAAGGGATACCGGGGTTTGAACATCTCCGTCACTTCGTCTGCGTGGAGCGCCCGAGTCTGCGGCCGATTACGTTCCTGCAAAGTATCGATGATCCGGGAGTCTGCTTCATTACGCTGCCGGCGAAGGCGGTAGAGCCGGACTATCAACTGGATCTGGCCGCCGAGGACCTGCGGGCCCTGGGGTTAGCCCAGATGGAGAGCAGTCTGGCCTGTCTGGCCATCGTCTGCATGCCGCAGGATGCGGCGCCGACGGCGAACCTGCTGGGACCGGTGGTGCTCTCCCGCGATACAATGCGGGGCGTGCAGGCGATCCGCGAGGACACGAAGTACTCAGCGGTTCATCCGCTGCGGACGGCGCGGGCGGAGTCTGAAGAGGGACGCGCCGCGGCTCTGGCTGCCGCGGGAGACGCAGAGTGCTGATCATCCGGCGACGACGCGGCGAGTCCATCACGGTGGGTGATGATGTCGAGATTGAGATTCTGGAGACCTCCCCGACGCAGGTAAAGCTGGGGATCCGTGCTCCGAAAACCGTCGCGGTGCTGAGGAAAGAGATCCTCGTGACCCGCGAGTTGAACCGCGCTGCTTCCGGCTCGCCGGCAGTAGATGACAAATTGAATACGTTGGCCGAGCAGTACCGGGCCAACGGAATGGTCCTGGCATTGCCGGAAACGGCGACACCCGGGTCGCTTGAAAAATCCCTTCCCCCTGTCCTTCAACCGAAACGCCACTCCTGAAGCGTCATCGGTTCCCCGCAACAGAACAACGACTGAGAGGCAGCTTACCGCAGCAACGGGTGAACTGCGTTCCCGGGAATGGATTCCCGCATCCCCCATCCTCTGGCCCCCGCCGGAGCTGTTTCAAGGAGTGAAACATGTCTTTTCGCATCAATACGAATATCGCCTCGCTGCAATCGCGGGAATACCTGCGGACGACCACGGAGCAGCAGGGTAAAGCCATCGGACGGGTCACCTCTGGCCTGCGCATCCTTTCGAGCGGAGACGACGCGGCCGGACTGTCGATCGCCAACAGCTTCCGCAGTGACCAGGCGGTGCTCCAACAGGGTATCCGTAACGCCAACGATGGATTGAGTACGCTGCAAACGATCGACGGCGGCATCAACAACATCAGTAAACTGCTCGACCGGGCAAGGACGCTTGCCACGCAGTCCGCCTCCGGTACGTTCACGGGAAGCCGCGAGGTTCTCAACAGCGAGTTTTCGAGCGTGATCAACGAAATCGATCGCCAAGCGCAATCGATTGGATTGAACACAGGCGGTGAGTTTGCCCGTTCGCTCTCCGTTTTCGTGGGCGGCGGCAAGAGCTCCAACGGAATCAACGCGATTCAGAACGGCGCTTCGCGGGTGGATCTGTCGAACTCGACGGTCGATGCCAAGAGCCTGGGATTGAAGGGGTCCCAGGCGCAGGGAGTGCCCAGCATTGACATCGGCACAGGATCGGCGAACACGAGCGTGGCGGCGATTATCAACGACCCGACCAACCTGAGTTCGAATGCCGCGGCGGGGTTCACTGATTTCTTCTTCCGCGGGCCCGGGTTCGGGGGAGCCGACCGGGTGAAGGTATCAGTAAACCTTTCGGGCGTGACGAACGCTGATAACCTCGTCGTAGCGATCAACTCCGCGATTCAGACGGCCGGACAGGTGGTGAGCCCCGCCGCGACGGCGTTCCAGAATGCCAACCTGCGAGCTTCGGTGATCACCGCAGCGGACGGCAAGCGTTCGCTGGCATTCTCCTCGGCCAACTCGGCATTCCAGGTAGCGGCGGGGGACCAGACGGCAAACGCGCTGCTTGGAAATGTGACCTCGGCATCGAATCCGACGGGGACGACCCTGGCGAACACGGTAACCGGAGGCAGCGCCACGGCGGCGACGGGTACGACGTTTGGGGCGTCGGGCGCCGGCACGGTAACCGTTCGATTCCAGGGCGCCGGACTGGCTTCTCCGGTCGACATTGCCCTGACGGTGGCCGCGGGCACGACCATTGACCAAGCTCTGGCGAATCTGTCCACCGCCGTGGGCGCTAACGCCGGGCTACAGTTGGCGGGCATACGGACCACGTCCACCACGCCCGGATCGGCGCTGGTGTTCAGCAGCGCCCGCGGGGAGCGTTTTGAAGTCCAGGTCTCGGGCGACCTGAACAACCAGCTCGGGCTGGGCAGCTTCCGGTCTTCCGGAGGCGCCACCGGTTCGTTTGACTACACTTCGATCACCGGATCCGCCGGTACGTTTGCGGCCGCGCCACAGACCCTGGAGTTCTCTCTCGGGGGTGGCCCGACCATCTCGCTGGCCGTCACCCCGACGGCGGCCACCATCGCCGGCGCCACCCAGGGGCTGAACGCGGCCATCGCGGGCAACTCCTCGCTGGCGGCGGCGGGCCTCGTGGCGACGAACGATGGCACGAACATCACGATCAGCAGCAGCAGCAGCACCCGCTTTCGAGTGGCAACCATCGGAGCCGCCAACGTCTATGGCTTCAATCCGGTTGGCGCAACAGGAGTAGTAGATGCCGCCGAGGTCCAGGCGGGCAACACGACCGTGAATCAGTTTATCTCCGGGGGTACCCAGCAGACGGCCCTGATACCATTTACGGCGATTCGCAACGGCGGCGATGACCAGACCATTACACTGACGGCGGCCGAGAACGGCGATCCGGAGCAGTCGCTGGCCATCGTCCTGCGCAACGACTCGGTGCGCAACGCGGGCACCGTGGACGAAGCGATCACCGCGATCAACACGGCACTGAACCAATCGAACAACTCGACGCTGCAGAAAGTCTTTGCGGTGAAGGCGAAGACGTCAGCGGCGGGTGCGGAAGGGATTCAGTTTGTCAGCACATTGAACTCGTTTAAGGTGGCCGTCGGCACCAACGCCGGAGGTACCGGCTTGGGATTGCAGGGCACGGTGGTGGCGTCAGCGACCACGGGGGCGGGAGCGACCGCCAGCATCGCCACGCAGGAGAGCGCGCAGTCGGCGGTTTCCGCGCTCGCGGAGGCAGTTGTCTCGCTCGGGCAGGCACAAGCCGTGGTGGGCCGCGGACAGAATCAGTTCAACTTCGCGGTGAATCTGGCATCCAGTCAGTTGACAAATCTGGCGGCCGCTGAGTCCCGGATCCGCGATGCCGATCTGGCCGAGGAGGCGGCGAATCTGACCAAGGCACAGATCCTTCTCCAGGCTGGTGTTTCCGCGCTGGCCCAGGCGAACTCGGCGCCGGAACAGGTCCTATCCCTGCTGCGGCAGTAGGCAACGGCGTAAGCCCACAGCCCGGACCAGAAAGCCCGCCTTGAGCAGAACAAGAGTATCCGTTTCGCGTTACCACCATGTCATTCCGCGTCAATACCAACGTTGCCTCGCAGTTTTCGATGGACTACTTGCGCGGCACTTCGGAGACACAAGGAAAAGCAGTCGGCCGGCTCACCTCCGGACTTCGCATTCTCGCCAGCGGGGATGATGCAGCGGGTTTGGCGATCGCCAACGGGTCGCGCAGTGATCAGGCGATGCTTACCCAGGGACTGCGCAACGCCAACGATGGCTTGAGCACCCTGCAGACGCTCGACGGCGGGCTCCGGAACATTAACGGTTTGCTCGACCGGGCCCGGACGCTGGCGGCTCAGTCGGCCTCGGGAACCTTCCGCGGGGACCGCGGCGTCCTGCAAGGGGAGTTCGCCGCCGTTCTCGGCGAGATCGATCGTCAGGCCCAGGCGATGGGACTGTCCACGGGCGGAAAGTTTGCGCGTTCCTTCGCCGTTTTTGTGGGCGGGGGCCGGGGATTGGACCGCGATGCGGCGTCCAGTAACGGATCGGTGGTGTTGGATCTCGCCAATGCGGCGGTCGACACCAAGAGCCTGGGCTTGAACCGCGTTCAGGCCCAAGGAATCGGTACGGTCGATATCGGGCCCGGTTCGCCGGGTACGAGCGTCCAGGCGATATTGGCGAACTCGGCCAACCGCGCTTCCAATACGGTGACCGGGTTTACCGAATTCTTCTTTCGCGGTCCGGGATTTGCCGGGGGTGAGAGGATCAAGGTCTCAGTGAACCTGGCGGGCGTCACCACGGTTGACCAACTGGTGGGCAATATAAACGCCGCGATCACAGCGGCCGCCCAGCCGACCTCCCAGCAGGCGACCTCGTTTGAAAATGCTGGCATCCGGGCGGCGGTCCTTACCGACAGCACGGGGCGGAAATCGCTGAGCTTCAGTTCGCCTTCGGTCGCCTTTCAGGTGACGGCCGGGGACCGCCTCGCCAACGCCCTGCTGGGCAACGTGACGTCGAGTTCGAATCCGACCGGCCGGACGCTGGGCAACGTGTTTACGACGAGCGGCAACATCGCGGCGGCGGGCACGACGTTTGGGGCCACGGGCGCGGGGACGGTTACGTTCCGCTTTCAGGGTTCGAGCCTGGCTTCTCCTGTCGATGTCGGCATACCGGTGGCGGCGACGACGACGATTACTGAGGCGCTCGCCAGTCTGCGGTTGGCGGTGGCCGGCAATGCAGCGCTCCAGGGGGCCGGTCTGACGGTGCTGACGACGACCGCCGGAACGCCGATGACGTTTGGAAACACGCGGGGAGAGCGTTTCGAGGTTTTGACCTCCGGTGACGTCAACAACCTCTTTGCCCTGGGTTCCTACCAGGGTTCTGCGGGAGCGGGCGGGAGCTTTGACTACGCAACGATCACGGGCGCCGCCGGCACATTCGCCGCGGCTCCGGAGACGCTGGAGTTCTCGATCGGCGGAGGCGCCAAGGTGGCGTTTTCCCTGACCCCGGCGGCGGCCGGCATCGATGGCGCTACCACAGCGCTTAATGCGGCGTTTGCCAGTAACAGCCAAACCGCGGCAGCGGGCCTGGTAGCGAGCAACGATGGTGCGGCGATTACGATTACCAGCACGAACGGATCGCGGTTCCGGTTGAACTCGGTGGGGACGACCAACGTTTTCGGCTTCAATGATCGCGGAGGGGCGCCGGCGAACGGCGTTGCCGATGTTGCCGAGATCCCGCCAGCAGGCACGCAAAATCACGCCTTCGCCGCCGGAGGTCTGCAACAGACCGGTCTGCTGAGTTTCTCTCCGATCCGGAATGGCGGGGATGACCAGACGATCACCGTGACGGCGATCGATCCGGCCGGCGTGGACCAGTCGATGGCGCTGGTGCTGCGCAACGACACCACCGGCCGGAACGCCGGTACGGTGGACGAAGCGGTGCAGGCCATCAACAACGCCCTTCAGCAGTCCAACAACGCGACGCTGCGCCAGATCATCGCAATCAAGGACAAGGCGACGACCGCCGGGCCGGACGGGATCCGGCTGATCAGCAACCTGTCTTCCTTCAACGTCAGTATCGGAACGAATGCGGGGGGAACGGGGATTGGCGGTCAGGGCACGATCGTCACTGCGGCCCTCGAGGGAAGCTCCCTTCCCGCCTCCGTTCTGACGCGGGAGGGAGCCGAGGATGCGCTGATGGCTCTCGGTGAAGCCACCACCAGAGTGGGAGCGGCGCAGGCCGTGGTAGGGCGCGGACAGAACCGGTTTACGTACGCGCTGAATCTGGCGCAGTCCCAACTGACGAATCTGGCCGCCTCGGAGTCCCGGATTCGCGATGCGGACATGGCCGAGGAGGCGGCGAGACTGACCAAGGGACAGATTCTGCTGCGGTCCGGAGTTGCCGCGCTAGCGCAGGCCAACTCCGCACCGGAACAGGTACTGACGCTGCTGCGTGCGTAACGGGGGCAGGCAAAGCGGGAAACCGCGGGATTCGTCACCATGCGGGGAGGCGAGCGGGGTGCGGGGCCGTCCGGACTCTCCTAGCCACGCGAGTCCGGGGAGGAACAGACGAGTCCGGTCCGCGGCGGCGTCACCGGGACTGTAGCCTATTCACCCAGAGGGTACAAGGAATAAAAAATAGTTACTACCTCTCCCTTCGGACTAAAGCTCTAGGCTTTGATCCGATAAGACCACTATGTCCGGCGATCCCGCCGGCCGGGAAGGATTCCCGGAGTTTGGTTTCAAGGAGAGAAACATGTCCTTTCGTGTAAACACGAACGTAGCCTCCCTGCAGTCGAGGGAGTATTTGCGCCAGACCTCAGAAGCGCAAGGAAGAACGATCAACCGCGTCACGTCCGGGTTGCGACTGGTAGCCAGTGGAGACGACGCCGCCGGGTTGGCGATCGCCAACTCGTTCCGGAGCGAACAGGCGGTGCTGTCGCAAGGTATCCGCAACGCCAATGATGGCTTGAGTTCGCTGCAGACGCTCGACGGCGGCATCAACAACATTGGCAGACTGCTCGACCGTGCCCGGACACTGGCGACGCAATCGGCCTCCGGCACGTTTTCCGGCGATCGCAACGTGCTGAACAGCGAATTCAGTTCGGTCATCGGCGAAATTGACCGGCAGGCTCAGTCGGTAGGTTTGGCAACGGGCGGTGCTTTTGCCAAGTCCCTTTCCGTGTTCAT
>JADCJL010000016.1 GCA_020247055.1 Acidobacteriaceae bacterium | reverse complement strand
TGGCGATGCCGGGCCATTCGGCGCCGGGCTTGACCTCGAGCGCGGCGAAGTCGCCGAGGCGGGGCATGCCGTACTCGTAAGTGAACTCGCGGTCCTCGATCGTCATGCCGCTGTTGATGACGACGTAACGGCGCGGGGCGAGAGGGTTGGGGTAGACAAGAGCAGGCAGGTGGCTGGCGGCAGGGAAAGACTGGGCGCCAAAGCCGACGCGGTCGCGGGTCCAGCGGAGGGGCGTCTTGCCCTGGAGACGGGCGATCCAGCGGTTGCTGCCGGGGTCGCCGAAGAGGATGAGGTTGTAGTTGGCGAGGTCGGCGGGGGTAACCTCGTTATCGTTTTTGATGCGGGGGTGGGCGCGGAGACCCTTGGCGTAGAGGCGGTCGAAGCGGGCGAGGAGGCGGAGGGCCTGGGCGTGGGCTTCGGCGTTCCAGGGCTGGCCGGTGGGGCGGACGAGAAGGAAGGGGTCCATGAAGGCGTCGTCGATGGGGCCTTGGAGGGCGTGGGTTTTGTGGAGGCCCGGGACGGGGCGGGCGAGGGCCCAGCGATCGCCGGTGCGGGCGAGGGTGAGGCGGGGGGCGGGTTTGACCTTGAGCGCCTGGCCGTCGATGGTGATGTGGCGGGCGGCGGCGGTTTCTGAGAGGGTGAGACGGGTGACGTTGCGGGTGGTCAAAGTATAGCGGCGGCCGGCGTCGAGGCGGCGGGCTTCGACGTCGGCGCGTTCGTAATGCTGCTGGAGATGGTCGATGGTGAGCCAGTGGGAGCGGGGGTAGCGGGTGGTGAAGGTGACGAAGCGGATGTGGTCGGGCGAGAGGCGGCCGCGGTCGCCGTGTTCTTTGAGGAAGGCGTCGAGTTGGGCGCGGACCTCGGGGCTGGTACTGTGGCCGGTGTTTTTGGAGATGAGGAAGCGGGCGGGGGTGCCGGGGACGCGGAGGTCGTAGGGATCGCCTTCGGCGGGGAATCCTTCTTTGGCGAGCTGGGCGCGGACGCGGAGGGAGCTTTCGAGCTGTCCGCGGGTTTTGGCGCCGGCGGGGGGCGGGGGGATGGAGCTGGTGCCGCTTTCATTTTCGCCGCCGTGGCCGGCGATGGGGAGGTTGAAGGCGTTGAGGGACCAGTCGAGGATGTTTTCGTAGATGCGGAGGGGGCCGGCCTGGTAGGGCGGGAAGCCGGGGAGTTGGGAGCGGGAGGGCCAGGTGCCGGCGCCGATTTCGGCGGCGGCGAAGGCGCCGGGGTGGTGGAGGGCGATGTGCCAGGCGCCGCAGCCGCCCATCGAGAAGCCGCGGAGGAGGATGCGGTTGGGATCGATTTTATAGCGGGACTGGACGGCGGCGATGGCTTCAAAGACATCGACTTCGCCGGCCCAGTGGTAGGCGATGCCGTTCCAGCGGCCGTAGACGTCGAGTTGGATTTGGCCTTCGTCGGCGGGGTTGGAGGGGGAGGGGGTGATTTTCTCGGCGCGGTCGAGGAAGGCGGCTTCGGTGAGGGCGCGGTCGCGGCCGTGGAGCCAGACGTAGAGGCGGGCGGGTTTGGCGGGGTCGTAGGAGGCGGGGAGGCGGAGGGCGTAGGGTTGGACGGAGCCGTCGAGGGCGGAGAGGTAGCCGTGGAGGCGGCGGGATTTTTGGGTGGTCCAGGGGGCTTGCCCGGCGAGGAGTTGGCGGCCGCGTTCGACGCCCTGGGCGAGGACGTTGAGGAAGCGGGGCACGTCGGCGGGGAGGAAGAACTCTTCGGGATGCTCTTCGAGCATGACGCCGGCTTTGTGGAAGATGGCGACGTCGGCGAGGAGGGCGGGGTCGGTATTTTTGGCGCGGAGTTGGGTGAGGAGGGAGGCGATCTGTTGGGTGGTTGCGGTGAGCTGTTGCTTTTGGGCGGGGGTGAGGACGGCCGGGGGCGGGGGCGCCGGGTTTTGAGCGGGGGCGAGGGTGAGCAGAAGCAGGAGGGCGAGGGGCAGACGGGTGATCATAGGACGGCGGAGATTGAGTATATAGTATCGGGACCGAGGGGAGGGTGCCGCTGGCCGCCGTTCCGCGGGAGTTAAAAAAAGCCGGGCCTCTCTGGTGGAGAGGCCCGGCGCGGTTGGGTTTGCGAACGAGCGTTTAGAACTCTAAACGCAGGCCCATGGTGATGAGGCGGGCGCCGTTCTGCGGACCGGTGGGGCGGCCGAAGTTGGCGTTGCCCACGGTGCCGTTCACGCCGCCGAAGTTCGTGCGGTTGAAGATGTTGAAGCCATCGGCCCGGTAGATGAGGACGACGGGGTTCTTCTCGGTCTCGAACAGGGCCATGCGCTTAACGATGGCGAGGTTCTCGGTAAAGACGGCCGGTTGACGGAACGCATTATCGTAGAACGCCGCGGTGCCCAGGGTGAACTGAGGCGCAGCCGTGTAGGCGGCCGGGTTGAAGAACCGGGTGTTGGGATTGTTGGGATCGAGCGTGGTGCGGTCGATGCCCGTACGAATCGGAGCGCCACTGCGGTTGGCCTTGGTGAGCGGCGCAAAGAGCACGCCGTTGCCGAGGGGGTTACCGGGGGTGACGGCTTGGATGAGCGTACCCTTGCGGTAGACGGCAGTACCGGCGACGGTCCACCCACCGGTGGCCAGGTTGACCAGACGGTTGGAGGAGCCGAGGAACTTCTTACCCTTGCCGAAGGGCAGGTCGTAGCTGACCAGGAGGTTCAACACGTGCGGGATGTCGAAGGGCATGAAGCTCTTGGCATCGGGCAGGTTGTAGTAGTCCTGGGGCGAACCCTGACCACCGAGCTGGCTGAAGACCTGACGGAAGTGGCCGTTGCCGAGGCTCTTCGACCAGGTGTAGTTGGCGTTGAGCTGCATATCGCCGTAGCGGCGCTCGACCTTCATCTGGAGAGCGTCGTACCAGCTCTGGCCGTAGCCGGCGAAGAGGCTGGCGACGGTGAGGTAGTGCGGGAAGGGACGGAGGCTCTGGGCCACGCTGCGGTTGAGCCCGAAGCCGGGGAAGGGCTCGCGGAAACCGGCGGCCTGAGCGGCGGGGCTGCTGAGCGGCTGCTGCAGCAGGCTGCCGCGGCTGAGCAGGCTGGTGGGGAGCTGGTTGAGGTCCACCGTGGAGTTCAGGCGGGTGCCACGATTGCCCTGGTAGGCAACGTCGAACAGCCAGTTCTTGATCTCATGCTGGATGCTGAAGCTCCAGTTGTAGATCCGTCCGGCCTGACCGGCGGTGGGACCCTGATACTGGACGCTCTGGAAGTTGACGATGGTGGGGTCGATAATGGGGGGCGGGCGGTAGCCGGCCTGGACCGGAATGCCGTTATCCCAATTGAGGACCTGGTTCAGACCGTCGCTCTGGAGGTCGTTGGTGCCGGCAAAACCCGCGCGGCAACCGCAACCACCGCTGGACATGCCCTGGTAGTAGATGGCATAGCCACCGCGGAGAACGGTCTTCGCACCGAGCTGGTAGGCGAAGCCGACGCGGGGACCGAGGTTGGACCAGTCGTTCGGATAGAAGCGGCGGACGCCGGTGCGGCCAGGGCCGGTGCCGGAGAAGACGAGCGCGCCGGGACGGCCACCCGCGCCGGGGTTGGGAACATTGATGTCAACGTGCGAGTAGCCGTTGCCATCCGGGATGTGCCAGCCAACGGGCAGTTCATAGCGGAGGCCGAGGTTGAGGGTGAGGCGGGAGGTGACGCGCCAGTTGTCCTGGAAGAAGACGGAGGTGTCGTAGTAGTTGACCGTGTCGAACAGGACCGGAGGGACGACGTTGGAAGCGACGTCAGCAGCGCCGAGCAGGAGGCTGGCGAACTCGTGACCGGTCGAGGTGAGCGCGGTGGGCAGGCCGGTCTGCACGCGATTGAAGACGTAACGGCCGTTGGTACCGGCGAGGTCTTCGCCACGGGTGGTGAAGCGGCGCCAGTTGTAGCCGAACTTGTACTCATGCTTGCCACGGAGCCAGGTGAAGCCCTGGCTGAACCACCATTGGCGGTTGAACTGAGCGCCATTAGCTACTTTGCCGTCCTGCACGCCGTAGGGGGTGAGACCCGCGGGGCCGTTGAACTGGATGCGGGGCGTGGCGTCGGAGTCGCCGGTGAGACTGAAGCCGAGTTTCGAGCCGAAGCCGGCCTGGAAGGGGTTGGTCCAGGTCTGGCGCGTGATCGAGTACGAGTACGTGGTGTGCATGCTCAGGTTCGGCTTGATGCTGTAGTCGTGGTTGATCCGGTGATTGTAGGGCTTCTGGTTGTTATTGAGACCCTGGCCGAGAGCGCCGGGGAAGGTGGCGAGGTCGGTCTGCGCCTGGACTTCGTTCGAGAAGAAGTAGCTGACGCGGTTGGTGGGGGTGAAGGCGTGGTCGACCTTCAGGCTCCAGATGTCGCGTTCAAACGGGCTCTCGTTCACGAAGTCGTAGTTGTTGGCCAGGGTGGGCCGGTTGGCATCGGGGATGAGGGGGATGAGGTTGCGGGCGACGCGGCTGAAGCGCGCGGCGGGGACGATATTGCCGGGGAAGGGCTGACGCACGTTGCCGGCGGTGGTGGCCGGGTCGTAGACGATCGGCACGCCGGCCTGGCTGAAGTTACCCTGCTTCATGAGCGGGGTGGGGAGGGTGGAGATGGGGAAGCCGATGGTGGCGGGGCGGAGATCTTTGGTCTTGGTGAAGTACCAGAAGGTCTTGTTGCGACCGTCGTACACCTTCGGAATATAGACCGGGCCGCCGATGGAGCCGCCGGTTTCGTTAAACCGCTCTTTGGGGCGGAAGTTGGCGGCGGGATTCGGGTTGGCGTTGCGGGCCCAGGCGTTGGCATTCCAGATATCGCGGCGCATATTGTGGAACGCGGCGCCGTGGAACCAGGAAGTGCCGCTCTTGGCGACATAGATTTCGATGCCGCCGCCGACGCGGCCGTATTCGGCCGAGTAGTTGGAGCTGAGCATCTTGAATTCGCTGAACATTTCGGCCGACGGGAAGTTGAAGACGGCGCTCGACTCAACGTTCAGGGCGCTGGCGCCATCGATTAGAACTTCCTGGGCGCGGCCGCCGGAGCCGGAGACGGACTGTTCACCGTTGTTGGTCACACCCGGCATGAAGTTGACGAAGGCGCGGGGGTTGCGGATACCGCCGGCGAAGAGGGGCAGGTTATCCATCATCTTGGTCGAAACGGCGTTGCCGCGTTCGGCCGAGGAGGTTTCAAGAAGGGGGGCCTGGTCACTGACGGTGACCGACTGTTGCACGTCGCCGACTTCGAGCTTGAGGTCGAGGTCAACGCGCTGGGCGATACGAATTTCGATGTTTTCGCGGGTGAGCTTCTTAAAGCCGCTCTTTTCCACCATGATCACGTAGCGACCGGTGGACAGTTGGGGGAACACGTACAGGCCAGCCTCGGATGAGGTGCTCTTGATTTCTACGCCGGTGGCCTCGTTCTTGGCAATAACGTTTGCTGCAGGGATTGCAGCGCCGTTGGGATCCACGACGACACCGGCCATGGAGCCGGTGGCGCTCTGGGCAAACGCAGATCCCGACGTTGACAGCAACGCAAACACGGCGAAACACGCCGGGGAAAGTTGTCTACTCTTCATTTTTCCTCTTTGGATTTCGGTATACAAGTCTATGAAAAATAATAGACTTGCTTGTTCCCGAAATCTCTCTTCGCAGATTATAACCCACATTGTGAGTCCGCCAAGGCGAATCTCCGGAATCCGGAGGAGAAAATGAGGCGAAAGTTGCGTTACGGAACGGTTATCGAGCGCTAGCGGGCCCTCAGCCGGCTGGACGGGGTGAAGCGGCGATTGGCGCGGCGATTTTTCCGCTTCCGGAAGTCATAGCCGAGCGGACGGACGATGCTCAGGAGTGGGCGGCGCAGACGGCGCGGAGTTTTTTGAAGAGCGCCGGGGTAGCGGTGAGGGCCGGGGTCTTCTCCTCGTACTCGAGGGCGAGGTAGCCGCGGTAGTTATTGGCGACGAGCATCTTGGCGACGCGGTCCCAGTCGGACGGGGCGGGGCCATTTTCGTCGCGGACCATGGCCTTGACCTGGACGTTGACGGCGTGGGGCGCGATCATGCCGATTTGTTCGTAGACGCGGGTGCGGAAGTTGGCGGTATCGAGATTGATGCCGACCCAGGGGCTGTTGACCTGCTTGACGATCTGGATGATGTTTTCGGCCTTGTCGGTGATGCCGCCGTGGTTTTCCAGGCCGAGGATGACGCCGTGCTGGCCGGCGTACTCGGCGGCGGGGGCGAGGATTTCGGCGACCCATTTGGCGGCGTCGGCTTCGGTGGCACCTTTGGGTACGGCGCCGCCGAAGACGCGGATATGGCCGGCGCCGAGTTTGGCGGCGACGTCGATCCACTTTTTCAGGCTGGCTGTTTGCTCGTCGCGGGCGGGACCGGCGGGCTTGGTGAGCTCCGAACGGATGGAGATGGAGTAGATTTCGATGCCGGCTTTATAGGCGGCGCGCTTGAGAGGGATCAGAAAGCTGTTTTCGGTGTTGGGGAACCAGTAGACGGTGAGGTCGACGCCGTCGAGGTCGTTTTCGGCCGAGATGCGGATGAGATCTTCATATTTGAGGTTGCCCTTTTGGAGATCTTCGCGGAAGGAGTAGGCGCAGAGGGCCGGCCGGAGGCGGGGCTTCAGGGCGGCGGAGAGCGAGAAGGGCGCGGCGGCAGCGGCGGCGAGGAGAGAACGGCGGGTAGTCATGGTCTCGACAAAGCATATCGCGAGAAGATGCGTGTCGTCGAGCCGTCGTATTCGGCGAAGGCTTTGAAGTAGTCGCTCTGGGCTTTGATTTCGCGGAACTGGGCGTCGGCGGTGGCGAGTTCGCGGAGGTTGACGAGGAACTGGGTGGAGTCGCCGAGGTCGAATTTGGCGCGTTCGGCCTCTTCGAGCTGGCGGGCGGTGAGGACCTCGTTACGGACGACGGCGAGGGACTCGTAGGCGGCGCGGACGGCGCTGACAGCGTCCTGGACGTCGGCGACGACGCGGTC
>JADCJL010000159.1 GCA_020247055.1 Acidobacteriaceae bacterium | reverse complement strand
GCCGATGTTCCGCCGCGAGCGCCCGCAGAAGGGTCGCTACCGCCAGTTTTTCCAGATTGGCGCCGAGGCGATTGGTCTGGAATCGCCGGTCCTCGACGCCGAGATCATCGAACTGGTTTCCACTCTGCTCGGCGCCTGCGGCGTCTCCGGCTCCCGGCTGCTGATCAACTCGGTGGGCGATCCGGATTCCCGCGCCCGCTACGTGGCCAAGCTCAAAGAGGTGCTGGCCGCGCACCTCGCCGACCTCTCGGCCGACTCGCAGCGCCGCGCCGTGACCAACCCGCTGCGCGTGCTCGACTCGAAGGACCCGCAGGACCAGCCCATCGTCGCCCAGCTGCCCAGCATCCATGACTATCTCAACGAGGCGTGCCGCGACCACTTCGCCGCCGTCTGCCGCTATCTCAGCGACCGGGGCATCGCCTACGAAGTGAACCCGCGCCTGGTGCGCGGTCTGGACTACTACACCCACACGACGTTTGAGTTTCTGCACGGTGCGCTGGGCGCGCAGAACGCCATCTGCGGTGGGGGCCGGTACAACGGCCTGGCCGAGTCTTTGGGCGCGAAGACCCCGGCTCCCGGCATTGGCTTTTCGATCGGCCAGGACCGTTTGCTGATGGCCGTTGAAGAGGCGCAGCCGGCGGGTTTTGCGCCGAAGCCGCTCGATCTGTTTGTTGCGCCGATGACGGAGGCCGCCTTCCTGGCCGGCGCCCGCGAGGCGAAAGTGCTGCGCGGGGCGGGCTTTAGCGTGGAGGTGGCGCCGGCCGGCAAGTTCAAGAAGCTGCTCGAGCTGGCGAGCAAGTCCGGGGCGCGGTTTGCGCTGTTGATCGGCGATGACGAGTTGGCTGCCGGGCGCTTCGGTCTCAAGAACCTTGCCACCGGGGAGCAGCAGGCGGTGGCAGCTTTCGACCTCGCGGCGCACCTGCTCGGATGAGTGAACACACAACCGTGGTGGAGTGGCGGCGCGGCGCGGGGGAAGCGTTTCTCGATCGCCGTTACTCGCGCCGCCACACGGCGGTCTTCGATGGCGGCGCCACGGTGGCTTTGTCGGCGTCTCCCCACGTGGTGCGGGTGCCTTTTGCCGACCCGTCCGCTATCGACCCGGAGGAGTTGTTCGTCACCGCGCTCGCCAGCTGCCACATGCTCTGGTTTCTTTCGCTCGCTGCTGAGGCCGGGTTCTGCGTCGATAGTTACCGTGATGCCGCGACGGGCGTGCTTGGCCCCGACGCCGCCGGCCGGGAGGTGATCACGATGGTCACCCTCCGTCCCCACTGCCGCTTCTCCGGCCAACGGATCCCCAACGCGGAACAGATTACGGCCCTGCACGAGCGGGCGCACGAAGCCTGTTTCCTGGCCAACTCCGTCCGCTCGGAACTCCGCATAGAGCCAGTATTCTGAGCCGCGGGAGGCGCCGCGCCCGCTCGCAGCGCGGGGAGCCAACTCGCCTCTGCGCCTGCCGCCTGGCCAACTCGGTCCGCCCGGAGTTCCGCGCTCGGCCCGCTTGGCGAGGGGCGGGAGGTGCACCGCCGGAATCAATCTGCGAAACTAGAGAATTGTAATTTTCGGGGCTCCTGGCTTCGTTTCCCTAATTTTCCATGCCTGAACACGTACCATTGGACTTTCTCGGAGAGCTTCGCCGCACCCACTCCTGCGGCCAACTGCGCGCCTCCGACACCGGCTCCCGCTCGCTCCTCATGGGTTGGGTCCACCGCCGCCGCGACCTGGGTGGGGTTATCTTTATCCACCTGCGCGACCGCGAAGGCGTGACTCAGATCGTCTTCCACTCGGACGAAAAGTACGCTGCCGTGCACGAGAAGGCCGAGATGCTGCGCAGTGAGTACGTGGTGGCCGTCGAAGGCCGCGTGGTCCTGCGCGACAAGGAAACCATCAACCCCGACATCCCCACCGGGGAAGTGGAACTCGTCGCCGACCGCATCTGGATTCTCAACGAGAGCAAGACGCCGCCGTTCCCGATGGAGGAGACGGTCGACGTCAGCGAGGATGCGCGGCTCAAGTATCGCTATGTCGACCTGCGCCGGCCCCGCATGCAGCGCAATATCATGCTGCGGTCCAAGCTCAGCTTCGCGGTCCGGGAAGAGCTCTACCGGCAGGGATTCCTCGAAATCGAAACCCCGTTTCTTACCAAGTCCACGCCCGAGGGCGCGCGCGACTTCCTGGTCCCCTCGCGCACCAGCCCCGGCGAGTTTTATGCCCTCCCGCAGTCGCCGCAGATCTTCAAACAGCTGCTCATGATCAGCGGCTTTGAGAAGTATTTCCAGATCGTTCGCTGCTTCCGCGACGAGGACCTCCGCGCCGACCGTCAGCCCGAGTTCACGCAGATCGATCTCGAGATGAGCTTCCCGCAGCAGGAGACCATCTTCTCGACGATTGAGCCGCTGCTGGAGCGCGTCTGCGCCGTGGCGGGATTTTCGGGCGTCAAGGCGCCCTTCCCGCGCCTGACCTACGCGCAGGCGATGCGGAGCTACGGGATTGACAAGCCGGATCTCCGGCTGCCGCCGTTCTACTGCGTCGAGGATCTGTTCCCGGTCGACGAGAACTTCGCTACGCCAGGTCTTCCCATCGCCGCCATCGTGATTCCCAACGTGGGGCCGATCGCGCGCCGGGAACGGGACGAGATCAAGGCGTTCGGGGTAGAACGCGGTCTGCGCGTCTTTGACGACGTCAAGCGCCTGGAGCGGGATTTCCCCGAGGTGATGGTGAAGGTGCGCGAGCGCGCCGGCGCCGGCGAGAACGATCTGCTGATCCTGGCCGGCTGGGTAGGCGAAGGCAAGGGGCCGATCCCCGAGTACACCGTGCTGCAGGGCGCCGGCCAGCTCCGGCTCTACTGCGGCCAGCGGTTCAACGACCGGCACAAGCTGCTGGACCCGACCGATTTCCGCTTCCTCTGGGTGGTGGATTTCCCGATGTTTGAATGGGACGAGGAGGACCAGCGCTGGGTGGCGGCTCACCATCCGTTCACCTCGGTGCACGATGAAGATATCGACAAGCTGACGGCCGATCCGGCCCGCTGCCGCGCCAAGTCCTACGACATCGTGTTGAACGGGACGGAGTTGGGTTCGGGTTCAATCCGTATCCACCGCCGGGATGTGCAGTCGGCGGTGTTCAGTTCGCTCGGGCTGTCGATGGAGGAGGCGCAGACGAAGTTTGGCTTCCTGCTGGAAGCGCTCGAGCACGGCGCCCCGCCGCACGGCGGCATCGCGCTGGGGCTTGACCGTCTGGTGATGATCCTGGCCGGAGAGAAGTCGCTGCGCGACGTCATACCGTTCCCGAAGACGGCCAAGGGTACCGACCTGATGTGCGAGGCACCGAGCGAGGTGCCGGAAAAGAGTCTGCGCGACCTGCATATCCGGCTGGCCACCCGGAAGTAGGATCGTCTCCAGCAAAAAAGTGGGGCGCCGGACTTAGCCGGCGCCCCGCTTTTTTCTGTGTGCCTGCCCGGGTTACTTCCGGACCGGGGTCAGCCAGGCTTCCGTATCCGGAGTTTCCCCGTTGATGACGCGGAAGAACTCGGCCTGTAGTTTGGCGGTAATCGGGCCGCGGCTGCCGGAGCCGATGGGAATGCGGTCGACCGAGCGGATGGGGCTGACCTCGGCGGCGGTGCCGGTGAAGAAAACTTCGTCGGCGATGTAGAGCGACTCGCGGGGGATGGGGGTTTCGATGATTTCGATGCCCATGCGTTTGGCCAGGAAGATGATGGTGGCGCGGGTGATGCCGGGCAGGGCGCTGTTGCCGAGCGGCGGCGTGGAAATCTTGCCGTCGCGGATGACGAAGATGTTTTCGCCCGAGCCCTCCGAGATATAGCCGTTGGTATCGAGAGCGATGCCTTCGGCAAACCCGTTGAAGTGCGCTTCCATGCGGATCAACTGGGAGTTCATGTAGTTGGCGCCGGCCTTGGCGAGGGCGGGCAGGGTGTTGGGCGCGATGCGGTTCCAACTGGAGATGCAGACATCGACACCCTGGGCGAGGGCTTCGGCCCCGAGGTACTGGCCCCAGGACCAGCAGGCGAGGTAGAGATCGTTGGGGTTATTGATGCCGAGCACGCCGAGTTCGTAGTAGCCGCGCAGGAGGATGGGGCGGACGTAGCAGGCCTCAAGCTTGTTGACGCGAATGAGGTCGAGTACGGCTTCGCACATCTGGTCAATGGTGAAATCAACCTTGTCCATCCGGTAGATCTTGGCCGAATCCATCAGCCGCCGCATGTGATCCCGCAGCCGGAAGACCTGCGGACCGGAGGGGGTGTTGTAGCAGCGGATGCCTTCAAACACCGAACTGCCGTAGCTGACGACGTGGCTCAGAACGTGAATCTTCGCGTCGTCCCAATCAATGAACTTTCCGTTACACCAAATCTTCTCTGTGGGCGTCAACATCCAAACATTATAGCGTTATACGCCCGGCAGAGCGTATGGCATTGAAACGTGGCCAGAGACTCGGGCATCATAGCTATCGGAGATCC
Source organism: Acidobacteriaceae bacterium (assembly GCA_020247055.1). Classification (GTDB taxonomy): domain Bacteria; phylum Acidobacteriota; class Terriglobia; order Bryobacterales; family Bryobacteraceae. The sequence continues at coordinate 4,471 of JADCJL010000159.1, read as the reverse complement.
CATCCCCCATGATTCTGCGCCGCCTTGTTCCGCAACTGATTCTGACCGCCACGCTGCTGTTTGCCCAGAAGCAGAAGGTGGTCAAGCCCGGCTTCAACATGTTTTCGATGGAGCAGGACATCCAACTGGGCCGGGAGGCGGCGGCGCAGATTGAGCGGGAGATGCAGATCGTCAACGATCCGCGCCTGACGGGATTGATCGACCGGATCGGGCGCAAGCTGATGGCGGCCAACGCGGCGGACACCAGGAACGGGCAGTTTCCGTTTTCGTTCAAGGTGGTGAACGATCCTTCGATCAACGCCTTTGCGCTCCCCGGCGGGCCGATGTTTATCCAGACCGGGTTGATTGCGGCGGCGGATAACGAGGGACAGGTGGCCGGGGTGATGGGTCACGAGATGGCCCACGTGATTCTGCGGCACGGGACCAACCAGGCTTCCAAGGCGAATCTGATTCAGCTGCCACTGGTGGTGGCCGGCGAGATGGCGGGGAGCCGGGGGATGCTGGGCACGCTGATGCAACTGGGCATCGGCCTCGGGGCGAACTCGGTGCTGATGAAGTTTTCGCGCAGTGCGGAGTCGGATGCGGACCTGCTGGGTGCGCGGCTGCTGCACACGGCCGGGTACAATCCGGTGGAACTGGCGCGGTTCTTCGAGAAACTGGAGGCCGAGGCGGGCAAGGGGAACGCGCTGACGCAGTTCTTTGCGTCGCACCCGAACCCGGGCAACCGCGTCAAGAACATTCAGGCGGACATGCAGTTCTATCCGCGGGCGAACTACCTGCCGGAGGCGCCGACGGCCGATTTTCTCGCGGCGAAAGCGGCGGCTAAGGCGCTGCCGGCGCCTCCCAAACGGCCGCAGCAGGGCGGACCGGCGCCGTCAGCGCAGAACGGCGGGCCGGGGCCGGATACCGTACCGCCGGCCGGGTACAGGGTGCAGCGCAGTCCGTTGTACGCGATGGCCTACCCGGAGGACTGGCAGAGCCAGTTGGCGCAGGACCAGGTGTCGCTGACGCTGGCGGCGGCGGATGGTTTGGTGCGCGGGCAGAACGGCCAGAACGACGTGGGCCACGGGGTGCTGGTGGCCATCAACCAGGCGCGGAGCCAGAACCTGGATCAGGAGACCGAGGCGCTCGTACGGGGCTTGCTGCAGGGGAACCCGGGCGTGCGGCAGACGGGCGGCGTCCAGCGGATGCGGGTAAGCGGCCAGGCCGCTAATCTGATTTCGCTCGAAGGGCAGAGCGGAATGAAGCGCGGTGAGAAAGAGGTGATTCGGGTGTTGACGGTGCTGCATCCGCGGGGCTTGTTCCACGCGGTGTTTGTGGCGCCGGAGAGCCGATGGCGGATCGCCGAGGGCGAATACAACGAGATGATGCGCAGCATCCGGTTCTAGGCGTGTTCGAATACCGCGCTGCTCTGTTTGATGGACCCGGGCTTCCGCTGCGTTTGGCTTCGTTTCGCAATTTGACGTTACAGCCGGGCGAGCGGCTGGTCCGGGTGACGGCGTGTACGATCTGCGGCAGCGATCTGCATACCTTAGCCGGGCGACGGGCGGCGCCGTCGCCGTCGATTCTGGGTCACGAGGCGGTAGGCATGGAGGTGACAACGGGGCGGCGGGTGACGTGGTCGATCCTGTCCTGTTGCGGGGAGTGCGACCACTGCCGGCGGGGCATGGAGCCAAAGTGTGAGCGGCTGTTCAAGTATGGCCATGGGGTGCACGCGGGGGCGCCGTCGGGCGGGTTGTCGGAGTTGATTGTGCTGCGTCCGGGAACGCTCGTACTGGAGGTGCCGGAGGGGTTGGCGGATGAGGTGGTGTGCCCGGCCAACTGCGCGACGGCGACGGTGGCGGCGTGTTTTCGGGTGGCGGGTCCGGTGCGGGGGCGGACGGTGCTGGTGCAGGGGGCGGGGCTGTTGGGGTTGACGGCGGCGGCGATGGCGGCGGCCGAGGGGGCGGCCGAGGTGCACGTGGTGGATCCGGACGCGGAGCGGCGGGAGTTGGCGCGGCGGTTTGGCGCGACGGCGACCGGAGCGGAGGGCGCTCCGGCGGTGGATGTGGCTTTCGAGTTTTCGGGCCGGTCGGCGGCGATGCCGGCGCTGCGCGTGGGGGGAGTGTGGGTGTTGGCCGGGGCGGTGTTTTCGGTGCCGCCGGTGGCGGTTGACCCCGAGGCGATGGTGCGAGGGCTCTGGCGGATTGAGGGGGTGCACAACTACCGGCCGGAAGACTTGGGGACGGCGTTGCGGTTTTTGGATGGGGCGGGGAGACAGTTTCCTTTTGGCGAACTGGTGGCCCGCAGTTTTCCTTTGGCGGAGGTGAACGAGGCGCTGGCTTGGGCGGGAGAGGCGCGGCCGGTGCGGGTGATGATCCGGCCTTAGGGGGGCAGTAACCGCGTGGCCCGGGGGGAAGCGGGACGCGGTTGCCGTTGGCCGAAGCGGTGCTGGGTGGCGCGCGGCGCTGGGTTGCCTTTGGCTGAAGCGGTCTAACCTTAGGCCAGAAGCTCCTTCATCACGCGGGCTTCGTCGGTGGGGCCGATCAGGCGTTGGTTGAGGCCGAGATAGGGGTAGTGCAGGGTGTGGGGGTTGAGGCCGAGTTGGTGGAGGATGGTGGCCTGGAGGTCGCGAGGGGTCATCTTGTCTTTGGTGACGTAGTAGCCGATGTCGTCGGTCTCGCCGAAATTAAGCCCGTTCTTCACGCCGCCGCCCGCCATCCACATGGTGTAGGCGTAGGGGTGATGGTCGCGGCCGAAGAAGGCGCCTTCGGTGCCGCCGCGGTTTTCGCGCATGGGCGTGCGGCCGAACTCGCCGCCCCAGACGACGAGGGTCTGGTCGAGAAGACCGCGCTGCTTGAGATCTTTGAGCAGGGCGGTGACGGCCTGGTCGGTCGAGCGGATGTGGGGGCGGAGGGCGTGTTGGATATCGTCGCGCTTGCTGGTGCCGTGGTGGTCCCAGCCCCAGTCGAAGATCTGGACGAAGCGGACGCCGTTTTCGACGAGGCGGCGGGCGAGGAGGCAGTTGTTGGCGAGGCTGGTTTTGCCGGGTTCGGTGCCGTAGGCTGCGTGGACGGCCGGGGGTTCCTTCGAGATATCCATAACCTGGGGCACGGAGATCTGCATGCGGTAGGCGAGTTCGTACTGGCCCATGCGGGCGTCGGTTTCCGGGTCGCCGGCCTGTTTGGCCTGGAGCGCGTTCAGGTCTTTGAGGGCGTCGATCGTTTTGCGGCGGAGCGAGCGGGTCATGCCCTCGGGGTCGGAGAGGAACAGGACGGGGTCGCCGTGGGAGCGGCAGTGGACACCCTGGTGGACGCTGGGTAGAAAGGCGCTGCCCCAGAGGCTTTTGCCGCCGTCGGGGTTGTTGCCGCCGCTCGTGAGGACGACGAAGCCGGGGAGGTCCTCGTTTTCGGATCCGAGGCCGTAGGTGGCCCAGGCGCCCATCGAGGCAAAGCCAAAGCGGGGGTTGCCGGTGTGGAGAAAGAGCTGGGCCGGGGCGTGGTTGAACTGGTCGGTGCTCATCGACCGGATGATGGTGAGGTCGTCAACCACGGTGGACAGGTTCGGGAGCAGTTCGCTGAGCCAGGCGCCGGACTGGCCGTGTTGCTTGAATTGATAGGGCGTGCCGAGCATGCGGGGAACACCCTTAATGAAGGCGAAGCGTTTGCCTTTGAGTAACTCGTCGGGGCAGGGCTTGCCGTCGTACTTGACTAACTCGGGCTTATAATCGAATAGCTCGAGCTGGCTGGGGGCTCCGGCCATGTGGAGGAAAATGACGGATTTGGCCTTGGCCGGATGGTCCGGTTTTTTTGCGCCCTGGGCTTCGGCCAGGAACATATTGGCAAGGCCGATGCCGCAGCCGGACAGGAAGTGGCGGCGGGTGGCCGCGAGAGCCGATTCGAGTTTGGGGTTCATCGACGGGTTACCGTTTCATCGAGATTGAGAATGGTGTTGGCGACGACGACCCAGGCGGCCTTGGCGGCGTCGCCGGGTTGGGGTTTGCCGAGTTGGAGGGGCAGGGAGCCGACCAGGCCGGCGTCGAAGACCTGGCCCGCGCCGCGGATGCCGTTGCGGGCAACGCGGATGGCGATGGTGTTGCGGCCGGGGCGGAAGGCTTTCTGGCCGTCGTCGTTGATGGGGTATTCGTAGTGGCCGCTGCGTTCAAAAATGTTCGAAACGGCGAGCACGCCGTTGATCCAGACGTCGAACTGGGCGTTGGTGCGAGCGGGCAGTTTGAAGTTCGTCGGGAGGGCGGCCGGGAGGTCGAGTTCGTAGCGGAGCCAGAGGACGTCGGTGTCCCAGGTGGTTTTGATGGGGGTGGTCTCGCTGGGTTTCGAGAAGTGGCCAAAGTAGCCGGGGCCGGCGGACCACTGGGAGGCATCGTAGGAGGGCTTCATCCAGTTGGCGTCGCCGGGGTCGGTCAAGCGGTAACGCCATTCGCGGGGGGTGGTGCGGGCGTCGGGCAGGAGAGTGGCTTGGCGGTCTTCGCTAT
>JADCJL010000158.1 GCA_020247055.1 Acidobacteriaceae bacterium | reverse complement strand
GGATGAACCGTCGCGAACTCTTAATGGCCGCCCTGGGGGCCTCCAGCGCTGCCTGGGCGAAGTCAGGCAGGATCGACCGGAGCAGGCTCGGCAGCATCACGGATGAAAGCGGTGCGACGCCGGCCGAGGCGCTGGCTTTCGCTCACAAGCACGGTCTGCGGTGGATGGAAGTCCGCGCGGTTCCGGGTCTGCGTAAGCACTATGCGGATCTGACGCCGGAGGAGTTGAAACAGGCGGCCCGGGAGTTCCGGGAAGCCGGCGTGAAGGTGTCGTTCTTCAACTCCGGGCAGTGTAAGTATCTGTTACCGGGCACGCAGGCGCTGCGACCGCGGCAGGAGACGCCGGAACAGCGGTCGGCCCGATTGGCGCGGGAGCAGATGTTGTTCGACCGGCGGGAGGAGGATCTGCGGAAGTCCATCCGGGCGGCCCAGGCGTTGGGGGTGGACAAGGTGCGGGTGTTTGCGTTTCTTCGCACGGTGGATCCACAAAAGGACAGGCAGCGGATTGTGGACGTGCTTGGTGGTCTGGTGAAGATCTCGGAGAAAGAGGGCATTCGACTCACCTTGGAGAACGAAGTGGCTTGTAACGTGGCTCGCTGCGATGAGATGGCGGCGTACATGCAGGCGATTCCTTCCAAGCATTTTGGGCTGAACTGGGATGCGCTGAACGGCAAGCATATGCAGGAGGCGGAGTTCCCGGCGGGGTACGCCCTGATTCCGAAGGATAAGCTTTGGAACGTGCAGATCAAAGGCAAGAGTGTGTTGAAGCAGTACGCGGATTGGATCGATTGGGCCCCGATCTTCAGCGCGCTCGAACGGGATGGCTACAAAGGACAGATTGGCTTGGAGTGCCACATTTTTGGGCCGGAGTTGATTGCCAAGGCGCATGAGTCCATGGTGGAAATGATCCGCATTGCGGAGAAGCGCGCTTAAGGGGCCTGCCTGCCCGTAACTCCGGAACCGCGCAGTTCGCCATCCCGCGAAGATCGTTCACAACCCATCGGAATTTTTTTCCCCAATAACGACGGGCCTTCCACGACACCCCCGTCCGGGTTCCCCGCGTCCGCGTGCCATCTTGAAAACGTCCCGGAGGACATTTTCCCGATGAAACCATATGCTCCTGTTCCCTTACGACCCGCTTTCGATCGCCCGTCCCAAGCCAACCGATCCCAAGCCGGCGACCAACTCCCGATCAGTCTCAGAACGCTCTCTCCCCGGTATCGCGAGGCGATCCTCAGCCTCTATCACGAGCACCGCCAACGCCTCGACGCCCAGGGCGAACTCGAGTGCAACTGCGTCGCCTCCATCGCTTGGGCCCTCTATCGCCACCAGCAAATCACCGCCATCAAAACCAGCCTCGAGCGCTACTTCCCGCCTGGTTCACCCCGCAACTTCGCTACCCTGTCGAGCGAGGGTCGCCAACTCCTCGGTTGTCCCAACGACCGGAAACTCCAGAAATTCCTGAAGTCCCTCGACGCTTCCCAAAAAGCCTACCGGCAGATCAGCCAGGAGGCCGAAAGAAACCTCCGTAGCGTCCGTAAACTTCTCAACGGGCGGGTGTAACGCCCGGCAGCGACCCGGCGGGGCTTCGAACCCCGCCGGGCCGCCGGGAAACCCTCGCGCGCACGCCCCCGCGTAAGGAAGAACCCAGAAAGTCGTTCAAAAAAATGGATTTATCCGTTCGGTTCTATCGATTTCCGAACCCAATAGAACCCAACCGGAACCCAACCAGAACCCAGTTGGGCCCCCTACAGCATCCCGTCCAGCCGCCAGACAAACTCGCCGCCCACCATCGTCGCCACCTGGCCGCCCCGGAACGCATGGCCATGAAACGGCGTGTTCCGGCTCTTCGACAGCGACTGGTTCACGTCAAACGTCCACGGCCGGTCCAAATCGAAAATCGTCACGTCCGCATCGGCGCCCGGCGTCAGCGTCCCCTTCGGAATCTGCAAAATCCGCGCCGGGTTCACCGTAAACAGCTCCACCATTCGGCCCAGCGAAATCAGCCCCGGATGCACCAGCTTCTCGAGCGCCAAACCAATCGCATGCTCAAGGCCGGTAATCCCAAACGGACACCGTTCAAACTCCTGCATCTTCTCACTGCCCGGATGCGGCGCGTGGTCGGTCGCAATCGCATCAATCGCCCCGTTGATGAGCCCTTCGGTCACGCCCTCCACGTCAATGCAGGCCCGCAGCGGCGGCTTCATGCGATAGTTCGAGTCGTAGGGCGCCATGTCCGTATCCGCCAGCGCAAAATGGTGCGGCGTCACCTCGCTCGTCACCGGCAAACCCCGCTGCTTGGCAAAGTTCACCATCGCCACCGAATAGCGCGCCGAAATGTGCGCCACGTGGTACTTCACCCCGGTCACTTCCGCCAGCAGAATGTCGCGCGCCACCATCACGTCTTCACTGCATCCCGGAATGCCGCGCAGACCCAGCCGGACGGACTCCCGGCCTTCGTGCATGTCCCCGCCCGCCGAAAGATGCAGGTCCTCGCAATGATTGATCAACGGAATCCCGAACGCCTTGGCCGTCTCCATCGCCCGGCGCATCACCCGCGCGTTCATCACCGGCCGCCCATCGTCGGAGATCGCCACAATCCCGGCCTGCTTCATCGACCCGATGGCCGCCAGCTCTTCGCCCGCGCTGCCCTTGGTGATCGCCCCGATCGGGTAGACATTCACCGGCGACAGCTTCCGCGCCCGCTCGACAATATACGTCGTCACCGTGGCCGAATCGTTCACCGGCATCGTGTTCGGCATGCACGCCACACTCGTGAATCCGCCGGCCGCCGCCGCGCGGCCGCCCGATTCAATCGTCTCGGAGTGCTCAAATCCCGGCTCCCGGAAATGCACGTGCATGTCCACGAAGCCCGGCGTCACCACCATCCCGGTTGCGTCGAAAACCCGCGCACCCGCCGCCGTCAGGCCCGCTCCTACCGCGGCCACCTTGCCGTCGCGCAGCAGCACATCGCTCACCGCGTCCAAACCGTTGGCCGGATCCATCACCCGGCCGTTCTTGATCAACCACGTGCTCATGCGCCCATCACCCGTTCAAGCACCGCCATCCGTACCGCAATGCCGTTCTCCACTTGATTCAAAATCACCGACCGCTTCGAGTCCGCTACCTCGGACGAGATCTCCCGGCCCCGGTTGATCGGCCCCGGATGCATCACAATCACGTCCGGCTTGGCCAACTGCAAATGGTCCGGCCGCAGCCCGTAAAACTTGAAATAGTCGCCCGGCGGAAACGGCGTCTCGTGCTGCCGCTCCAACTGCACCCGCAGCATCATGATGACATCGGCGCCCGCGATCGCCTCGCGAATGTCGTAGGTCAACGAGACATTCGGCGCGAGCGTCGCCAACTGCGGCGGCAGCAGCGGCGCCGGGCCGCACAAAACCACATTCGCCCCAAACTTCGAAAGGAGGTGTACGTTCGACCGCGCCACCCGCGAGTGCGCAATGTCACCAATAATCGCCACCCGCAGGCCTTCGAGCGAAGGCCGGTTATCCAGAATCGTCCGCGCATCGAGCAGCGCCTGCGTCGGATGCTCGTGCGTCCCGTCCCCGGCGTTGATGATCGGCGTCGGCAGGTACCGCGCGAGAAAGTGCGGCGCTCCGCTCGCGGCGTGCCGCATCACAATCGCGTGCGGCCGCATCGCCCCCAGCGTATTTAACGTATCCACCAGCGATTCGCCCTTCGACGTGCTCGACGCCGACGCCGTGATCGAAATCGTGTCCGCGCCCAGCCGCTTGGCGGCAATCTCAAAACTGGTCCGCGTCCGCGTCGAATTCTCAAAAAACAGATTCACCAGCAGCCGGTTCCGCAGCGTATCCAGCTTCGCCGTCGAATTCTGAAAATCCTTCGCCCGGTGCAGGATCGCCTCAATCTCCGGCCGCGCAAGGCCCTCAATTCCCAGCAAACTCATCCGTCGACCTTCTCCACCAGGAGTACTTTTTCGATCTGATCGATCTCCTGGAACTTAACTTCTACAATCTCATTCGCCGAGGTCTGCACCATGCGTCCCACGTACCGCGCTTCAATCGGCAGCTCCCGCCAGCCGCGGTCAATCAACACGAGCAGCTGCACCCGCGCCGGCCGGCCTTCTTTAAAGAGCGCCTCGAGCGCCGCCCGAATCGTCCGCCCCGTGTACAGGACATCGTCCGTCAGGATGATGTCCTTGCCGGTCACATCAAACGGAATCGCCGTCGAGTTCACCACCGGCGACGCGCCCACCGTCGTCAGATCATCGCGGTACAGGTTGATATCGAGAGCGCCCGTCGGCACCTCGCGGCCTTCGAGATCCTTAATCTTCGCCGCCAGCCGCGTCGCCAGCGGCACCCCGCGGCGCTTGATCCCGACAAAGGCCAGTTTATCGAGGTCGGTCGTCTTTTCGAGCACTTCGTGAGCCAGCCGCACCAGCGTGCGATCGATCTCGGAAGCGGTCATCAATTGCGATTTCAGACGAGTAGAAGACATCTCGATGAGGTTAACATGGGCCCGGCTTACCGGAAACGCACCGTGCCCCATTTCTCCGGAATATGCATATTAATCACCCCCTGCGGGGACCAGACCCAGTTGTCCTCTTTTGTGTCCGGTACCTTCTCGTACCGGCCGTCCCGGACGCGCAACTGCCACTCGACGCGCGAAAAATTCATCCGCCAGCTTTCGCCCGGCCGCGGCGCCACCGCCGGTCGCGGCCCGCGGTTGAACGCGCTCCAGGGAAACGCCATCTCGACCGTCCAGCCCCCGTCCCGGTCCCGCGGGTCGTTCAACGTCCCGCGTAAGGCGACCGCCGTCCGCAGCCCGGGAATCTCCCAGCCGTTGTCGGCCTTGCCCTTGTCTTTGTATGGCTTATCCAGATGGAGATCCCAGCCCGTGTTCCGCGCGTTGATTTCAAACTCAAAATAGTGCAACCCGTCGCCATCCGGGTCGAGGAACACTTCAAAATCATGCTCGTGAAAAATCACCATATCGTGCCGGTCGTAGGTGGCCCATAGATCGGGCTCCTGCATCTCGGCCGCGACGTAAAGGTACCGGTCGTCCCAACAGATCTTCGCTCGCGTCGCCAGCCGCGGCTTCGGCTGGGCGTCGCCCTCGATGTCGACGAACAGCGGGGTCCACGGCGCCGCCTGCCAGGCTGCCTCGTCCATCCGTCCGTCCACGGTCACCGGTTGCGCGGCCCGCGGCGCGTCATAACTGAGCACCGCCGCCAACAGAAATATGGTTCCCAGCATCAGAATCGCTTCATGCGGCCCCGAATCCGCCGCGTCAGCTTCTCCATCTCGTCCAGCTTCTTGATCGCACCCACGGAAAGCACGTGCCGGTCGTGCTTTTCGAGTTCGGCCTGGATCGACTCGCTCAACTGCCGAATCGTCTCAAGGTCCTTCAGGTTAGCCTTGTGATCGGCCTTCAGCAGCTCCTCGGTCCGGTCCTTGCCGCCCACCGGCGGCGCATCGGCCGGGGCCGGCGGAAACCCCTGCCCCCAGCCGCTTCCGGCGGCAAACACCAGCAAAATCAGGGCTCGGAACGCCATGTTGCTATCATAACGGTTTATGCGTGATGTGAATATCGGTATCGTTGGCATCGGAAACGTCGGTTCCGGCGCCATGGCCATTCTGGCCGAAACCAGCGAATCGATCGCTCAAAAACTGGGCTTCCGCCTCGTCGTCAAAGCCCTCTGCGCCCGGTCCTTCACCGGCAAGCAGATCCCGGCCGCCCTCGCAGGCGCCCTCCAGACCACCGATTGGCGCGAGGTCGTCAACCACCCCGAAGTCGAGATCATCGCCGAACTCATCGGCGGACAGGGTGTCGCCAAAGAGATCATCGAAGCCGCCCTCGCGGCGGGCAAAAGCGTGGTCACCGCCAACAAAGAGCTCATGGCGGCCCAGGGCCCGGCCCTCGTCGAAAATGCCATCCGGCATGGCGCCAACATCGCCATGGAAGCCTCCGTCGCCGGCGGCATCCCCGTCCACACCGTCCTGCGCGAAGGCATCAGCGGCGACCGCATCGAGGCCCTCTACGGCATCCTCAACGGCACCAGCAACTACATCCTCACCGCCATCGAGCGCGACGGCGCCGCCTTTGCCGATGTCCTTGCCGAAGCCCAGCGCCTCGGCTACGCCGAAGCCGACCCCACCGCCGACGTCGACGGCTACGACGCCCGCAGCAAACTCGCCATCCTCGCCGCGCTCGCCTTCGGCGAAAAGATCACCGCCGCCGACATCTACACCGAAGGCATCCGCCGCATCGCGCCCGTCGATTTCCAATACGCCCATCGCCTCGGCCATACCATCCGCCTGCTGTGCGCCGCCCGCCTCACGCCTGAAGGCCTGACTCTCTCCGTCCGTCCGGCCCTACTCCCGGAGTCCACCATCCTCGCGGGTGTCAAAGGAGCCTATAACGCGGTCTGGATCCGCGGCCAGTACGGCGCCGATACCTTCTACTACGGGCGCGGCGCCGGCCCCCATCCCACCGGCGTGGCCGTCGTCAGCGACCTCATGCGCGTCGCCCGCGAAATCCGCAGCGGCAGCCCGCAGCGTGTCAGCCCCTTCGCCCACGCCCGTCTCGACGCCAACCAACCCGGCAGTATCCTCCGGCAAAAGCGCGCCTATTACCTCCGCTTCCGCGTCAAGGACGAGCCCGGCATCATCGCTGCCCTCGCCAGCATCCTCGCCGCCAAACACATCAGCCTCGACGCCGTCCTCCAGCTGCCGAGCGAAGACAAAGCCGCTCTGCCCTTCGTCATCACCGTCGAGGCGACCTCGGAGCAGAGCATCCGCGAGGCCGTCGCCGCCATGGCCGAACTCGCCTTCATGGTCGAACCGGTCCTTGTCCTGCCCATGGAAACCGCCCTATGAAACTCCTGCTCCTGGTTGGCTTCGTTTCGCAAATCTGCCTCTTCGGCCAGCCCGCCCCGGGGGCGAACGACCGCTACCGCACCCTCGAAGGCCGGGCGGGCATGGCCGCCTCGCTCGACGGTGAGCACCGCGATGCCCGCCAAAAGCCGAAGGAGTTGATCGCGGCCCTGCGCATCAAGCCGGGCATGACCGTTGTCGATATCGGCACCGGCGTCGGTTACATGCTGCCCTTCCTGAGCGCGGCCGTCGGACCCCGCGGCCACGTGGTCGCCGAAGACATCTTCCCCGACTTCCTCGAGAAGGCGAAGCAAAAGGCCTCGGGGCTGTCCAACGTCTCCTTCGTGCTCGGTACGGAGAAAGATCCAAACCTCGACACGGCCTTTGCCGACCTCATCTTCATCCTCGACGCCTACCATCACTTCGACTATCCCGAGGAGATGATGTCGCGCATCCGCCGCGCGCTCAAGCCCGGAGGCAAGCTGGCCATTATCGACTACTACAAACGGCCCGGCGCCATGGCCAATGCCAATCCCAACTTCGCCGTCACCCACATCCGGCTCGACGAAGCGGACGTCGTGGCGCAGATCGAAAGCTTCGGCTACCGTGCCGTCCTCCGCGAGGCCTTCCTGCCCAATTCGCAGTGGCTGGCTCTGTTTGAGAAAAAGTAGTTGTGTTATTCTAGTTGTTGACCGATGCAAACTCGCGGAGAGGTGGCTGAGCGGTCGAAAGCAACGGTTTGCTAAATCGTCGTACTCGAAAGGGTACCAAGGGTTCGAATCCCTTCCTCTCCGCCAGATTTACCTCGTCCATTCCGCGAAGTAGCGGTGAAACTTTTCGACCTTCGGTCGAACCACGTACTGGCAGTAGCCCGCGTGCGGATTCCGCGCGAAGTACTCCTGATGGTAGGCTTCAGCCTCGTAGAAGATGACCGCCGGAGTCACTTCCGTCACTACGGACTCCGGCTCTTCGAACGCGGCGATTCGCTCCCGCGCCGCGGCCAGCTGTTCCGGCGAATGATAAAAAATGGCGGAACGATACTGCGTCCCAACGTCGTTGCCCTGCCGGTTCAGGGTGGTCGGGTCGTGAATGGCAAAAAAGACGTGCAGGATGTCCTGGAAGGTGACCTGCGCCGGATCGAACGTGATGCGGACCACCTCGGCGTGGCCTGTGGTTCCCATACAAACCGCCTCGTAAGAAGGATCGGCCACGTGGCCACCCATGTAGCCGGACTCGACGGACAAAACCCCCTTCATCCGGTCAAAAACAGCTTCGAGGCACCAGAAACAGCCTCCGCCCAGTGTTGCGATCTCGGTTGCAGCCATACCGGTTGGATGCGCACTCCCCACCTAACGGTTTAAGCTGATGAGAATGAAGACGAATTTGCGATGGCTCCTGATTGTCGCCCCGGTGCTGGCCTGGGCGCAGCCCCCGGCCGCGGCTCCGAAGCCGGCCGCGGCCAAGCCCGCCCCGGCCAAGCCCGCTGCGGCGCCCGTGAAACCCGCCGTGGCTCCCGCCAAACCGGCCCGCGAACCCGGCACGTATGCCTACTTCACCATTACGCAAGGCGCGACCACGCTCGGCACCATCGTAACGAAGATGTTTGCCGAAGAGTCGCCGACCACGGTGAAGAACTTCGCCGACCTGGCCATGGGGCGCAAGGAGTGGACCAACCCCCGTACGGGTGTCCGGTCCAAAGCTCCCCTCTATAACGGGCTGACCTTCCACCGCGTGATCCCCGGCTTCATGATTCAGGGCGGCGACCCGCTCGGCACCGGCACCGGCGGGACGGATGTGATTCCGGACGAGTTTCATCCCACGCTGAAGTTTGACGTTCCCGGGCGCCTCGCCATGGCGAACGCGGGGCCGGGGACGGGCTCCTGCCAGTTCTTCATCACCGAGGGTCCGACGCCCCACCTCAATGGCCGCCATACGATTTTTGGTCAGGTCATCGAAGGGCAGGAGTTAGTGACGCGAATTGCGAACGTGCCCAAGAGCCGGGGCGATATGCCGGCGGTTCCGGTGAAGATGCGCGTCGTCGTCCGGCGCGAGGGGTACCCGCCCGTGACGGCCACTCCGAAGAAGGCGGCGCCGGCCCCGGCCAAACCCGCTGCCGTGAAGCCCGCCGCGCCCAAACCCGCGGCGGCGGTCAAACCCGCCGCTCCCGCGCAGAAGAAGCTCTAGGGCGGCTATTGGGCTCCGAGCGGGACTTCGATATAGAAGAGTTCCTGGCTCGTCTGGGCTTCGGTAATTCCTGTGATGTAGAGCCGGGCGGAGCGGCTGTGGCCAGTCTGGTAGTACAGAAAGCCATAGGCCGTTTCGCCGGGCGGCAGCATCTTGGCCGCGAAGGCCCGTTCGATGATCACGGGGTTCTGCAGCGGGTTCTTGTTCCGCCGCATGCCCGGGATGGTCGTCGGTAGCGGCGTCGGGTTGTAGCGGGGACGGCCCGGTCCCTTCAGCCGGCTGATATCCTCGGCCGGGGTCTCGTCGAGCTTGCGGGAGCCGGGGCCGAGGTACTGGAATCGGGCGTGCTCCAGGTTCAACGTCTTCGCTCCCTCGTTCTTGAACAGCACGAGCACCGGCAGAACGCCATGCTCATAGGGGTGCAGTTTGCCGAAGGCCGCCTTGGCCTCGTCGGCGTCGTCGTAAGCGACGGCGGCCACCGTGAGCCCCTGGTTGGTCTGCTTGGAGGCGTAGGTCTCGATGGCGGCCGGCCGGAACGGCTCGATTTTCTTCTCGGCCTGGAGGGCGGCGGTCAACAGGACAATGGCGGGAAGGGCCTTCATGTTTTTCATTGTAGGGGACGCGCCCGGCCGAGGATTGGTTGCCCGGCCGTTATACTAAGGGCAGTCGATTGCAGACTCTGATCTACCTCCTCTATCGTCTTGCGCAGTTTTTTGGCTTTCCCGCGCTGTTTGGGTTCCTTATGGTGCGCTACGGACGGACCCTGCCGGAGCGTTTCGGCGGGTTGCCGTTTCCGGTGGTGGCGCCGGGCGGGATCTGGCTGCACGCCGTGTCGGTGGGAGAGGTGCTCAGCGCGGTGGATCTGGTCGAAGCGCTGCGGGCGCGCTATCCCGATACGCCGATTTATGTTTCGACGACGACGGCGACGGGCCGGCAGATGGCCGAGCAGCGGCTGGCCGGGTGTACGGACGGCATTTTTTACCCCCCGTTTGACCTCGTCTTCGCGGTGCGCCGGGTGCTGCGGGCGCTCCGGCCGGCGCTCGTGGTGATCCTCGAGACCGAGATCTGGCCGCACCTGTGGCGGGAGACGCGGCGGAGCGGGGCGCGGCTGGTGGTGGTCAACGGCCGGATCTCCGACCGGGCGCTGCCGCGCTACCGGCGCTTCCGGTGGCTGTTCGCCCCGGTGCTCGCGCTGCCGCACCGCGTGCTCACGCAGAGCGAGCAGGACGCAGAGCGCTATAGAGCACTTGGGGCGCGGCAGGCGGTCAACCACGGCAATCTGAAGTACGACCTGGACCCGGCGCGGATGGTGACGCCACCCGCGGTGGCGGCGGCGGTGGCCGGGGCGGGGAAGATCCTGGTGGTGGCGAGCACGCATTGCGAAGATATTGATGAAGACGATGCGGTGATCGCGGCCTGGCCGCGGTGGGTGGCGGAGTTTCCGGACCTGGTGATGATTCTGGCGCCGCGGAAGCCGGAGCGGTTTGACGCGGTGGCGCGGAAGCTGGAGGCGGCCGGGATTGCGTTTCGGCGGCGGAGCGAGGGGGGGGCGGTGGGGGCGCCGGGGGTGCTGCTGCTCGATTCGCTGGGGGAGTTGAGCGGCGTCTACCGGCTGGCCGATCTGGTCTTCATGGGCGGGACGCTGGCGCGGCGCGGGGGGCACAACATTCTCGAAGCGGCGCTGCTGGGCAAGCCCGTGGTGGCCGGACCGCACATGGAGAATTTCGCCGAGATCGCCGCGGCGTTTACGGCCGGCGGCGGGCTGCGACGGTGCACGCGGGAGGATTTCGCCGCGGTAGTGGCCGAGATGCTGCGGGAGCCGGGGGGCTGGGGGGAACGGGCGCGCGAGCTGGCCGAGCAGCGGCGGGGGGCGCTCGAGCGGACGCTGGCGGTGCTGGCCGAGGAGATTGAAGAGGCCTGGCCGGTGCCGCTGCACCCGTGGCTGGCGGTGGTGACGCTGGGGCCGCTCGGCTGGCTGTGGGCGCGGGGGGCGCGGCGGAACCGGGCGCGGGCGGCGGCGCAGCGGCTGGATACGCCGGTGATCAGCGTGGGGGGCATCAGCATGGGCGGGGCGGGGAAGACGCCGACGGCGCTCGCGCTGGCCCGGCACTTTCGGGAGCCGGCGATTCTGACGCGGGGCTACAAGCGGCTGTTGGCGGACGAGGTAACGGTAGCGCCGCGGGGGACGGCGGCGCCGATAGCGCGGACAGGGGACGAGGCGCAGATCTTTGTTCGTTCGGGGCAGGTTCACGTCGGCGTGGGGCGGGACCGCTACGCGGCAGGCCGGGCGATGGAGGCGGCTCTGCGGCCGGAGGTTTTTATCCTCGACGACGGGTTTCAGCATCACCGTCTGGGGCGGGATTTTGACCTGGTGCTGCTCGATGCGCGCGACCCCTTCGCGGGCGATGCGCCGTTTCCGCTGGGGCGGCAGCGGGAGGCGCCGGAGGCGCTGCGGCACGCCACGGCGATTCTGCTGACGCGGACCGAGCGGGGGCGGCGGTACACGGCGCTGCGGCGGCGGCTGCCGGCGGTGCCGGTCTACCGTTCGCATGTCGTGGCCGAGGCGTGGATGGACGCGCGGACGGGGGAGGCGGTGGCGCTGCGCGGTGAGCGGGTGGCGGCCTTTTGCGGACTGGCCAACCCGGCGACGTTCTGGTCGAGTTTACGGGAGCAGGGCTTGCGCCCGTTGTTCCGCTGGACGTTTGGGGACCATCATCACTACCGGCACCGCGAGTTACGGCGAATTCGGGAGCAGGCGCTGCTACAGGGGGCCGCGGTGTTGCTAACGACGGAAAAAGACATGATGAATCTGCCGGCGGATCTCGGGGAGATGCTGGCGCCGGTGCAGGTGTTGTGGCTGCGGATCGGGGTGGCGATTGAGCAGGAAGAGGATTTAGTCCGGCGGATCCGGGCTATAATCAGGTAGATCTGTACTTATGGCATCCGGGAAGAAGATTATTCTCTTGACCCCGCGCGGATTTTGCGCGGGCGTGGTTCGGGCGATTGATGTGGTGAAGATTGCGCTGGAGATGTACGGCGCACCGATCTACGTGCGCAAAGAGATTGTCCATAACAAGCACGTGGTGGACGAACTGCGGGCGGCCGGAGCTGTTTTCGTCGAGGAGTTGGACGAGGTGCCGGCGCAGGCACGGGTGATTTTTAGCGCGCA
The DNA here is from genome assembly GCA_020247055.1 of Acidobacteriaceae bacterium. Classification (GTDB taxonomy): domain Bacteria; phylum Acidobacteriota; class Terriglobia; order Bryobacterales; family Bryobacteraceae. The sequence continues at coordinate 10,247 of JADCJL010000158.1, read as the reverse complement.
TGGGGTGTCCCCGGCGGTGCGTACCGATGCCGTGGCCCGGAACCTGAACGTGATTGACGCGACTTGTCCGCTGGTGACGAAGGTGCATCTCGAGGCGGTGAAGTTCGCGCGGAAGGGTTACTCGATTGTGCTGATTGGCCACGAGAACCACGATGAGGTCGTCGGGACGCTGGGCGAAGCGCCGGAGGCGATGAAGCTGGTGTCGACGGTGGAAGACGTGGACCGGCTCGAGGTGGCGGACCCCACGAAGATGGCCTATCTGACGCAGACGACGTTGAGTCTTGACGAGACGAGCCACATCGTGAAGCGGCTGTTGGAGCGTTTTCCCCTGATTCAGGGGCCGCATTCGCAGGACATCTGCTATGCGACCGAGAACCGGCAGGTGGCGGTGAAGGCGGTAGCGCCGTTGTGTGATTTGCTGCTGGTGGTGGGCTCGAAGAACAGTTCGAACTCGCAGCGGCTGGTGGAAGTGTGTCAGAACTCGGGTGTGCCGGCGTATCTGGTGGATGACGAATCCGATGTGCAGGGGGCGTGGCTGGATGGGGTGGCCACGGTGGCGATTACGGCCGGGGCTTCGGCGCCGGAGCATCTGGTGGAGCGGATTATGTCGTTCCTCGAGACGAACGGCTTTGCCGAGCGGGAGGAGTTGGAGGTGCGTGAAGAGGACGTGCGGTTCCAGCTGCCCCCGGAGCTGAACAGCGCCCGGCTCACGCAGATCAGCACGCCCGCCTCGCTATGACCCCCAGCCTGCAGGTAACGGATGCACTGGTTGCCGCGGCGGCGAAGACGGCCCGGCAGTCGGTGGAGTGGTTTGCGGCCAATCAGCACGACAGCGGCTACTGGTGGGGAGACCTCACGGCGGACACGACGCTGGAGGCGGACTACATTCTGCTGCAGTTGTGGCTTTACCCGCCGCAGCACGGGAGTTGGAACCCGCCGGTGCGGCAGCAAATTGACCGGGCGGTACGGTCTATCCGGGAACGGCAGCTGGCTGAGGGCGGCTTCAATCTCTTTCCGGACGGGCCGGCGGACGTGAATGCCTCGATCAAAGCCTACTTTGCGCTGAAGGTGGCGGGGGTAGCGGTTGCCGAGGCCCGGATGGTGGCGCTGCGCGAGACCATTCTGCGTTTGGGCGGGCTGCAGGCGGCCAACAGTTACGTCAAGATCAACCTGAGCCTGTTTGGTCTCTACCCGCGGCCGCATGTGCCGTCGATTCCCCCGGAGCTGATTCTGCTGGGGAAGACCGTCTACGAGATGAGTTCGTGGACGCGGGCGATTGTCATTCCGCTGTCCATTGTGCAGGCGCTGACGGTGGAGCCGCGGCCGGTGCCGGCGGGTTTTTCGCTCGCCGAGCTGCTGGCGCCCGGGGTGAGCCTGGCGCTGCCGCGGGATGACGGTTTCTTCAACCGGCGGAACACGTTTCTGCGGATCGACAAAGTCTTCAAGTTGTGGGAGCGCTTCGGCAGCGGGGCGCTGCGGCGGCGGGCGATCCGGAAGGCGATGGAGTGGATCACCGAGCGGACCCGCTATACGGACGGGTTGGCGGCGATCTATCCGCCGATGATGTATACGATCATGGCGATGGATTTGCTGGAGTATGCCGCGGACCATCCGGACAGGGCCGAGGCGGAGAATCAGTTTGCCAATCTGATGGTGGACGACGGGGAGCGGTTTTTCTTCCAGCCCTGTTTTTCGGTGGTGTGGGATACGGCGATTGCCTGCCATGCGCTGGGCGAGAGCGGCATGGCGGCGCCCGAGAGGCTGACGCGGGCGGGCGAGTGGCTGCTGACCAAAGAGGTCCGGCGGAAGGGCGACTGGAGCGTGAAGCGGCCGAACGTGGAGCCCTCCGGCTGGTATTTTGAGTTTGCCAACGAGCATTACCCCGATATCGACGATACGGCCATGGTGCTGCTGGGGCTGCAGGAGGCGGCTTGCGGCAAGGCCGCGGCCATCAGGCGAGCCGTCGATTGGCTGCTGGCGATGCAGTCGAGCGACGGCGGGTGGGCGGCGTTTGATGTCGATAACAACTGGCAGTTTCTGAGTGACGTGCCGTTTGCCGATCATAACGCGATGCTGGACCCGACCTGCCCCGACATTACGGGCCGGGTGGTGGAGGCGTTGACGCTGCACGGGGTGCGGGCGGACCATCCGGCGATCCGGAAGGGCGTGGCGTATCTGGAGCGCGCGCAGGAGGCCGATGGGAGCTGGCAGGGGCGCTGGGGCGTGAACTACATCTACGGCACCTGCTTTGCGGTGCGCGGGCTGCGGGCGGCGGGCGAAAGCGACCGGGAGGTGGCGGTGCTGCGGGCCGGCGAGTGGCTGCGGTCGATTCAGAACGCCGATGGCGGTTGGGGCGAGAGCCCGGAGAGCTACCGGGAGAACGTGTTTGTGCCGGCGCCTTCGACGCCTTCGCAGACGGCGTGGGCGGTGCTGGGCTTGCTCGCGAGCGGGGATACCTACTCGTCGAGCGTGCAGCGGGGCGTGGAGTACCTGATTCAGAAGCAGAACGCCGATGGCACGTGGAGCGAAGAGGCGGCGACGGGTACGGGCTTCCCGAACGTGTTCTATCTGCGATATCACCTGTACCGGAACTCGTTCCCGCTGCTGGCGCTGGCGACGTTCCTCAAAGCAGAGCGTTGAAGCCGGCACTGGTAACCGGGGCGTCGGGCTTCGTGGGGTGGCACGTGGCGCGGGAGTTGGCCGAGGCGGGGAGGCCGGTGCGGGCGTTGACGCGCGGGCGCAACCCGGTGCGGGAGCTGCCGGCGCAGTACGGGGAGCGGTTCGAAGTGGTGACGGGAGACCTGCAGGATCGGGCGTCGCTCGACCGGGCGGTGGCGGGGTGCGGGGTGGTGTATCATGTCGCGGCGGATTACCGGTTGTGGTCGCCGGAGCCGGGGGAGTTGTACCGGTCGAACGTGGAGGGGACGCGGAATCTGTTGGCGGCGGCGCGGGCGGCGGGGGGGGAGCGGGTGGTGTACACGAGCACGGTGGGGTGCATCCATTTTGTCGAGGGGGGACTGGGGGAGGAGTCGCTGCCGGTCGGGCTCGAGGAGATGACGGGGCATTATAAGCGCTCGAAGTTTCTGGCTGAGCGGGTGGCGTTGGAGTTTGCCGGGGAGGGGTTTCCGGTGGTGATTGTGAACCCGACGGCGCCGGTGGGGGACCATGACTTCAAGCCGACGCCGACGGGGCAGACGATCGTGGATTTTTTGAGCGGGCGGATGCCGGCTTACCTCGATACGGGGTTGAATGTGGTGGATGTGCGGGATGTGGCGCGGGGGCATTTGCTGGCGGCGGAGCGGGGGCGGGTGGGGGAGCGGTATATTCTGGGCAGCGAGAATCTGACGCTGCGGGAGATTTTCGCGGCCTTGGGGGAGCCGCCGCGGTGGCGCGTGCCGTACGGGGTAGCGTACGGGGCGGCGCTCGTGAGCACGGGGTGGGCGGCGGTGACGGGGCGGGCGCCGCGGGCGCCGCTCGAGGGGGTGCGGATGGCGCGGAAGAAGATGTGGGTGAGCCATGCCAAGGCGGCGCGGGAGTTGGGTTATGCGCCGGCGGCGGCGCGGGTGGGTTTGGAGCGGGCGGCGGGGTGGTTTCGGGCTAACGGGTACTGCCGATGATGGTGGCGGTGGCGGCGGAGGCGATGGAGTTTACGGGCTGGTTGCGCCATTGCACGGGGGTGCGGACGCTCGCTTGGCCGGTCGAGTTTGCGCGGCGGGCGGAGTGGAACGGGCGGGTGGTGACGATGGTGGCGAACGGGGCGGGGCCGCGATTGGCGGCGGCGGCGCTGGCCGCGGCGCGGGAGCGGGAGACCGTGACGGCCGTGATGAGCGTGGGCTGGTGCGGGGCGCTGGACCCGGCGTTGGGACTGAACGATGTGTTCGTGGCGGTGGGGGTGCGAACCGAGGCCGGAGACCGGGCGGCGCTGGCGCCGCGGCGGATGCCGGCGGCGCGGCGGGGCGTTTTGTGGTCCGGGGACCGGTTTATCGGGACGGCGGCCGAGAAGGCGGCGCTGCGGGCGCGGGGGGCGGACGCGGTGGAGATGGAGGCGGGCGGTTTGCGGTTCGGCGGACCGTTTTATGCTGTACGGGTGGTGAGCGATTTGGCCGGCGAGGATTTTGCGCTCGATTTCAACCGGTACCGGGATGGTGAGGGCCGGTTTGTGAAGTGGCGGATTGCGCTGGCGGGGTTGCGTCATCCGGCGGATCTAATTCGTATGGCCCGGCGCGGCCGGGAAGCATCGGAATCCTTAGGAGAATTTCTTGCTCAGTGTGAACTCTGAAGTGATGAAAGCGGCCGTGTACCGTGGGAACAGCCAGGTGGTGGTGGAAGAGATTCCGCGGCCGGTGGCGGGTCCGGGGGAGCTGGTGGTGCGGGTGGAGAGCTGCGGGATCTGCCACACGGACTTGAAAAAGATTGAGTACGACCTGCTGGCGCCGCCGCGGATCTACGGGCACGAGACGGCCGGGGTGGTGGCGGCGGTGGGCGAAGGGGTGACGAAGTTTGCGGTGGGGGACCGGGTGGTGGCGTTTCACCATATTCCCTGCGGGGCCTGCTTTTACTGTGCGCGGCGGCTGTATGCGCAGTGCCCGGGCTACAAGCGAGTGGGGATCACGGCGGGATTTGAGGCTGCCGGCGGTGGGTTTGCCGAGTACATCCGCGTGATGGACTGGATTGTCGAGCGGGGCGTGGAGAAGATTCCGGACGGGGTGAGCTTTGACGCGGCGAGCTTTGTCGAGCCGGTGAACACCTGCTTGAAGGGGGTTGAGCTGGCGGCGCCGCGGGCGGACGAGTTGGCGATTGTGATGGGTCAGGGGCCGATTGGCCTGATTTTCACGATGATTTTGAAGCACCGGGGGATCCGGACGCTGGTGACGGACCGGATGGCGGGGCGGCGGGCGATGGGTGAGCGGTTTGGGGCGGAGCGGGCGCTGAACCCGGGCGTGGACGATCTGGCGGCCGAGGCGGCGGCGCGGACGGCGGGCCGGGGGGCGGATGTGGTGTTTGTCGCGGTATCGGCGCCGGGGGTGGTGGAGGAGGCCGTGCGCGTGACGCGGCCGGGTGCGAAGATAGTACTGTTTGCGCAAACGTCTGACAAAGAGCGCATCGAGTTATCCGGCAAAGACATCTGCATGGGAGAGCGTGTTCTTCTGGGCTCTTACAGCGCCGATGTGGATTGGCAGAAGGAGTCGGCAGACCTGGTCTTCAGCGGCGCCCTGCCGGTGGAGGAGCTGGTGACGCACCGGGTTCCGCTCGAGCAGATAATGGACGGTTTTAAGCTGGCGTTGCATCCGACGACAGAATCGCTGAAAATTGTGGTGAAGCCCCAAGGTTACCGCTCGTGAACAATCAGCACATGACCGCCGCCGTCCTCTACGGCAAGGAAGATGTCAAGATCGAGCAGGTTGCCATTCCGCAGCTTGGCCCGGGGGATGTATTGGTTCGCGTGAAGGCGGCCCTGACCTGCGGCACGGATGTGAAGGTGTTTCGCCGCGGGTATCATGCGCGGATGATTATGCCGCCGGCGTTGTTTGGGCATGAGTTAGCGGGAGATATCGTGGCTACCGGCGGCGCGGTGACGCGGTTTCGCGTGGGGCAGCGGGTAGTGGCGGCGAACTCGGCTCCCTGTGGCGAGTGTTTTTACTGTAAGCGGGAGCTAGAGAACCTGTGCGAGGACCTGCTTTTTAACAACGGGGCGTACGCGGAGTACATCCGCATTCCGGGGCGGATTGTCGAGAAGAATCTGTACGCGGTGCCGGAGTCGGTGGATTACATGGACGCGGCGCTGTCGGAGCCGCTGGCGTGTGTGCTGCGCGGGATTGAAGAGAGCAACGTGCGGCGCGGGGATACGGTGGTGGTGATCGGGCTGGGTCCGATTGGCCTGATGTTTGTGCGGATGCTGAAGGTGATGGGGGCGCGCGTGATTGCGATCGCGCGGCGGCAGGTACAACTCGACGACGCCCGGCGGATGGGGGCGGCGGAGCTGATTTCAACCGTGGAGACCGACGACGTGATTGGCGCCGTGCGGGCCCTGACGGATGGCCGGGGGGCGGATGTGGTGATTGAAGCCGTGGGTAAGCCGGAGGTTTGGGACCTTTCGGTGCGGCTGCTGCGCAAGGGCGGGACGGTAAACTTTTTTGGCGGCTGCCCGGCCGAGACGCAGGTTCAACTCGACACTAACCTGCTGCATTACTCCGAGTTGACCTGCAAGGCGAGTTTTCATCATACGCCGCGGCTGATTCAGAAGGCGCTGCAGGCCGTGACGCGGGGCGAGATTCGCGCGCGCGACTTTGTGGTGGGCGAGGAGCCGCTCCATAAGATCAAGGAAGTCCTGCGGTACCTGATGAACTCAAGCGGCCGGATGAAGACCGCGATTATTCCTTAAGTGCCACTGCAGCCCAAAGAGTTTGTAGGCGACGCCGCGGCCATGGGCCGGGTCTGGACCCCAGCGGAGTCGCTGGCCTACACGCGTTGGCTGGCCACTTCGCACTACGAGAACTTTCACGTGGTGAGTTTTCTGCTGCCCAAGCGGCTTCACCAGGATTTCTACAACGTCTATGCCTTCTGCCGCTGGGCGGATGATCTGGGCGATGAGATGGGAGATACAGCCGAGAGTTTGCGGCTGCTGGGGTGGTGGCGCGGGGAGTTGGACCGGATGTACGGTGGGGCGGCGAGCCACCCGGTGTTTGTGGCGCTGGGGCCGACGGTGCGGCAATATGGCCTCGAACGGCAGACGTTTGCCGACCTGATCCATGCGTTTGAACAGGACCAGGTGAAGACGCGCTACGCGGACTGGGGCGAGGTTTTCGAATACTGTGTGTACTCGGCCAACCCGGTGGGGCGGTTGGTTTTGGGGTTATGCGGATACCGGGACGCCGAGCGGTATGCCCTGAGCGATAAGACCTGCACGGCGCTGCAGTTGGCCAACTTCTGGCAGGACGTGACGGTGGACACGGGTAAAGACCGGGTGTACCTGCCGCAGGATCTGCTGGCGCGGCACGGGGTGAGCGATGCGGACCTGTTTGCGCGTCGTTTCAGCCCGGGGTTTGCGCGGGTGATGGAGGAGGCTTGCGGGGTGGCGCGGGGGTTGTTTGTAGAGGGTCTGGCGCTGCCGCGGATGGTGGACCGGCGGCTGGCGCTGGATCTGCGGTTGTTCAGCCACGGGGGGCTGGCGGTGCTCGACAAGATTGAACGGCAGGGATGGGACGTGCTGCGGGAGCGGCCGAAGATCGGGCGGTGGGAGCGGGTGGGGCTGCTGGTGAAGGCGTTGTGGGCGGCGGCATGACGAAGGCGGTGGAGCAGAGCTATGCTTACTGCCGCGAGGTGGCGCGGAGCCGGGCGAAGAACTTTTACTACTCGTTCGTGCTGCTGCGGCGGGAGCAGCGGGATGCCATGTGCGCCGTCTATGCGTTCATGCGCTACTGCGATGACCTGAGCGACGAGCTGGAAGGCACGACGGTGGAGGCGATGGCGCAGTGGCGCGGGGAGCTTGACCGGGCGCTGCGGGGCGAGTACGGGCCGCATCCGGTGTGGCCGGCGTTTCATCACACGGTGGAGCGGTTCCGGATTCCGCGGCAGTACTTCTTTGACATGATCGACGGGGTGTCGAGCGATTTGAGTCCGAAGCCGGTGGAGACGTTTGCGGACCTCTATCAGTACTGCTATCGGGTGGCGTCGGTGGTGGGGTTGACGATCATCCACATCTTCGGCTTTGAAGATCCGAAGGCGCTGGTGCTGGCCGAGAAGTGCGGTATTGCGTTTCAGCTGACCAACATCTTGCGGGATGTGCGGGAGGACGCGGGGTTGGGGCGGGTCTATGTGCCGGCGGAGGATCTGCGGCGGTTCGGGGTGGACGCGCGGGGGATTGTCTACACGCCGGCGTTTGTGGAGCTGATGCGGTTTGAGGCGAGGCGGGCGCGGGCTTATTACGACGAGGCGCGGCCGTTGATCGGGATGGTGGAGCGGGGCAGCCGGGCGTCGTTGTGGGCGTTGATTGAGATCTACTCGCGCTTGCTGCAGCGGATTGAAGACCGGCAGTACCGGGTGCTCGAGGGCCGGATCCGGCTGTCGACGTGGGAGAAGATCTGGCTGGTGCTGGAGGCGGGGACGAAGAAGCTGGCGGGGGCGTTTTAGGCGGGGCGGAGGAGGCGGCGTTTGAGGCGGGCGGCGGTGCGGAGGTTGGGGGCGATGGCGAGGACGGTGTCGTCGCCGGCGATGGTGCCGGCCAGTTCGGGCCAGGCGGCGCGATCGAGGGCGGCGGCGAGGGTGGAGGCGTGGCCGGGCGGGGTTTTGAGCACGAGCAGGTGCTGGGCTTCGCGGATATCGAGCAGGTACTCGTTGAGAATGGTAGCGAGGGTAGGACCGGTGGGCGGGGCGGGGCTATCGAGGCGCTGGTAGCCCTGGGCGGTTTTGGCGAGGCCGAGTTCGCGGATATCGCGGGAGAGGGTGACCTGCGTGGCGGACACGCCGAGCCGGGCCAGTTTCTGGGCAATCTCTTCCTGCGTGTGGATGGGTTCGCGGGAGATGAGCTTGAGAATCTGGCCCTGCCGGAATGCTTTGTTCATGACCGGTGAGCTTGGGGGCGGAAGGCGTGGAGCCGTTCCGCGGCCTCGGCGAGGGCCGTCGCGACGGCCGACGGGGCGGTGCCGCCGGGTACGGAGCGGTTCTGCATGCCGCGGGCCGGGTGGAGGAACTCGGCGAGGGCGGGGGTGAACTCGGGGGCGAAGGCGGCGAGCTCTTCCGGGGTCCAGTCGAGCGGCTTCTTGCCCTGGTTGAGCGATTCGAGCACGAGGCGGCCGGCAAGTTTGTGGGCCTGGTGGAAGGGGGTGCCGAAGCGGGCGAGGGCTTCGGCGATATCGGTGGCGACGGTCCAGCTCTCCTCGGCGGCGAGGGCGGGGACGGCGGGTTTGAGAGTGACGGTGGCGGTGACTTCGCGGATCATGGCAAGGCAGCCGGCCAGCTGGTCGGCGGCGAGGAAGAGGGGTTCTTTATCTTCCTGCATGTCGCGGTTGTAGGTCATGGGGGTGCCCTTGACGGTGACGTAAAGGGAGGTGAGAGTGCCGAAGACGCGGCCGGACTTGCCGCGGATGAGTTCGAGCGAGTCGGGGTTTTTCTTTTGCGGCATGAGGCTGGAGCCGCTGGTGACGCCGTCGCCGAGTTCCATCCAGCCGAACTCTTCGCTTGAGTAGAGGATCCAATCCTCGGCCAGGCGGGAGAGGTGGAGCATGGCGGTGGAGGCGGCGTAGAGGAAGTCGAGAGCCCAGTCGCGGTCGCCGGAGACGTCCATGGAGTTGCGGGTGATGCCGTCGAAGCCGAGGTCGGCGGCGATGGCGTGGCGGTCGAAGGGGAAGCCGGAGCCGGCGAGGGCGCCGCTGCCGAGGGGGCAGAGGTTGACGCGGGCGCGGGCTTGTTGGAGGCGTTCGAGGTCGCGGAGGAACATCTCGAAGTAGGCGAGGCAGTAGTGGGGCCAGAGGACGGGTTGGGCGCGGCGGAGGTGGGTGTAGCCGGGGATGATGGCGGATTCGTAGCGCCGGGCGAGGGCGAGGAGTTCGTCGAGGAAAGCGACGAGGAGGGCGGTGGTGGCGTCGATCTGTTCGCGGAGCCAGAGGCGGGTGTCGACCGAGACCTGTTCGTTGCGGCTGCGGCCGGTGTGGATCTTGTCGGCGAGGGCGCCTACTTTGGCTTTGAGCTGGCGGATGACGAGGGTGTGGACGTCTTCGTCGGTGGCTCCTTCGTAGAAAGCGGGGGTGCGGGCCTCCTCGCGGAGGGTATCGAAGGCAGCGAGCAGAGTGGCACACTCTTCGGCCGAGAGGATGCCAACGCGCGCGAGGGCGCGGGCGAAGGCCTGGGAGCCGCGGATATCGCAGTCGGCGAGGCGCCGGTCGAAGGAGAGCGATTCGGAGAACTGTTCGAAGGTGGCCGAGGGGCCGGAGGCGAAGCGGCCGCCCCAGAGTTGGATTTTGTCGGAGTTAGACATGAGCGGGTTTCTCGAGCAGGAGGACGAGCAGTGCCTTCTGGGCGTGGAGCCGGTTTTCGGCCTGGTCGAAGACGGCCGACTGCGGGCTTTCGATGACGTCGGCGGTGACCTCCTGGCCGCGTTTGGCGGGCAGGCAGTGGAGGAAGATGGCTTCGGGGCGGGCGGCGGCGAGCAGGGGGGTGTTGACCTGGTAGGGGGCGAAGATCTGCTGGCGGGCGAGGGCTTCGGCCTCCTGTCCCATGCTGGCCCAGACGTCGGTGTAGACGATGTGGGC
>JADCJL010000157.1 GCA_020247055.1 Acidobacteriaceae bacterium | reverse complement strand
TGACGATTGTGGGGGGGGGGACCTGTGTGGTGCAGGCCAATCAGGGCGGGAATGCGAGTTTTGCGCAGGCGGCGCCGGTGGTGCGGTCGTTCACGGTGGCACAGGCGTCCCAGACGATCAGCTTTGGGGCGCTGCCGGCGATGCAGTTTGGGGGGACGGGGGTGGCGTTGACGGCGGTGGCGAGTTCGGGGCTGGCGGTGAGTTATCTAAGTCTGACGCCGGCGGTGTGCGCGGTGACGGAGGGGATGCTGCAGGCGCTGGCGGGCGGAACTTGCAACGTGGAGGCGCGGCAGGCGGGGGATGGAAACTATCTGGCGGCGGCGGCGGTGGGGCAGACGGTGCAGATTCAGCCGGCGGTGCAGACCCTGCAATTTACTCCGATTCCGGCGACGGCGTTCAATCTGGGGTCGACGCTCGTGAGCGCGACGGCGAGTTCGGGGCTGGTGGTGACGTACGAGGTGACGACGCCGACGGTATGCCGACTAACGGGGTCGACCGTGTTTTTCTCGACGACGGGGACGTGCGGGATCCGGGCGCGGCAGGCGGGCACCGCCAGCTACCAGGCGGTGACGGCGGAGATAAGTTTTGTCATCCTGCAGGCAGGGCAACAGATTTCGTTCGCGCCGCTGCAGCCGGTGCTGTGGAACGCGGGGCCGCTGGTGCTGACCGCGGCGGCGAGTTCGGGGCTGCCGGTGACGTTTGCTTCGGCTACGCCCGGAGTCTGCGTGGTGTCGGGTCAACTGCTGCAACTGATGGGTGCGGGGTTATGCACCGTGGAGGCGCGGCAGACCGGCGACAGTAACTTTGCGCCGACGATGACGATGCAGAGTGTGACGATCGGGAAGCTCGGGCAGACGATCACGTTTGCGCCGCTGGCCGCGCCGTGGACCCTGACGGCGACGGCGAGTTCGGGGCTGCCGGTTTCGTTCGCTTCACTGACGCCGGCGCAGTGCACCGTGGCGGCGAACCAGGTGCTGTTGGGAAGCCCAGGGCAGTGTACGATTGAGGCGACGCAGGCGGGCAACGGGAACTACACGGCGGCGGCGCCGGTGAGCCGGTCGTTTGCAGTGACGGCACCGCCGCAGACGATTACGTTTCAGACCTCGCCGCCGGGGCTGCCGCTCGAGGTGAACGGGTTGGCGATTACGGGGGGGACGTCGTTGAGCCTGCCGGCGGGGACGTACCCGATGGCGGCGATGAATCCGACGCCGGCCAACGGGATCCGCTATCAGTTCTCCAATTGGACGCACGGCGGGGCGCAGGCGCAGACGATTACGGTGGGCAGCGCGCCAGCGACCTACGTGGCGGTCTACAGTACGAGTTTTCTGTTGACGACGACGGCGGGGACGGGGGGGAGCATCAGTCCGGCGAGCGGCTACTATCCGGCGGGGGCGGTGCAGGTGACGGCGGTACCGAACCTGGGTTTCTCGTTTCAGGGGTTCAGCGGGGCGCTGACGGGGACGGTGAATCCGCAGACGCTGACCTTGACGGGCCCGGCGTCGGTGCAGGCTTCATTCGGACAGGTGCTGCCTCCTCCGGGGGTGGAACTACCGTTTACGGCGGCGGCGCTGGTGGGGCAGCTGTCGGGCTTCCGGCGGGATGCGGTGACCAACGAGCGGCTGGTGGATCTTGTGTTGGTGAATCTGGGCGCCGGGTGGGCGCAGAATACGGTGCTGCAGACGTTGGCGGTGGGGGCGACGGTGGTGAATGTGAACCAGACGCTGGGCCACTTCCGGCGGGGAGAGGTACGACGGATCTTGTTGCGGCTGCCGGCGAACGCGACGGGTCCGGTGCTGAGCTGGAGCGGGATTTATGACGGAGGGACGTTCAGCGGCTACCAGTCGGCGGGCTGGTAATCCTTGTAGAACTGGCCCCAGGGGTGGACGCCGGTTATAAAGCCCGAGATGATGGGGTCGAGGATGCGGGCGGCGCCGTCGACGATGTCGAGGGGGGGATGGAAGCGCTGTTCGATGGTTTTCCGGGCGGCGATTTCGACGGGGTCTTCGTCGGTGACCCAGCCGGTGTCCACGCTGTTCATGTGGATGCCGTCCTGCTGATAGTCGGCGGCGGAGGTGCGGGTCATCATGTTCAGCGCGGCTTTGGCCATGTTGGTGTGGGGGTGGCGGGTGGTTTTCCAGCGGCGGTAGAACTGGCCTTCGACGGCGGAGACGTTGACGATGTGCTTGTCGCGTTCCGGGGTGCGGAGCAGGAGGGGTTTGAGGCGGGCGTTGAGGACGAAGGGGGCGATGGCGTTGACGAGTTGGACTTCGAGCAGCTCGACGGTGGAGACTTCGGCGAGCAGGAGGCGCCAGGAGTTGCGGCCACGGAGGTCGACCTGCTGGAGGTCCTGATCGAGACGACCGGCGGGGAAGAGGTGTTTCTGGCTCAGAAGTTCTTCGGGGAGGAGGGGGAGTTGGGAGAGTTCGGCGGAGGGGGCGATGGTCGGGGCGGCGGGGAGTAGCTTTTCGAGTTCGCCGGGCAGGCCGCGGAGGGCGGCGCGTTCGCCTTCCATCATGTGGGCGTAGAACTCCGGGGGGCGGCGGACGGTCTGGCAGGCGTTGTTGATAATGAAGTCGAGGCGGGGGTGGGAGGTGAGGAGCAACTGGCAGAAGGCTTCGACGCTGGGGGTGTGGCGGAGGTCGAGGCCGTGGATTTCGAGGCGATGGGCCCACTGGGCGAAGTCGGGTTCCTGGGCGTAGCGTTGGGCGGAATCGCGGGGGAAGCGGGTGGTGACGATGAGGTGGGCGCCGCAGCGGAGGAGCTTGAGGCCGGTCTGGTAGCCGATTTTGACGCGGCCGCCGGTGAGGAGGGCGACGCGGCCGGACAGGTCGGCGAGTTCGGTGCGTTTGCCGAAGTTGAGTTCGGCGCAGGGGGGGCACATCTGGTCGTAGAAGTGGTGGACCTGGGTGTACTTCTGCTTGCAGATGTAGCAGTGGAGGGGTTCGGGGGCCTGTGGGGGCTCCTGTTCGGCGGTGGGGGGCGGGAAGTAGTTGGGGGTGGTGAAGACGGGTTTGCGGCGGAGGGAGCGGATGCCGGTTTGGTCGAGGAGGGTGGCGGCGCGTTCGAGGTCGGCGGCGCTGCGCTGGCGTTCGGCGGCTTTGAGGCGGGCGCGGCGGGCGGCGGGGTCGGGGTTGAAGAGCTGGGCGACAACGCGGTGGAGGCGTTCGCGCTCGGGGGCGGGGAGTCGTTCGAGCAGGTCGCGATCGGTATCGAGGCGCTCGAGGAGTTCGAGGGTGGAGCGGAGGCTGGAGAGCAGGGTGGAGTCGAGGGGGTCGGCAGACAAGGTTGTCTTATCAGTATCGCTGATTGGTGCTTAGTGGGGCAGGCGAGAGCGGAGATAGCCGTAGGCCCAGGTGCCGGCGAGGGCGCTGGCGAGGGCGACGACCATTACGGAGATGCCGCCACCGATGAGGATAAAGAGCGGGCCGGGGCAGGCGCCGGTGAGAGCCCAGCCGAGGCCGAAGATTGCGCCGCCAAGCCAGAAGCGGGTGCCGCGACCGGTTTGGTCGTCGGCGCTGGCGTCGGCAGTTGGTGTGGGTTCGCCGCAGAGGGTAGGGGCGGGGGGCGGGGGGAGCAGGCGGCGGGAGACTGCGGCGACGGCGATGGCTGAGCCGATGATGCCGAACATGTGGAAAGCCTCGAAGCGGAACATCTCCTGGATGCGGAACCAGGAGATGACTTCGGCTTTGGTGAGGATGACGCCGAACAGGACACCGAGCAGGATGTCGATTGCCGGGGCGGGAGCGGGGGCGGGGCGGTTGTTCATGGGGGGGCTAGAAGAGCAGCGGCAGGAGCAGGTGGGTGGCAAAGAGGCCGCCGGCGAAGAAGCCGAGGACGGCCAGCAGGGAGCGGAGCTGAAAGTTCGACAGTCCGGAGATGGCATGGCTGGAGGTGCAGCCGCCGGCGTAGGCGGTGCCGAAGCCGACGAGAAAGCCGCCCACGACGACCGAAACGAACCCGCGAAGGGTGAGCAGGGCGGGCCAACTGAAGAGTTCGCGGGGCACGAGGCCGGAGAGGTCGGTGAGGCCGAGTTGGTGGAGGGCGGTTTGCGCGGTTGGAGAGAGAGCGATCTCCCGGGTACCGAGCAGGTGGATGCCGATCCAACCGCCGATGGCCGTACCGAAGGCGAACAGGAGATTCCAGACGCCGGTGGATTTCCAGTCGTATTGGAGAAAGGCCGGGCGCCGCGGCAGGAGGGCGGCGCACAGGTGGCGGAGGTTGCCGGACAGGCCGAGCTGTTTGCCGCCGAGGATTTGGAGCAGGGGAACGAAGAGGCCGATGAGCGGGCCGGCCACGTACCAGGGCCAGGTGTCAGTGAGGACGGAGGGGAGCATGTTCGTCGTTAGGCGGTAGCCGCGGGCGCCACCTGCGCGAGGGGGAAGGCGGGGCCCACGTCTGTTTTGTCCTTGCGGAAGTTCTGATGGGTGGCGATGCCGCGGAAGGATTTGAAGTAATCGATGTCGAAGGCGGTTTGCCGGTTGTCCGGGGGGAGAACCCGGGGGATGGAGAAGGCGGCGCAGAGATGGGCGACGAGGGCGATGACGGCGTCGGACTGGGGGGCGGGGAAGCTGGCGTAGTGGTTGTAGCCGCGATAGGGGGCGGCGACGTACTTCCCGGTTTCGGCGAGGGTGCAGTGCTTGGTCTGGAAGTCGTTGGGCCACCAGTTCAACTGTTGGGGGTTGCTCTTGTCGGGTTGGAGGGGGCCGACGTTAGCGATTTCGATGCCGATGGAGCGTTTGTCGTGCTTCCAGTTGGCCGAGGCGGCGCCGGTGATGCCGAGGTGGTAGGCCCAATAGTTGGGGGGGAAGCACTCGTAGATTTTGCCGTCGGTGTCGACGAGGTAGGCGGTGGCGACCTGGAGCGGGGTGTTGCGCCAGGAGTCGTAGGCGCTACGGGCGGACGAGCCGGCCGTGAAGTGGAGGACGATGAGATCTTTGGGGAAGGTTTCGGCGAAGTACTGGCCGGGGGCGAGGGCGAATTTTTTGCGGTCGATGCTGATGTTGCCGCTGGGGGCGATGGGCGCCGGGGGCACCGGAGGAGGGGGGAGCGTGGACAGGTCGGTGTCGACGCTGGGGATGAGGAGTTTGTCGCCAACCTTGAGCTGGTTGGGGTCGGTGATCTGATTGGCGGCGATCAGAGCCGAGAGGGGGATGCCGAACTTACGTGCAATGCCGGAGAGGGTATTCCCTGCTTGTACGGTGTAGGTAAGCATGAAGAGACAGTATCAGAGTTTTCCCGGTCCGTCGAGTGATCGCCAGAGGTACCAGCTGGCGATGGAGGCGTAGGGGCGCCAGGGTTGGGCGAGAGAGAGGATTTCGGCCGGGGTGGGCGGGGCGGGCAGCCGGTAGGCGCGATGGATGGCGTTGCGGATACCGAGGTCGCCGGTGGGGAGGACGTCGGGACGGCGGAGGGCGAACAGGAGGAACATGTGGGCGGTCCAGACGCCGATGCCCTTGACGGCGGTGAGGATGGCGATGACTTCGTCGTCGGAGAGGCGCGGGAGTTGGGGATAGGGGATGGGGTGGCTGGCGAGGTGGAGGAGGGAGGCGGCTTTCTGGCGGGAGAGCCCGAGGGGGCGGAGACCTTCGGGGCCGAGGGCGGTGAGGCGGGCGGGGGCGAGGCGTCCGTTGGGGGCGGCGGCCGCGGTGAGGAGGCGTTGGAAGATGGTATTGGCGGCCTTGCCGGAGAGCTGTTGGGAGATGATGGAGCGGGCGAGGGTGGTGAAGTCGGGGACGTGATAGCTTATGCGGTAGGGGCCGATGTTGGCGATGAGGGCGGCGAGCGCCGGGTCGGCGGCCTCAAGATGGAGGAGGGCTTTTTTGATGGCAACGGAGTTCGGGCGGGGAGAATCCATACAGTTGATGACACGACAGGTGGTGACACGGAGAATTTTACTCGCAAAGCTGGCGCTGCCGGCGTGGATGGCGGCGCAGCAGACCAAACCACCGGCTGTTCAGGCCGCGGCGCAGGAGGAGGCGCTGCCGGTGATCCAGGTGGACGTGGAACTGGTCAACGTGCTCTTTTCGGTGCGGGACCGGAGGAATGCGTTGATCGGGACCGGCAAGCGGGAGGATTTCACGGTTTTCGAGGACGGCAAGCAGCAGGAGATCAAGGTGTTTGCGCGGGAGACGGATCTGCCGCTGACGATTGGTCTGCTGGTCGACGTGAGCGGGAGCCAGGAGCGGCTGATTCCCGAAGAGCGGTCGGCGGCCGGGCAGTTTTTTGAGCAGGTGCTGCGGAAGAAGGATATGGCGTTTCTGATCAGCTTTGGCGCCGAAGCGGAGCTGCTGCAGGATTTGACAGGTTCGCCGCGGCTGCTGCGGGAGGGTTTGGGGCAACTGCGGTTGAACGCGGGGGTGGGCGGGTTGCATCCCGGGCCGGTGCCGACGGGAAGGCCGCGGGGGACGATCCTGTACGATGCGGTGGTGCTGGCCGCCGAGGAGAAGTTGAAGCAGGAGGTGGGCCGAAAGGCGATCGTTTTGATCACCGACGGGGTGGACATGGGTTCGCGTTACAGCCGGCAGCAGGCGATTGAGGCGGCGCACCGGGCAGACGTCATGATCTATAGCATTTACTTTGCCGACTTCCGTGGCTTTGGCGGGGGCGGGGAAGGGGATTTGAAGCGGATGGCGGAGGAGACCGGGGGGCGATTTTTCAGCGTGGGGCGGAGCCAGACGCTGAGCGATATTTTCCGCCAGATTCAGGAAGAGATGCGGAGCCAGTATGTGATTGGTTACTCGTCGTCGAACGAGGCGCGGGACGGGGCGTTCCGCAAGCTGGAGATCCGGGCGGCGGACAAGAACCTGAAGGTGCAGGCGCGGCGGGGATACTTCGCTTCGAAGCGTTAGCGTCGCTGCATATACTCGGCCAGGGCGTCTTCAAGCGAGGGCATGGGCGGCAGACCGAGCGAGGCGAGGCGGGCGTTGGCCAGAGCGGAGAAGCGGGGGCGGCGGGCTTCGGTGCGGTAGGTTTCCGGCCGGGCGACGGTGAGAGTGGGTGCGAGACCGGCGGCGGTGAAGATTTTGGCGGCGAAGTCGAACCAACTGACAGCGGCGCCGCCGCCGGCGTGGAACAGGCCCGTTTGGCCGGCCTGGACGAGATTAGCGGTAGTTTCGGCGAGGGCGGGCGAGTAGGTGGGAGAGGCGACATACTCCTGGACGACCTGGATGGGTTTGCCGGACAGGGCGAGGCGGAGCATGGTTTCGACGAAGTTGCCGCGGACGGTGTGGCGGCCGCCGGGGCCGAAGACGCCGGAGGTACGAAGGACGAGGGAGCGGTCGTGGTAGGCGCGGGCGAAGTATTCCCCGGCCAGTTTGGAGACAGCGTAGGCGCCGAGGGGGCAGGGGAGGTCGGATTCGACGTAGGGCCGGCCGAGGGTGCCGTCAAAGACGTAATCGGTGGAGAAGTGGACGAGGGTGGCGTCGACCTGGCGGCACGCGATGGCGAGGTTGCGCACGCCGAGGGCGTTGGCCTGGTAGGCGATCTGCGGTTCCCGTTCGGCGACGTCGACCATGTTGTAGGCGGCGGCGTTGAGGACGATGGCGGGATCGATCTCGGCGAGCTTGGTTTCGAGGACCGGGAGATCGGAGATATCGACCGAGGCGCGATTGAAGGCGGTTACCGCAAAGCCGCGCGAGGAGAAAACGCGAACCAGTTCGACGCCGAGTTGGCCGGCGGCGCCGAAGACGACGACACGATTGGACACGAAGAGCAGAATAGCACGGGTCTACCGGCGGGTTGACCGGGCATCGCGAGTATCGGACTTGGCGTCTTCCTCGTAGCCTTGCAGGGCGGCCAGGAGCGGTTCGAGGTCGCGGAGGCTGGCCAGTACCTGCCGGAAGAGGATGCCGAGGTGAAACTGCCCATCGGAGTGTGGTTCGTTGTAACAGACTTCGCCGAGGATCATTTCGTTGTCGCGGTCGATGCGGATGGCGGAACCGGCGGGTACGTCGATGGGGCTGAGAAAGCGCAGGCCATCGGTGGAGACGTCAACCATGAGGCCGGGAATCTTGTTCGAACCCAGGTGGGTGGGGGGATGATCGCCCAGCACCTCAATGGTCAGATTGCTTTCGAACTTGATGCGAGTCTGTTTCCGCCTTTCCACATGGATCATTTCGACTGTCCTTCCCGGGCTATGAAAGTATTTCGGCCTAGGCGGCGCTGATTTTGAGAAGGTTTTCAATCTTCTGGACGATTTGGTCGTTGGTGGCGGTCTTCTCGACGCCGAGAACGGCAAAGTTGGAGGCCATGACGAGGTTAAAGAAGCGTCCTTCCCCTAGCGGGACGCTCTGTTCGATCTTGTTGAGGCCGAAGCGGACAAACTCGGCGCGGACCGAGTCGAGGGTGATCGGACGCTGGATGATGGCGAGGACTACGCCGGGAGCCCAGTGGAAGATTTGGTCGGTGGGGCGCAGACGGCGCGTGAGGTAAAGGACGAAAAAGTGAAAGATTTCCTCACAGACCTTGGCGCCGAAGCGGGATTGGTAGATGGCGAAACGCTCGATGGGGAGAACGGCGAGATAGGATCCCGGGCAAGTGCGGGCTTCGTTGAGGGCGAACGGGAAGAGGGCGCGCGGCTGGAGCTTAAGGGAATCGTCAGGATTGGGCGGCGGCGCTGGTTTGGGTGCCGGCACTGGATCGGGTGCTGGCGCTGGATCGGGTGCCGGCGCTGGTTTGGGTGCTGGCGCTGGATCGGGTGTCGGCGCTGGTTTGATGGGCGGCTCCGGGCTGGGGGGCGGCGCTGCGGCGGCCGCAGGTGTCGCGGCCGGGGCGGCGGTTGGCGGGGCGGCCTGCCGCGAGTGGTTCACGGACTCGATGTTCTGGTGGACGGAAGCGTCGAGCAGGCCCCAGACGGCCGAGAGTTCGGCGAATGATTCCTGAATTGTGCTGGAGGCCGAAAGAATCTCTTCGGGAGTGGAATGGCGCGTGATGGCCATGAGGCGGGTGTGAATCTTGAGCTTGAGCAGATCGATTTGCGTCGCGCTGCCGTGCGCGGGAGACGCCGCGTTCGCTTGTCGTTCTGCGCCAGTCGGGTTATCAGGTTTAGCGATCGGATGGCCGAAGACTTCCTCGATCAGATATTCCGTCAGGGAACGGTAAGCCGCAATCAGCGCGTCGGCGCGCGAGGCGCTGAGGGAGGGGGCGGTTGGAGAGGGGGGGGTGAGGGTGATCATTATGGGCTGGCGTCTCCAGCAACAACACAAGGTATCGACCCGATCGGCAATTTTTTTAATTTAGTACGCCAGGGAGTACTACCGATGAAAAGCGAGTAGAGCCCAGAACCCCAGGCCAAACAGGAATGGAACCCCGAAAGCAATCAGCAACCGGACAACACGCGACCGGAGCCAGACGGGTCCGGCGGCCAGGGTGGTTTCGGTTTCCCGGGAACGGCGGCGGGCAAGCCCAGGGACTCCATCATTGAGCGCGGAGACTTCGCCGCGCAGCGTTTTCAGGATCTCATCACGCCCGCGAGGGTCGGCGATCAGCACGGTCGCCGCCATACCGCCGTTGAGGGATTGATCGAGGCGGGTGCGCAGGTGCGGGGGCATTGCGGCGCGGGAGGGATAGACGCGCAGACCGTGACGGTCGGAGACGAGAATCGTCGAGGTCTTGAAGGTGTTACGGCCCATGGAGAAAGCGTGAAAACTAACCGTTACTGGCGCTGCCGACCGTGATGGCGGCCTGATTCAGGATAACCTGAATCAGGCCGAGCGACGCCTTAGAGAGTGCCTTATCTTTCCGATAAATGAGCCCGAGGCGGCGCAGCATGGGCTCGGGGGAGAGACCGATGGCGACGAGTTTTCCCTCCGCTACCTCCTCGGCACAACTGGAGGTAGACAGGAAAGCGACGCCGAGGCCGGCCATGACGAATCGCTTCATCATTTCCGTCGAGTCGAGCTCCATCGAGATCTGAGTACTATCCTCGACATTCTCCATCCAAACGTTCAGGCGGCTGCGGGTGGTGCCGGCTTTGGGGAGCAGCAGCGGATGGCCGAGGAGATCTTCCGGGGTGATCAGGGTGGCGGCGGCCAACGGGTGGGAGGGCGAGCAGATCAACTTGATCTCATCGGTGTGAATCAACACGACCTGGAGCTTTTTCTCCTGAATCGGAAACTGGCAGATCCCGAAGTCGGCGAGGTTGTCGAGAACGGCTTCGACGACGCGCGAGCCATAGGAGCGGTCGACATGCAACTGGACGTTGGGGAATAGCTTCTTAAACTGGCTGAAGACGTCGGGCAGCACGTAGAGGCACGTGGCTTCGTTGGCGGCGATGACGAGTTCCCCGCGCGGCACCTTTTCGAGTTCGTTGATGGAGTCCTGCGCCTGGCGGCGGAGGTCGAGAATCTGTTCGGCGTATTCGGCGAAGATCTTGCCCGCGGTGGTGAGGGAGATGCGCGTGCCGAGGCGTTCAAAGAGCGTGGTGTTGAGCTCCTGTTCGAGTTGGCGCACCTGAGCGCTGATGGCCGGCTGGGTCCGAAAACAGGTCAACGCCGCTTTCGAGAAGCTTTTGAGGCGGACAATCTCAAGGAACGTATGAAGCTGGTCTAGATCCATCGGCGGAAGAACGGTATGGTCTCGCCGAGATTGTACCGCATTTGCAGCAGAGGCCGGGAGGGGGAATGGGGTATCCTGAGCGCATGAGGCTGGGCATTGATTTTGGCACCACTCGTGTGGTGGTGGCAGCATGCGATCGCGGCAACTATCCGGTGGTGACGTTTGAGGGCCCGGACGGAGGGGCTTATGACTGGTTTCCTCCGCTGGCGGCGGTGATCGCCGGGCGGCGGGTTTACGGATGGCAGGCCTGGAGCCTGCAGGAGGATCCGCGGGCGACGGTGGTCCGGTCGTTGAAGCGGATTTTAGCCGATGCCGGCCCGCAGACGCCGGTGACGATCGGGGGGCTCGAAATGCCCCTGGCGACGTTGTTGGCCGAGTTGGCCGGAGCGCTGCGGACGGCCTTGACGGAGGCGTCGAATCTGCCGGGAAAGCGGGGGGAGCTGCTGGAGGTGATGCTGGGGGTGCCGGCGGGCGCCAACTCGAACCAGCGGTTCCTGACGGTGGATGCATTTGCCGCAGCCGGATTTTCGGTGCTCGGTCTGTTGAACGAGCCTTCGGCGGCGTCGATAGAGTACGGGCACAGCCACCGGGCGACGGCCAAGGTCAAGGAACATGTTCTGATTTACGACCTGGGGGGCGGCACTTTTGACGCTTCGCTCGTGGAGATGGACGACCGGTCTCATGCGGTGGTGGCCAGCGAGGGGATCCCGATGCTGGGCGGCGATGACTTTGACGGGGTGCTGGCGGAGTTGGTGATGCCGGACCAGGAGGAGTTGTCGCAGGGGGAGATGTTCCGGCTGGTCGAGGAGTGCCGGATGCGGAAGGAAGGCTTGGCGCCGAACTCGAAAAAACTAGTGGTGGACCTGGATGTGGTCCGGCCGGGACTGGCTTCGGTGACGGTACCGGTAAGCGACTTCTACGATCGCTGTCAGGGGCTGGTGGAGGAGACGGTGCATGCGGTGGCCGATCTGACCTCGCGGACGCAGAGTCTCGAAGCGATTTATGTTACCGGCGGGGGCAGTGAGCTGCCGCTGGTGGCCCGGCTGCTGCGCGAGACCTACGGGCGCAAGGTGAAGCGCAGCCCTTACACGCGGGCGGCGACGGCCATCGGTCTGGCCATTCAGGCCGATCAGAGTTCGGGGTACCAACTGCGCGACCGCTTCAGCCGCTACTTCGGCGTGTGGCGGGAGGGCGATAGCGGACGGCTCATGCGTTTTGACCCGCTGTTTGCCAAGGGCACGGAGTTGCCGCGGGTGGGAGGGCCGCCGCTTGAGCGGCAGCGGACTTACACGGCGGTGCATAACATTGGCCATTTTCGCTATCTCGAGTGTTCGCTTCTCAATGAGTGGGGTCAGCCCGATGGGGCGATTACGGTTTGGGATGAGATCCTTTTTCCGCTGGCACCGGCGCTGCGGGAGGTCGCCGACCTTGCGGCGATTCCGGTCGGCCATGCGCATCTCGGCCAGCAGATCGTGGAAACTTATCGCTGCGGAGCGGGAGGCGAGTTGGAAGTGGAGATTGCCAACCGGAGCGCGGGCTATCTGCGCCGGTACCGGCTGGGCCGGTGGGGCGCCGGGAGTCCGCCGATCGTTCCGGGTAAGGGGGGACGCCCCGCTGCCGGGAGGCGGGCGGCTGCGAGATAATCGGGGAGTTGCGGTTGTAGATCCCCAACTCTTTTTGACCATGCCAAAAAATCCCCGCGATCCGTCTCGCCCGCTCAGCGAGAACCAGCACCTACTGAAATGGGTGGAGAAGATAGCCCACCTGACGAGACCGGCGGCGATTCACTGGGTGGATGGCTCCGAGCAGGAGCGGGCCGAGTTGTGCCGGCAGATGGTCGATTCCGGTACGCTCATCGAGCTGAACCAGGAGCAGTGGCCAGGCTGCTATTATGCCCGTTCGCACGCCAGTGACGTGGCGCGCGTCGAGGACCGGACGTTTATCTGTTCTTTGTCGAAGGACAGCGCCGGGCCGATGAACAACTGGGAAGACCCTTTCAAAATGCGCCGGAAGTTGAAGGGGCTTTTCCATGGCTGCATGCAGGGCCGGACGATGTATGTGCTGCCGTTCAGCATGGGGCCGATCGGTTCGCCGATGTCGCAGATCGGGGTGCAGCTGACCGATTCGCCGTATGTGGTCGTCAATACGCGGATTATGGCGCGCATCGGCCTGCCGGTCTTCAAGCTGATTGACAAGAACTTCAAGCGCGTCGTGCCGTGCGTCCACAGCGTGGGCGCGCCGTTGGCGCCCGGCGAGACGGACGTTCCGTGGCCCTGCAACCAGGAAAAGTACATTGTGCACTTCCCGGAGAGCCGCGAAATCTGGTCATACGGATCGGGTTACGGCGGCAACGCCCTGCTCGGGAAAAAGTGTTTTGCGCTGCGGATTGCTTCGAACATGGCCCGGGACGAGGGCTGGATGGCCGAGCATATGCTCATTCTCGGTGTCGAGAATCCGCAGGGGGAAAAGACGTATCTCGCCGCCGCGTTCCCGAGCGCCTGCGGCAAGACCAACCTGGCGATGCTGATTCCGCCAGCGGCATTTCCAGGCTGGAAGGTGTGGACGGTCGGCGACGACATCGCCTGGATTAAGCCGGACGAAAAAGGCACGCTGCGGGCCATAAACCCGGAGGCTGGGTTTTTTGGCGTAGCGCCGGGGACTGGCACGCACACCAACCCGAACGCGATGGCAACGCTGCGGAAGAATACGATCTTCACGAACGTGGCGCTGACACCCGGCGGCGGGGTGTGGTGGGAGGGGATGACCGAGACGCCGCCCGAACGCTGCCTCGACTGGCAGGGAAACGAGTGGACCCCGGCTTCGGGGCGGAAGGCGGCGCATCCGAACGCCCGGTTTACGGCCCCGGCCGCGCAATGCCCGACGATCGACCCGGCGTGGGAGGACCCCAACGGGGTGCCGCTGAGCGCCATCGTGTTCGGCGGCAGGCGCGCGTCGACCATTCCGCTGGTCTATCAGGCGTTCAACTGGAGTTCGGGGGTGTACATCGGCGCGACGATGGGTTCTGAAACCACGGCGGCGGCGTTCGGCGAACAAGGCAAGGTGCGGCGCGATCCGATGGCGATGCTGCCCTTCTGCGGCTACCACATGGGGGATTACTTCCGGCACTGGCTAAAGATGCAGCGGACGCTGACGGAGACGCCGCGCGTATTCCACGTCAACTGGTTCCGGAAGGATGGCGATGGCCGCTTTTTGTGGCCGGGGTTTGGCGAGAATATGCGCATTTTGAAGTGGATCGTCGACCGCAGTCGCGTGCGGGCGCTGGCGCGCGAGACGCCCATTGGCTGGATGCCGCGCTATGAAGATATCGACTGGTCGGGGCTGCCGTTTCCGAGGGAAACCTTCGAGGAGTTGCAAAGATTCCGGGGCGCCGAGTGGATTTCGGAAGTTATCGGCCACGAAGAGCTCTTTATCCACTTACATGACCACCTGCCGCCGGAGATGATCTACGAGCGGGAGTTGCTGATTTGCCGTCTTCGGTTGGACTAACGCGGATGAGTTCCTTACTTAAGCCTTCTTTAAACTGGTTGCTGGTGTTTGTCCCGGTGGCGATCTATCTGCGATTTGCTTCGCCCGAGAGTTCGACGCTGATCTTCGTGACGGCCTGCCTGTCGATTCTGCCGCTGGCGGGTTGGATGGGGAAGGCGACCGAGAACCTGGCGACCCATACGGGCGAGGGCGTGGGCGCCCTGTTGAACGCCACCTTCGGCAATGCGGCCGAACTGATCATCGCCATGGTGGCGCTCGAAAAGGGTTTGCACGATGTGGTGAAGGCGTCGTTGACGGGATCGATCATCGGCAACGTGCTGCTGGTGCTGGGCCTGTCGATGGTAGCGGGCGGCGCGCGGTTCAAGACGCAGCAGTTCAACCGGACGGCGGCCAATAATCAGGCGACCATGTTGATGCTGGCGGCGATTTCGCTGGTGATGCCGGCGGCGTTTCACCATCTGGCGGCGCCGCCGACGCCGGTGGCCGAAGGGGCGCTGAGTCTGGAGATATCGATTGTCCTGTTGCTCGTCTACGTGCTGAGTCTGATCTTTGCGCTGATTACGCACAAGGCGCTGTTTGGCGGCGAGGGCGGGCAGGCGCACGGCGGCGAGGAGGTGGCGTGGTCGAAGGGGCGGTCGATCGCCGTGCTGTCGCTGTCGACGGCGATGATTGCGTGGATTTCGGAGATTCTGGTGGGGTCGGTCGAGGCAGCGGCGCACTCGTTCGGGATGACCAGCGTGTTTGTCGGTGTGATTGTGGTGGCGGTGATCGGTAACGCGGCCGAGCATTCGACGGCAATTCTGGTGGCGATGAAGAATCGGATGGATCTGGCGGTGGGCATCGCCGTCGGTTCGAGTATTCAGGTGGCGCTGTTTGTCGCGCCGGTGCTGGTGATGGCCAGTTACTGGGTGGGGCCGCATCCGATGAACCTGGTGTTTACCCCGGCCGAGGTGCTGGCGGTGACCGCGAGTGTGCTGATTACCGCGCAGATTGCCAACGATGGTGAGAGTAATTGGATGGAGGGGGTGCAACTGCTGGCGGTGTATCTGATCATGGGCGCGGTGTTCTACTTTCTGCCCGAACTGCCGGGGGCGAAGCACTAGTGGCCGCGAGTTGGTGGGAGGCCGGGCGGGGCGCGCGGGTGTTTGACCTGGCGCAACCGTATTTTGTCGGCATGCCGCACCATCCGTCGCATCCGCCGTATCTGTTTGGCCTGACGAAAAAACACGGCGATGTGCTGACGCCGGCGGGCCATAGCTCGGCCGCGGACGCGATTGCGATGGGTTCGCACGTTGGGACGCATATGGATGGGTTCGGCCATTTTTCCTGCGGTGGGCTGCTGCACGGTGGCGTCGAAGCGAGCGGCCGGCAGAGTTACGCCGGGGGCCTCAGCGTCCATGCGGCCGACGGGATTGCGCCGCTGGTCCGGCGCGGGGTGCTGCTCGACTTTGCGCAGGATGGTCCGCTGGGGGAGGACGTCGAAATCACGCCGGAGATGCTCGAAAGCAGGGGCGCGGCCATTCAGGAAGGGGACGTCGTGCTGTTGCGGACCGGGTGGGCGCAGTACTGGCGGGACGCGGGACAGTACATCAACGCGATGGGCGGGGCGCCGCGGGGGCCGGGGCCGGGGTTGGCCGGGGCGAAGTGGTTAAGTGCCCGGAAGCCGGCGGCGGTGGGTTCGGATACGGTAGCGTTTGAGCGGGTTCCGGCGCCGGACATGCCGGTGCATGTGCATCTGCTCTATGAGTGTGGGATTCATCTGATTGAGGCCTTGTACCTCGAGGAGTTAGCCGCGGCCGGGGTAAGCGAGTTTCTTTTTATCGGGGCGCCGCTCAAACTGGAAGGCGCTACCGGAGCGCCGCTGCGGCCCCTGGCGCTGTGCTAAGTTCCGGCTCTTTAATTACGGGCGAAAATAGCGTATAGTATGGGCGATATGCAAAAGCGGCGTACATCAGATAGACCGGTCGCAGTTGTTACCGGAGCCGCTTCCGGCATTGGCCAGGCGGTAGTGGGTTCTCTGCGATCGATGGGTTACTCCGTTTTCGGCGCCGACGCGGCGCCGGGTGCGGAATTGTATCTGGACATTACCTCCGAGGAGAGTTGGGACCGGATTGCGGCGGAGTTACCGCGGCTCGATCTGCTGGTGCTGAGCGCCGGGGTTTCGCACGCGGGCCAGTTGAGCGATACCTCCCTCGATGAGTGGCGCCGGGTGCAGTCGGTGAATCTGGATGGCGCCTTTCTGGGAGTCCGCATGGCGCTGCGCAAGATGTCCAAGGGCGGTTCGATTGTGCTGATCGGCTCGGCCTCCGGCAAACGGGCGGTGGCGGGCACCGGCGCCTATTGCGCCAGCAAGGCGGCGTTGCGGATGCTGACGCGGGTGGCCGCGCTCGAAGGAAAGGCCCGGGGGATTCGGGTGAACTCGGTTTCACCGGCCGGGGTAGCGACCCCGACCTGGCGAAGCACACCGTTTTTGCAGGTGGCCAGGGAGCGGTTGGGGTCCGAGGAGGCCGCCTGGGCGACGCTGGGGGGCACGGACGCGGCGGCTTCAGCGCCGGACCGCAGCACCTTTGCTGCCGACGTGGCGCAAACCGTGGTTTTTCTCTGTAGCCGCGATGCGGGGGCGCTCACCGGGACCGACCTCGCGGCGGATGCCGGCTATATGGCCTAACGGCCCCTCAGTTGCACTGACTTTTCTTGTGAAGTGGCGGCACGGCGCGAGCAATCGGCGCGGCGTTGACCGGCAGCGCACAGGGAGGAAGGCGGATGCGAGGGCAGGCGGCGGCGCGGGAGTGGCGGTATCTGTGGTGTGATCTGGAGCGCCTGGTGAACGGCCGGGTTTGGCGCTACGCGACGGTTCCTTTCTCGGCGGCCTTCCGCGCCGTGGCGGTCTATCGGGTGCAGCGAAGTTTGTACCTGCTGCTCGGCTCGGGTTGGCAGGCGCTGCGCGCGGTGATGGCGCCGCTGTTCTGGATCGCCAGCCCGTGGGGCTCGCCCTGTGAGATCCACTACGAAGCGGCGATCGGCAAGGGCTTGATGATCCTGCATCCCTCGTTGGGCGCCGTGGTTTCCAAGCGGACCGTGGCCGGCGATTATCTGACGCTGACGGGCGGCAACTGCCTGGGGACAAAGGGCGGCGATCTGACGCCGGGCGGGATCTGGCTGGGGGACCGGGTATTGCTGGGGGTGAACGCGGTGGTGTTGGGGCCGATCCGCGTGGGCGACCGGGCCGTGGTGGGGGCGGGTTCGGTGGCGACGCGCGATGTCGGGGATGGTGAGGTGGTCGCCGGCATTCCGGCCCGGCCCTTGCGGCAGCGTACCGCCGCCGGCGCCTGAGCCGCGCGCCGGATGACATACGCTAGGGAGATGAGTCAGGACTTCTCGGCATTGGACGCCTGGTGGCGGGCGGCTAACTATCTTTCGGTGGGTCAGATCTATTTAAAGGACAATCCGCTGCTGCGGGAGCCTTTGACCATTGACCATGTCAAACCCCGCCTGCTGGGACACTGGGGCACCACCCCGGGATTGAACTTCATTTACGCCCATTGCAACCGGGTGATTGTCGAGCGCGATCTGAACATGATGTACATCATCGGCCCCGGGCACGGGGGGCCGGGACTGGTGGCGTCGACCTATCTCGAAGGCTCCTACCGCGAGATCTATCCGCATATTGATTGGGATACGGAAGGCTTGCGTCTGCTCTTCCGCCAGTTCTCCTGGCCCTACGGGATTCCCAGCCACGTCGCGCCCGAGACGCCGGGGTCCATTCACGAGGGCGGGGAACTTGGCTACGCGCTGCTGCACGCCTATGGTGCGGCGTTCGATAATCCGGACCTGATTGTGATGTGTGTCGTCGGCGACGGCGAGGCGGAGACGGGCGCCTGCGCGGCCAGTTGGCACTCCAACAAGTTTCTCGACCGGACGCGCGATGGCGTCGTCCTGCCGGTGCTGCATCTGAATGGCTACAAGATCGCCAACCCCACGTTGCTCGATCGCATCCCCCGGGCCGAACTGCTGGAACTGTTTCGCGGCTACGGCTACGCGCCGGTTCTCGTCGAAGGCTCCGAACCGATGGAGATGCACGCCAAAATGGCGGCGGCCATGGACCACTGCCTCGAGGAGATCGCCCGGATCAAAGCCTCGAACGAACCGGACCGCCCTCGCTGGCCGATGATCATCCTGCGCAGCCCCAAGGGGTGGACGGGGCCGAAAATGGTCGATGGTAAGCCTGTCGAGGATACCTGGCGCTCCCATCAGGTTCCTTTTTCCGAGATGGCGGCCAAGCCGGATCATGTTCGTCTGCTCGAAACCTGGATGAAGAGCTATCGCCCCGAGGAGTTGTTTGACGCGTCAGGCCGGCCCGTGCAGGCCATTCTCGATCTCGCGCCGCGGGGCGTCCGCCGCATGGGCGCCAACCCGCACGCGAACGGCGGGGTGTTGCGTCAGGATCTGATGTTGCCCGACTTCCGGACCTACGCCGTACCCGTCGCCACCCCGGGGGGACGCGATGCCGAATCGACGCGCGTGCTGGGTGCGTTCCTGCGGGATGTGATGACGGCGAACGCGGCCCAGCGGAACTTCCGCATCTTCGGGCCGGATGAGACGCAGTCGAACCGGCTGGGGGCCGTCCTGGAGGTCACCGAAAAGGCATGGGCGGCGGAGGTGCGGCCCGTTGACGAGCGTCTGGGCACGCAGGGCCGGGTGATGGAGGTGCTCAGCGAGCACTTATGCCAAGGCTGGCTTGAGGGCTATCTGCTTACCGGTCGCCACGGCTTCTTTTCCTGCTATGAGGCGTTCATTCACATTGTCGACTCGATGTTCAACCAGCACGCCAAGTGGCTCAAGACCACCCGCGAGATGAAATGGCGCCCGCCGATCGCCTCGCTCAACTACCTGCTCACCTCGCACGTCTGGCGGCAGGACCACAACGGTTTCTCGCATCAGGATCCGGGCTTCCTCGATCACGTGGTGAACAAGAAGGCGGAGGTGATCCGCGTCTATCTGCCGCCCGATGCCAACACGCTGCTGACGGTAGCCGAGCACTGCCTGCGGTCGAAACACTATGTCAATGTGATCGTGGCAGGCAAGCAGCCGGCGCCGCAGTGGCTCTCCATGGCCGAAGCTGAGGAGCACTGCCGGGCGGGCATGGGGATCTGGCCGTGGGCGTCGCACCCGGGCGAGCCGGATGTCATCATGGCCTGTTGTGGCGATGTGCCGACGCTCGAAACGCTCGCCGCCGTAACCTATCTGCGCGCCATGGTTCCGGACCTGCAAATCCGCGTCATCAACGTCGTCAACCTCATGACCCTTCAGCCGAGGAATGAACACGCACACGGCTGGGACGACACGAGCTACGACAGCATCTTTCCGCCCGAAACACCCGTGATCTTTGCCTTCCACGGCTACCCCTGGCTGATCCATCGCCTCGCCTACCGCCGCAACAACCACCATCATTTGCACGTCCGCGGCTACAAGGAGGAGGGGACCACCACGACCCCCTTCGACATGACCGTCCTCAACAACCTGGACCGGTTCCAGTTGGCCCGCGACGCGCTCAAGCGAACCGGACGGGAGGGTCACCCGGCCATGCTCCGCCTCGAAGACAAGCTCCGGCAGCACCGGGCCTATGTGGCCACGCACGGTGAGGATATGCCCGAGGTGAGGGAGTGGCGCTGGACGCCGATACTTATGTAAACTTTAATCAATCTTCAGTTGGGGGAACATGTTGTTTTACAAATTAATCGTTCTGTTCGCGTGCGCAGCCGCAGCTTCCTTTGCGCAAAATCTTGGCCGTGTTTCGGGCACCGTCAATGATCCGTCCGGAACATCGGTGGCTGATGCCACGATCGCGCTGAGCTTGCCGGGCTCGAGCAAGGCGCAGTATTCGACCAAGACAACCGCTGCCGGTACCTATGCGCTCGCGGGTCTGCGCGCCGGCGAATACGACCTGTCGGTGGAGGCCTCCGGCTTCAGCAAGGCCGTCATCCGCGGCATCCGCGTCGGGGCGGGTCTGGAAACCCCGGTGCAGCCGGTCAAACTGGAGCTCGCCACCGTCTCGGCGGTGGTGGAAGTGCAGGCCGAATCGGTCGTCCTGCAGACGGCGAACGCCGAGATCACTTCGGTAATCACCTCCAACCAGCTCTCTCGCCTGCCCACCGCCAACCGCAGTCCGCTCGCGCTCCTCGCCACGCAAGCCGGCTTTGGCTCCAACGGCCGCGCCAATACGACCATCAACGGATTGCGCGTCTCCTACGCCAACGTAACGCTCGACGGCATCAACATCCAGGATAATTTTATCCGGTCGAACGGCCTGGACTTCCTGCCCAATCTGCTCCTGCTCGATCAGGTGGCCGAGGTGACGCTCAGCACTTCCAACGCGAATCCGGCCCTCGGCAACGGCGCCGCGCAGGTCACTTTCACCACGCCCTCCGGCACCAACAAGTACAAAGGCAACCTCTTCTGGTTTAACCGCAACAATGAGTTTGCGGCCAACCCGTGGTTCTCGAACGCCAACGGCACCCCGCGCCCCTTCCTCAATCAGAATCAGCTCGGCGGCAGCCTCGGCGGCCCGATCAAGAAGGACAAGCTCTTTTTCTATACCAACTACGAAGCGTTGCGGCTGCGGCAGCAGACCCCGGGAACACGGGTGATCCTGACGGAATCCGCCCGACAGGGTATCTTTACCTATCTCGATACGGCGAACAACATCCGGCAGGTGGATATGCTCCGCGCTTCCGGTCTGCCCGCCAATCCCACGACCAAGGCTCTGATCGATCGCGTTCCGGCCGCCAGCAACATCAACCGTCGCGACGTGGGTGATTTCAATGCCGCGGCCGGTCGGCACCTGAACATCGGCGGCTACCAGTTCAACGTGCGCAACAACCGGACGCGCGACAACGCGACCTTCAAACTCGACTACGTGCTCAACTCCCAGCACGGATTCAGCGCCAGCTACATCTGGAACCGGGATATCGTTGATCGGCCGGACCTCGCCAACGACTACTCCACCGTTCCCAAAGTGCAGAACGACAACTCGACGCCCCTGCTCTCCACCACCTGGCGCTGGACCGCCTCGCCGACCTTCACCAACGAAGCTCGTGGCGGCATGAACATTGCTCCCGCCGTGTTTGCCTCGAGTGAAAATTTCGGCAATCAGATCTTCGCGCTGCCCCTGGTTTCCAATCCCGTGAACACCTTCCGGGCCCAGGGCCGTTATACCGATACCTTTAACTGGCAGGATAACGCCACGTGGGTCAAAAATCGGCACACGTTCCAATTCGGCTACCAGGGCCAGCGCATCAACGTGAAATCCTTCAACGAAGCCGGGAACCTGCCGACCTACGGAATCGGTCTGAGCGCGGCGAATCCACTCGACGTCAATGCGCTCGTCCCTAATCTCCGGGTGACTGACCTTGGGATCGGCACCAGCGTTTTGATGTTGCACGCGGGTATCCTCGCCTCCGTGTCGCAAACGTTCAACGTGACGGACCGCTCGAGCGGCTTTGTGCCCGGTGCTCCCAACATTCGGAACTGGCGCCTCGATAACCATGCCTTCTACTTCAACGACAACTGGCGCGTCAACGACCGGCTGACGATTCACATCGGGACCCGCTGGGAATACTACACGCCTGTGACCGAGTTGAACAGCCTCACCTTTGTGCCGGTCCTCAAGAACAACAACGCCGAACAGACGCTGCTCGATCCCACCGGTGCGGTAGACTTCGCCGGTAAAGCAGCCGGGCGGCCTTACTATAAGCGCGACCTCAATAACTTCGGCCCCAACGTCGGTATCGCGTGGCGCCCGTTTGGAAAGAAGACGGTGGTCCGCGCCGGCTACAGCGTCAACTTCCCCAACGATGAGTTCATCCGGTCGATCGATAACAACGTCTCCACCAGTGAAGGACTTTCTACCAGCGCCAATCGGATCAACCTGACGCAGGCGATCAGCTCCACTCTGCCCGCTCTCGCCACCCCGGCCTTTACCGCGCCCCGCACCTTTGCTCAGAACTACGCCGTCAATTCGCAGACCGCCTTCGGCATGCCAAATCCGGAACTCGTCACGCCCTACGTGCAGCAGTGGAACCTGAGCATTCAACGCGAAATCGCCAACGGGGTCCTTCAGGTCTCCTACATCGGCAACAAGGCGACCAAGCAGTTCCGCGCCTTCGACTTCAATCAGGTCATCATCAACAATGGTCTGCTCGAGGACTTCAACCGCGCCCGGTCGAACGGTAACCTCTCCCGGAATGCCACCGGGACCTTCAACCCCGCCTTTAATCCGAACCTGCCCGGCAGCCAGCGGACCCCGTTTTTTGATGCTTTGCCCAATGGTGGCTTGTTGTCCAATACGACCATTCGCGGCCTGATCGACTCCGGCCAGGTGGGCGAGCTGGCCAACACCTACCAGGTCAACCGGCTCAACGGATCCGTGAACTTCTACCGCAATCCCAACGCGCTCGGCACCAACATGATGACCAACTACTCGAATGCTACCTATCATTCGCTCCAGTTGGACTACCGCCGCCGTTACGCGAAGGGCTTCGAGTTCCAGGTCAATTACGTGTTCTCGAAGAGCCTCAGCGACACGCTTGGCGACGCCCAGGCGCGGTTTGAACCGTTTCTCGACCTGACGAATCCCAGCATCGAGAAAGCGCCTTCGCCCTTTGACCAGCGCCACGCGCTCAAAGCCAACGGCGTCTACGAACTGCCCTTCGGTCGCGGCCGCCGCTGGGATCTGCGCAATGGCGTGCTGAACCAGATGTTCGGCGGCTGGAACGTCAGCGGGATCTTCACGCTCACCTCCGGCTCCCCGTTCGGCATCTACTCCAGCCGCGGCACCCTGAACCGGGCGGCCCGCTCCGGCGTCAACACGGTGAACACGACGTTGAACTACGACCAACTGGTTGACTTGACCGGCATCCGGAAAGTCGGCAATGGCGTCTTTTTCCTGAAGTCCGATGTCGTTGGCCCCGACGGGCGCGGCTCGGCGGCCGATGGCCGGGCGCCGTTCAACGGGCAGGTGTTCTTCCATCCCAACCAGGGCACGCTAGGTTCGCTGCAGCGGCGGCTGCTCTACGGCCCCCGCTTCATCAACCTGGACTTCTCGGGCGAGAAGCAGACTAAGATCACGGAACGGTTGATGCTCACTCTCCGCATGGAAGCGCTGAACTCGACCAATACTCCGAGCTTCTTCTTCGGTGATCAGCTCATCGACAGCGTGAACTTCGGCCGCATCACCGGCACGCAGTCCGGTCGGCGGGTGGTGCAATTCAGCGTTTCTCTGCGCTTCTGAGGGGTCGCGCACAACGGGCTCGCATCGGCCCGGCAGGATGGGCGATTTTCTCGCCCGTTGGTGCCGTGCCTGTGCGGCCTGTGCGCTCTTATGGAACACGCGCACAACGGCGTCGCTTCGGCCCGGCAGGACGGGCGAGTTCCTCGCCAGTTGGTGCCGTGCCTCTGCGGCCTGTGCGCTTCTAACGCAATCGCTTGTTGAACTCGGCTCGCCAGAACTCGGCGCGCCGGGGCTCGATCTCGGCCAGCAGCGCGTAGGCATCTTCGAGCAGCGGTTCAAGAGCGATGGCCTCCAACGCCTCGGCCCGCGCCTTGGCTGGCTCGCCGGCGCCGAGGTACGCCGCCGCAAGGTTCAACCTCCGAACGGAGTTCTGAGGGTCCGCCTGTACGGCCGCGACGAAGGCTGCTACGGACGCCACCGGCCGGTTGGCCCGCAAATAGATCAGCCCAAGCGCATCCTGCACCGCGGCATCGGGACTCTGCAGCGAGCGCAGGAGTTCGTAGGCCTTCTCCAGGCGTCCCGCGCCCGCATAGGCCAACCCCAGGCCCCGCGCCCGCTGCGCGGCATCGGGCAGAGGACGCCATGGCCGCAGCTCGTCGGGGCGCTCCAGTAGCACCTTCGGCGCGCCCGGCCGCCGGATGCGATGGTCGGTAAAAGCGGTGTGGCCGCCGTCGGAGGATTCCGTGCGGGGCATGTGGCAGGTCGTGCAAGCCTCTCCGTGCGGCTTGGTGTTCTGGTGGCAGCTCTGACAGTGGGCCTGCTGCGCGGCGAAGGCATTCTCGGGCTCCTGGTGCGGATCGTGGCAGGTGGCGCACCAGAGCCGGTCGCCGGAGGCGATTTTGCAGCGCGAAAGCGCCAACTGCTCGGAATGAGACACGACCTTGATCCGGTTCGGATCGGCGGGAAGCCGCGGCACGTAAACGGAGAAAACTGTTTCGAGCGCCATGCCCGGCCGGAAGTCACTCCAACGCTTGCCCGGATTCAGCACCCGGGCCGTGCCCCCCAGATGGCACTGCTCGCAGACGCTATCGCGTTCTACTGCCGCCAAGCGCCGCGGGTTCACAATGTTGGCCCGCAGCGGATTCTGCGCGTGCGCCCGGCCATCGCCGTGGCAGCGTTCGCAGGTGATGCCAGGCGCCGGCAGCGGGTTCTCTCCGTAGCGGTTCTGCGTCCCGGCGATGGGCGTCGATTCGCCCGCGTGGCAGCTCAGGCAATCCGCCGTCACCGGCCGCAGAAAACTCAGCCGGCGGTCCCGCTGAAAGCCCGGCGACAGGTCCCACGCCCGCCGGTTGGCGTACCAGGAAAGCGGCGACTGAAACAGCGCATCGCCCAACCGGAACAGAAAGCTCTTGCCCGCCCGCCCCGACCCCACCGCCCAATCCATCGTCCGCACTTCATCGTTGACGGCGTGCGCGATCT
Source organism: Acidobacteriaceae bacterium (assembly GCA_020247055.1). Taxonomy (GTDB): domain Bacteria; phylum Acidobacteriota; class Terriglobia; order Bryobacterales; family Bryobacteraceae. The sequence continues at coordinate 8,293 of JADCJL010000157.1, read as the reverse complement.
GCTTGCCTGTCCACGCCGCCACCCACCGCGCCGACCCGTGCGCCCCCTCCTGCCGTAGTTGCAGCTCGGCTGTCGGCCGGGTGATCGACCGTCCCATCCCGGTCCTGGCGTAAGACCGCACGAACTCCTCATGGCAGGGAAGACAGGTCGCAGCGGCTAACAGAGCAATCCACATCACCGACTATTATCCAGACTTACCAGCGGCAGCAGGAGGTGCCACCGCGCCTCGCCGCCGTCGAAGACCGTCTGCCGCGCCGTCCGCAACTGGTCGCACGCGCCGAGATCTTCGCCCGTCTCCAGATTGAACGATGCGAGTGCGGTGACCGGGCAGAAACACGTTTGCCGTGCCGCGCCTATCGATCGTAAACTCGTAGCGCCGGTTCGCCTCGAGCAGCTCCATTTTGTCGAGACCCCGGTGGAACCGCGCCCGCAGAATCCCTTCGGCCACGTTGATCGCCGTGCCGTCCGGATGCACGTCCACGAGCTTGGCCACGAAGTCCGTATACCGGCCCGTTGCCGCCCAAAGTCGGCGCCGGATTGCGCGGGTCGTAATGATAACCATCCTGCCCCGCCTCCGCGGGCGCCGCCGAACGCCGCTGCCCATCCCCGCGCGCCGGGCACCGGCCAGTCGGTAAACGAGAACCAGCGGTTGACCCCCATGACGAACAGCTCGACAGGCGGTTCCTGGTCAATTCCGTTGTCCTCTCCTTTCCGATAGTGGTTGTTCCAGCGCAGCTCCCGATCACACAGCGTCCGCATCGCCTCCCGCCGCCGCGGTCGCGCCCTTCGCCCGCACCCCCGTATCGCTGTTAATCGCCCCACCCAGCCGCAGATCGTACCAGCCGCCCAGGCTGTAGGAGGGGACGCGCACGGCCCCGAGCCGCTCCTCGTCGCGGATGGCGCGCCAGTAGCTGGCAACGCTGCGGATTCATGATGCGGATTGGCATCCGCACCGAGCCCCATCCAAAGGCGAACGCCAGCTTGAACGCCCCGCCGTGCATCCCCACCTTGCCCTTGGCCCACGTCTGCCGCGCCGCTCACTCGATGGTGTCGTAGCCATCCTGCGCGAAACCCATCACCGCCTCGTGCATGCCATCGCGCTGCACCCCGTCCCGCAACGGCACCGCCACGTGTCCTTCAATCCGGATCGCCTCGCCGATCGCTTGCCCGCGGGCAAGCGGCGCGGCCCAAAGCAAGCCGCGTCCAAACAGCGCCGTCATAAGCATTCGAGAATAACAAAACGAAGCCAATCCCGCCCCGGCCTCCAACTCAGTCCGGACAGATAGAATAAGATCTCTTCGTGCGCATCCGCGATATCCAAACCACCACGCTGCGCTTTGCCTATGCGCCCGGCGAAGGCTTTCACTACGCCGGCGGCTACTGCACGGCCCGCGTCTCCACGCTCGTTCGCGTCTTAACCGACACCGATCACGTCGGCCTCGGCTCGGTCTACTCGCATCCCGACCTCGTCCGCACCATCATTGAAAACCAGCTCCGCCCGTTGCTCATCGGCGAGGACGCCGCGGACGTGGAAGCGCTTTGGGAGCGCAGTTACTCGGTCACGCGCTGGTATGGCCGGAAGGGCGCCGCGGTCTCCGCGCTCGGCGGCATCGACATGGCGCTTTGGGACCTGCGCGGCAAGGCCGCCGGCCTGCCCCTCTATCATCTCCTCGGCGCCCGCCGCCACACCGTCCCGGTCTATGCCAGCGCCCTGCTCTGGAAACGGGACGCCGCTGCACTCTGTGAGGAAGCCGGCCGCCACCTCGACCGCGGCTTCCGCGCCATGAAGATGCGTCTCGGCCGCCACTACGATTACGATCTGGCCGCCCTCCGCCAGGTGCGCGAGACCATCGGCGCCGCACCCCGCCTGATGATCGAAGGCAACGCCCGCTACCCGCTCGCCCAGGCCCAACGCCTGGCGCCCGCCTTCCGCGAAGCGAACATCTTCTGGCTCGAAGAACCGTTTCTGCCCGAAACGCCGCAACTCTTCGACGAACTCCGCCCTCACCTCGCTGGCATCCCCCTCGCCGCCGGCGAAAACGAGTTCGGCCGGCAGGGCTTCGCCGAACTGATCGATGGCCGCGTTGTCGACATAGTCCAGCCCGACGCCTGCCGCTGCGGCGGCATCACCGAGAGTCTGCGGATAGCCCGGCACGCCGCGGCGCAGGGCCTCCGCGTGGCGCCCCACACCTGGAGCGACGCCGTCGCCCTCACCGCCAACATGCACGTGCTCGCCTCGCTCGACCACGGCCTCACCGTCGAAATGGATCAGACCGGTAACTCGCTCATCGAAAACCTGCTCAGCACCCCGTGGCAGCTGCACGACGGCGAACTCGCCTTGCCGCAACTGCCCGGCCTCGGCATCACCCTCGACGAAGACACGGTAGAACGATATAGTCTGCCCCCGGGCGCCTCGATTCCCGAAGGCAACTACTCCGACATGGTCTTCGGCCCCCAATTCTACGCCCCCGCGCCCCCCTACGAGGCCTGAACCCATGCCCCCCCACCGCATCGCCATCGGCGCCATCTTTACCGAATCCAATCACCTGTGCGGCACGCTGACTCCGCTCGACTCGTTCACCCGCACCGAACTCCGCCGCGGCGAAGAGCTGCTGGCCGCCACCGGCGGCGTCCTCGGCGGTGCACTCGCGCATCTGCGCGGCCGCAACGTCGAGATCGTCCCTCTCCTATTCGCCAGCGCCTGCCCCGGCGGCCCACTCACCGCCGATTGCTACCGTGTGCTCCGGGACGATCTCCTCGCCCGGCTCCGCGCCGCGCTCCCCGTTGACGGCGTGTTGATGCCGCTGCACGGCGCCGCCGCCGTCGATGGCCTGGGCAGCCTCGATGAAGATCTGATCACCGCGGTTCGCGCCCTCGTCGGCCCGGACGTGCCGCTGGTCGCCACGCTCGATTGCCACGCCCACGTGACTGCCGGCATGGTCGCTAATGCCAACGCCCTGCTCGCGTGGGAAACCTATCCGCACCGCGACACCTTCACCACCGGCGAGCGCGGCGCCCGCCTTCTTGCCGACTGTGTGGAAGGTCTCATCCGTCCGGCCATGGCCATGGCCAAAGTGCCCGTCATCGTCGGCGGCTTCATGGGCAGCACCGACGATGGCCCCTTTGCCGAAGTCATGCGCTACACCAAGTCGCTCGAGCAGCAGCCCGGCGTGCTCTCAACCAGCGCCTTCCTCGTCCAGCCCCATCTCGATCTCCCCGGCATGGGCGGTGGCGGCCTCGTCGTCACCGACGGCGACCCCGCGCTCGCCGTCTCGCTCGCCACCGGCATCGCCCAAATGTACTGGCGGCTCCGCTTCGCCCTCGAGCCCCGCATCTGGACGCCGGCCGAGGCGATTGCCGATGCTGCCCGCCAGCCCCCAGGCACCATTCTGCTGCTCGAAACCGCAGACTGTGCCGGCGGCGGCGCCTGCGGCGACAGCATCCACGCCCTCGCCGCCCTCGTCGCCGCCCAGCTGCCGGTGCGTTCCCTCGCGCCCGTGGTCGACCCCGCGGCGGCCGCCTTGTGCCACACCCACCAGCCCGGCGATACGGTCTCGCTCCTCCTCGGCCATCAGATCGACCCCCGCTGGGGCCAGCCGCTCCCGCTCACCGCCCGCATCGAGGCGCTCACCGACGGCCGCTTCGTCTACTCCGGCGGCATCTGGGAGGGCCAGGCCGGCGAGATGGGTCCCACCGCCTGGTTGCGCGCCGGCAACGTCGATATCCTCGTCACCAGCTTCGCCACGTATGACTGGGCCGACGAGCAGTTTCGCGCCATCGGCATGGACCCCGCCGCCGCGCGCTTCGTCGTCGTCAAAAACCCGATGAACTACCGCGTCGGCTACGCCGGCCGCTTTGTGGCCGCCTATGTTCTCGATACCCCCGGCGCCACCCCGGCCTCGCTCCGTCACGTCCGGTTCTCCCGCCTGGAGCGCCCCTACTTTCCGGCCGACGAGGAGATCCCCGGGCTCGAACCCGTCCTTCTCCGGGGCCGGTAAAGGAACCCAATGCGCCGCCTGCCCTGGCCCCGCCGCGTGGACGCCGCACTGCTGTGCTTCCTCGCCAACCTCATCGCACACTCAGACCGCGTCAGTCTCTCGGTCGCCATGCCGGTCATGATGAGCGAGAACCAGTGGGACACGGCGCAGGCCGGCTGGGTCCTCTCCGGCTTCTTCCTCGGCTACACCCTGCTGATGGCGCCCGTGGGCCTACTGACGCAGCGCTACGGCACCCGGCCGGTCTTTGCCGCCTGCATGAGCTGGTGGACGCTCTGCACGCTGCTCACACCGCTGCCGCGCTCGCTCGCCGGCCTGACGGCCATGCGGGTACTGCTCGGGGTGGGCGAGAGCGGCACGGCCTCCTGCATCAACGGCACGCTCGTGCGCTGGTTTCCACCCCGCGAATACTCCCGCGCTACGGCGTTGTGCTGGAGCGCCGGCTACGCCGGACCCGTCCTGGCCGTGCCCGCTGCCACCTGGCTGCTGCACGGGTTCGGCTGGCAGGCGATCTTCTGGGTCTTCGGCCTGTTTGGCTTCCCGTGGCTGCCCTTTTGGCTGCGCTTGGAAGACGGGCCGGAACTCTCCGCCGCGGTGCGCGAACCGGTGCCGTGGAAGACGCTGGCGCGGGCCCCGGCGCTCTGGGCGCTATTCGCCCTGCACTTTTCGGCCAACTGGTTCTTCTACTTCATGGTCACCTGGCTGCCGACCTATTTGTCGTCCGCGCGCCAGCTGTCGCTGCCCGAAATGGCCGCCGGCTCCTCCATCCCGTTTCTGTGCGCCTGGGCCGGCGCCAATGGCTTCGCCCAACTGCTCGACCGCGCCGGCGCCCACCGTTCCCGCACTTCGAAGTTGCTGCTGATCCCCTACGCGCTCTCCGCGCTCTGTCTGCTCGGTGCCGCCGCGGCGCCCTCGGCCCTGGTTGCCGTCGTGCTGCTCTGCGCCGGCATGACGCTACTCGGCGCCATCACCCCGGTCTTTTCGAGCGGATCGCTGGACCTGACGCCGCGCTACGCCGGCGCCGTGGCCGGGGCGCAGAACACCTTTGCCAATCTCTCGGGCATCCTGGCTCCCGTGGTCATCGGCTACCTCGTCAAGGAGAAAGGCTGGCCGGCTGCCTTCATGGTGACGGCCCTGGTGGTGGCCGCGGGCGCCGGCTGCTATGCGCTGCGCGGCAGCGCGCGGGCGCTGCCGGGGGCGGCCACGCAGAAGCGCCTAGGCCGCGCCGGCCCGGCACCAACGGGCGAGGAACCGGGCGAGGAACTCGCCCCACCTGGCGGGCCGAAGTGAGTCCGTTGTGCGCGGTTCCAAAAAAGCGCACAGGCCGCGCCGGCCCGGCACCAAGGGGCGAGGAACCGGGCGAGGAACTCGCCCCACCTGCCGGGCCGAAGCGCGTCCGTCGTGCGCGTTCCTTAAAAGTAAGCGTTGCGGGTGCGTTTGGCGGGGGCACCCTGCTTCTTGGCGGCTGTCTTTGGGGCTGCTGCCTTCTTGGCCGCCGTCTTCTTCGCGGCTACCTTCTTGGCCCCGGGTTTCTTGCGCTGCACCCCCAGCGCGGATTCGAGCACGTTCTGGAGAAGCGCTTTCTCCTCGGGCTTGATCACCCGGTTGAAGTTCTCCGGACGCGTCGTCGCCAGCGCCTGCATCGCCGCGACCCATTCGAGCGCCGGCGCCGCGGCGTGCGGCTTGCTCATCTGCTTCATCGCCGCGAGGGCGTTGCCGATGTCCGGGACCCGCCGGTAGCACTCCACAGCCGCCTGCACATCGCCCGCCGCCTGGTGCGCCGCCGCGGCGGCGGCAAAGTTTTCGAGCGCCTGATGGCACTGCGCCTCGAGGCGCGGCTCGCGCTCCGGCAGCAGCGCGAGCACGGCCAGCGCCTCCGTATGCCGCCGGGCTTTGAGGAGACGGTTCACCACCATCGTGCGCAACTGGTTCGCCCGCTGCGCGGCGTCGGGCAGCTGCAGCGCCTCGTAGAACGGCGGCAGCACCTTGACGCAGGTGGCCGTGTTCACCCCCGTCTGGTCTACCCGTTCGAGCAGCGCAATCCAGCGCAGCGGCTCCTGGCCCAATTCGAGCATCACCCACGGCGGCAGCTGCGGCAGCGCCGCCGGCAGCTCTTCGACGAGCACCAGTGCCGCATTGGCCTCGTCCACCCCGGTGCTCTTGAAGAGCATCGCGATGTGATAGAGGACCGACGTCAGCGTCGTGCTGGCCGAAAATCCCGCCGACCGGGCGGCCTCGCCGAACAGGTCCGGAGCGCCAAGCTCCGCCGACAGCTTCGCCTTCCGCATGGCGAGCGCAAAGCAGACCTCGGCCAGACAGAGATAGGCGGATTTCCGCGTCAATGGGTCCGTGATCGCATGCACGTCGCCATGCCGGCCCAGTAGCGAGACCGCCTGGTGCGCGCGGGACCAGGCCAGATCCGGCCGCACCGCCAGATACTGCCGCGCGTCCTCCTGGCACCGCTGAATGCGCTCTTCGAGATCGAGGTTCTCCTCCTCGAGCGACTTGAGCAGCGCGGCCGGAGTCAGTGCCGCAATCGTCGGCGCCGTCCGCTGCAGGAAACGCAGACAGCCGTGCAACTGGTCGATCGTCGCGCCCACGTCGAGCCAGATCAGACGTTCCGTGGGTCGGCTCACCGCGACCCGCAGCTGGTCGATGGCCAGGCGGCGCGTCAATCCGTCAATCTCCACGGCCGAAAGATAACGGCCCTCCTCGATCCGCTGCAGCTGTTCGCCCGGGTTGAGGATGCAGACCGAATGGAAGTCGAGCCCCTTGATCTCCGCGGTCGTCAGCGCCGAGGGCGCCAGGGTCTGGCCTTCCTTGAAGGTCACCAGGGCCAGCCCCTCGCGCGACGCCAGATTGGCGAGCAGCGCCTTCAGGTCCTCTCCCGGTGAGGCCGTGCAGTAGAGGATCTGATCGTTGGCGTCATCGTCAATCGACGCCCAGCCCTGGCCCGACGGTCGGTCCCGTTTCTCAAGGTGCGCATAGAGATCCCAGACGCCGTTGATGAGGTTGGCGATCTGCCGCGGACTGCGGAGATTCGACGTCAGATGATGGACGCTCGGGGTTGCCACCTCCGCATGGAAGATGTCGTTCAGCCACGCCCACTCAAAGTCGGTTGGGCGCACGGTTTGCGCCTCGTCCCCGGCGATCAGCACCGGCACCGGGCGGCCCCGCAGCTGCTGCAGCCGCTTGGCCAGCCGCGCGATGAACAGGCACTCGATCGGCGTCAGATCCTGGCATTCGTCGATCGCGATGCAGTCCCAGGGGACGTCCTTTTTCGGCAGCTGTTCGATGGCCTGCCAGGCCAGATCGAGGTCGGCGAACAGGCGCGGCGCCAGCGGGCCGCCGGCTTTTTCAAGACGCACCGCCGCGGCGATGGCGGCTTCGGCGGCACGGCGTCCAATGATGGCGGCGCGCCGTTCGACATAGTCGGCATCGTTCTGCCGCTGCTGCCGGGCGGCGGCAAAGCGGCCCAGGCGCACCGGCAGCGCCCCGCCGATAATGTGCGCGTGGAACTCGTCAAACAGTGCCGAGTGCTCCCGCGCCCACGGGCCGAGCGCGTTCGAAAAAGACGTCGTCTCCACCCGGAAGCGCGAACGCTGTTGGGAGAGTGGAACGGGCGGCGCTGACATCCCCAGGAACTCGCGCAGAAACGCCGGGAACGTGGCGACGTGATAGCGGCGGGCGTTGGAGCAGTAGCGGTCAAAGTAGGAACGGGCGAGCGTGGCCAGGTCGGCGCTGTAGGTCAGATACAGGATGTTACTTGTCCGCGTCTGGTCAGCGGCATGCAGCAGGGCGCGCGTCTTGCCCGAGCCTGGATGGCCCTTGAGAATGCGCACCGAGTCGCGGGCGCGGGCAAACTTGGCTTGCTGCGTCGTCCAAGGCGCCGGGCCGTAATCGTCCTGCCGGACCTCGGCCACCGAGATGGGCAGATAGTCGGCCGGAAACTGATTGGCCGGGAGCGGCGAGTGGTCGTCGTGGTGCCGTATGTCGCGCAGGAACAGGGCTCCGCTGGGCGCCTCGAAACCCTTCACCGGCAGGGCGCCGTTCGGGGCCCACCAGGCGTAGAAGTGCGATCCGCCCGTGCCGCCCAGCCGGGAGCGGCGCCAGCCCTTGTTCTGCCCCTGCGTGCCCTTGAAGTGCAGCCGCTCGGGGTCGATCAGCAGACGCTGCAGAAGCAGGGATGCCCGCTTGCTGATGGGCTGGGAGCCGTAGGCCGCCAGCTTCTCAAGAAAGTCCGGGTGGCAGTAGACCGGACTGGGCGGCACCGCGGTGCGAAAAGAGTCGTCCACGAG
>JADCJL010000156.1 GCA_020247055.1 Acidobacteriaceae bacterium | reverse complement strand
GCCGCCTCGCCGAAGTTCACATCCCGCAGGATGATCGAAGCGCCGCGGGCCAGCGAACCCAACTCCGGATGGTCCAGCAGCGGCAGCTGCGCGGGCAGTTCGCTGAGCATTTTCCTGACGATCGGCTCCCGATCGCCCACGAGCGGACCGGCCAGCCGCGCCGCCTCGCCGAAGTTCACATCCCGCAGGATGATCGAAGCGCCGCGGGCCAGCGAACCCAACTCCGGATGGTCCAGCAGCGGCAGCAGCGCGCGCGCCAGCCGGTCATTGGCCGGACCGAAGAAGACAATCTGCTCGACATCGTTGCCAATGCGGTTGTAGACCGGCGGGAAAGGCGTCTTGTGGTCGGCCGTGGGATCGTAAACATCGCCGCGGCGCAACTCAAACTCGGTCAGACCGGTCAACAGCATCTTCTTCTGCCGCAGCGTACCGGATTCGAGAACCTGAGCGAACTTACGGGACAAGCGGTCCTCGACCGCCAGACGACCCTTTACGACGCGCTCGCGGTCAGCCGGCAGGGCGATGCCGGGAACCCAGTTGTTGTAGAGGTAGCGGATGTTCTCGTCAGCGAGGTTGTAGACGGCTTCCTGGAGCGCCCGGTCGAGCCACGGGGGCTGCGGCTGGGCTAAGGCGGCCAGCAAGGCGTCTTCGATCGTCTCGCGGGCGGCGAGGTCCGGCGACCAGAACCAGTACTGCCAGAGCGCCTTGGCGGCCTGCAGACGGACGGCGGGCGCCGGGTCGCTGAGCAGTTTCGCGAGCGGTGCGGCGAACTCCGGCCGCCGGGCCAGGGCCGCGAAGTGCGACGCGAAGACCCGCGTGGCGCCCCACCGCGTCCGTTCGTCGGGCGAGGCCAGAGCAGTCAGCAGCGGCTGCGCGGGCGTGGCCGGATACTCGCTATAGAGTTGACGCACCTGCGCCGCCGTCTCGCGCTGGACTAACTTCGAAGCATCGCCCAGCGCCCGGAAGTCCGGGTTCGGTTTCGTGTGGCGCGGAGCGGGAGCTGGTTTGGCAAGCGGATAGTAGGCGCTCAGGGCGAGCACCGCCATCTGCGTTTCTCGAAAGGGCGTCCGGAAGTTCTCGTAGGTCTGCAGCGGATCGAGCCAGCCGCCAAACGACCGCTGCCGTTTGAGCAGAAACTGCAGACCCTTCTGCACCTGCGGATGCGCGGCCGGCACCCCGGCCGCGGCCAGCGTCCAGAGCGCATGGCCGGTCTGGAACTCTACCGGCAGCGACTGCGGCTCCAGCTTGGCCGACCACTGTCCATCCTCGCGCTGCAGCGCGAGCAGCCGGGCGGCGTTGGCCGCAATCTTTGCCTGATGTTTGCGCGGATCGATGGCCGCCAGCGCCAGTGTCTGGTAGCAGAGATCGATCGTATTCTTCACCGCATCCTGTTCAATGAGCGCGGCGATGCGCGGATCGCGGGTGTTCTCCCAGGCATACCAGGCCACCTCGTAGGTGGATACCAGCGGGGTGTTGCCGTTGGTCTCGTCCGGGGGCAGCTTGGTGCGGTCCCGGTAGTAGAGCCGCAGATACTCGCCCACGCCGCGATGGAAATCCTCGCGCCGCGGCGCCCCGGCCTGCTGCTCGTAGAGCGTCGTCAGATGGGACATGCGGCTGAGTACGTTCGCCCCGGCCGAAATCACCCGGGACCAGACGGCCCCCTCTTTCTCAAAGCCGTAAAGCGGTCGCGGGTTGTTGTAAAACCGCTCGGCCAGAAACGCGAGCTGCCGCGGATAGTGCGTCGCGTAGCCCTGCCGGCCGGCGTACAGCTGCGCCCGGAGCGTGAAGTGCGTCGGATGGCACGCCACGCAAAGGGTCGTCTCCTGGTGCGGCGTGGCCACGCGGTCGTAAACCCCGCCGCGCCGAGGTGTATTGGCGTGCCAGGAGTCTCCGGCGCCGATCAGGTAGTCGATGGCGGCCTGCACGGCCTCCTGCGGCTTGGCGTAGGGCGGGGCCGGGTAGAGCCGCGTCAGCAGGGTGTAGGCCGGATGCGACATCCGCACGCGAATGTAGTAAGTTCCCGCCTGACGCAGGAGCCGCGTGGTGAACTTGTTGCCTGGCAACGCCTGGACTTCGTGCGGCAGCGCTACCGGATCTTCGCCCTCGGAGTACTCCGCCAGCTTCCCGTTCACGACCCGGTGCAGGCTCACATCGACCGGAATGTTATCCCGGTCCGGCACATCGAGCGCCAGATGCAGCAGCTGCGCCGGCCCGGCCGGGAACTCAAAGCGGAACCAGTCCTCGGCCGGAGCCTGCTTGCGCGAGTCGCCGAGCGGAATGTAGGGGGCCTCATCTCCGGAGGCGGCCACCGGTCGCCCGAGCTGCAGCGGGGTAGCGGAGGACCAGGTATCGTTCGGTTCGCTTTCAAACTGCTGCCCGCGGTCGAGCGGCCGCAGCACCGTCCGCACGGCCACTCCGTCCGGATGGGTCACCTCCAGACGCATTCCCTGCCCCGCGCCCACATAGGTGAACAGATCGCCATCACCAGCGTGCAGGAGCTTGGCGAACACCACCTCACCCCGCCGCCGCAATTCCACGCGCACCGTCCCGGTTGCCAGTTGCGCGGGCGCGGGCACCGAAACCAGTACGGAGTGCGGGCCGGCGGGCAGGTCCTTACGCACGACAGCGGCGGGCGCCAGGCCCACCGCTGCCAGGATCATCACGAACAGCAAAGGCATATCCTACTAGCCTATCTTCTGTTGCAACTTTTTGATGTCCTCCAATTCCTGTTTTTGCGGATTGGCCTTGAGCGCCGCTTCGAGAGCCCGCTTGGCCTGCACATTATCCCCGCGCTGAGAGTGCGCCATGGCCAGGTGGTAGTGGAAGGTGGCCACGGCCGGGAACTTGGCAGTCAACTCGGTAAATATGGGCAGAGCATTATTGGCCAAACCCTTCTTGATGTAAATCCAACCCAGGGTGTCGGAGATCATCGGATCGTTCGGCGCCTTTTGCTTGGCCCGCTGCGCCAAAGTGAGCGCGGCGTCAAGTTCCGTACCCTCCTCCGCCAGCAGGTAGGCCAGATTGTTGAGGGCTACGGCCTGATCCGGCTGAATCTTCAGAACCTGCTCGTACAGCGGCCGCGCCTCGGTACGCCGCTTCATGTTGTCCAGCGTGGCCGCCCGGTGAAGCAGAGGATCAATCAGATTCGGCGCCAGTTCCGAGGCGCGTTTCCAGGACTCCAGCGCGCCGGCCAGATCCCCGGCCAGCCGCTGTGACTCGGCCAGCCGGAGGTGGAGATCGGCGACCTTGTCCTGGGCCTGAATCGTTTTCTTGAAGATCGCGACCGCCTCGGCATAGCGGCCCGATCTCCCCGCCACCTTACCGCGGGCGATTT
>JADCJL010000155.1 GCA_020247055.1 Acidobacteriaceae bacterium | reverse complement strand
AATCGGTGACTTATCGGACGGAAGACCGCAGTCCGGAGCGCAGAGGGACGAAGGTTGTCCGCAAAGGAAGGTGAACCGGAAGCAAATTCAGACGGGGCTCTGCCCCGGACCCCGGCGTTTGGCGCTTGGTGCCGAGATAGATTCGGCCGAGCGGGAGACGGGAGGTCCGGCGTACGGCCATCCCGCATCCCGGCCTCTGGCTCGGTGCTCGGGTTGCTCGCCAGCATTGCCCGATCCCCGGCCAGCGCGCTCGTAGTGTATTCAAACAGCGGTTGCGATGCCAGATTTTGGGGCTTTTCTGCCGTTGAAACCCCTACTTGACACGAGGCGCTCTCATAGGTGGATGGGCGTTTGGGGGTAGGGCGGCGGGCCGGGGCTCGAGGCCCCGGGACGCCGCTGGGGGGAAGGTCGAGTGCGCCAGGCGGACTTGGGGGTGACTGCGTGGAGGTGGCTGGCGGCGGCATGATGCCCCCTGGCAAGAGTGTGGGGCGCGCTGGCCAGACCGTGGTGGACGCGCAATGGATTGCGGTGGCTTACACGTCTCCGTCCGTCTGCGGGGAAATGATTCCGTGAACGGTGCCGCCTGATCGTCATTTGCGCCGCAGAGGCGGGTGTTGGAGAGAGGTGAGCGAATTATGCGACTCTCGTTCTTGGAGGCCGCCAAGATGAGGTGGCAAAACCGGAGTACGCGATGAGCCGGAAACGGAGCAGCGAGCTTGATGCGCTACTAGATGAGATTCTCACTGACGCCCATGGCGATGAGGAGCAACTGTGGGCGCTGCGGCAGGTGCTCGAAGACAATGTGAAGGTTCCGTGCGCTGCAGCGATCGCTGGAGAACCCGTGAAGGTGACGAAGTTCGACTACGACGGCAACGCCCGCCGCGGACTCACCGCCACAATCCGTCGGCCAGATGGATCGAAGCACGTTGTCGCCGCGGCGGACGTTCACCTTGAGGACGCACCCAGTCATCGCTACATTGCGGCATATCGGCACTGGATGGGTGTCGAACCGTTGACTCCGGAATCGCCACGCGCCAAGAAGTCCCAAAGAACCGAGCCTCCATCAGGCAACATTGAGGTTGTTGTCTTGTCGCTCTCCGCGCGAGCCGCTCGGTGCAAGATCTTGAACACGGGCGAGGTGATCACGCTTCGCGCCGACAGACTCTGGCAGGTTGTACCAGGCGAGATCGCGACGATCAAACCCGCCAAACAGTGGACCTATGGTGGCAACCCATACCTGTCCGGCACCATCGAGGCGACTCGGTTGGACGCGAAAGCGATTGGGTTGACCCCACTTCGACTCCAACCCTTCGGCGACTGGGATCCCGCAGACGAATACTGGGGCGAGCCGGGCGAGCCTGTCGGCGTTTGGGCGAAGAAGATCATCAAGCGTGGACGAAGACCGCAGTTCGAGATGGAGCAGGTGATCCCAGGTGAAGACCTGGACGGCTGCAGCGATCCGATCATCGAGTCCAACGAGAAGAAGGCCGCTGGCGACTACTCTGGGGCCTATGACATCTTGATGGGCCTCTGCCGCGCTGACCTGCGTTGCCTGGACGCCTACGCCCACTTGGGGAATCTGTCGTTCGATACGCGCCCGAAGGACGCAATCCGACACTATGAGATTGGCGTCCGGATAGGCGAATTGTCACTGCCCGCGGACTTCAACGGCGTTCTGCCCTGGGGAATGATCGACAACCGTCCGTTCCTGCGGTGCCTAAATGGATACGGCTTTTGCCTCTGGCGGCTCGAACGATTTGAAGAAAGTCTTGCCGTGTGCGAGCGGATGTTGTGGCTGAACCCGTCTGACAACCAAGGCGTCCGTTTTGTCATCGATGACGTCCGCAAACGGCGCGCGTGGCGACCCGACGACTAGGCTACGCGCTCTCAAGATCAGGTATGTCGCGGCCAATCGACTGGACCGGCAGCTTCGATCGGACCTCCTCAAAGGAATAGGGGCGAAACCCGTTCGTGTCGACGCCGACATCCATGCTTTTGCTGCCCTCGGCGGCTGGGAGTTTGCCGTGCGAGTGGCCGTATAGTTGCCACGCTCCCCGGCCGGAGTGATGCCAAACCCTCATGGCGTAGTGGCAGAGCACGATGGGCTGATTGCGAATATTGACCTCGGCGATTTCCTTGACCCAGACGAACTGGTCCACGATCTTTTTGATGACGCGGTCGTGGTTGCCGAGGACGAAGTAGACCTTCTTGCAACGGATCTTCTGCCGGTACGCGGCTGCGACCTTCGGTCCGCCGATACAGAAGTCGCCGAGAAAGTAGAGTTCGTCGTCGGCCTTCATTGACTCGTTGACGCGTTCAAGAATCGCCTCGTCCATTTCGGCGGTATTCGCAAACGGACGATCACAGTATCGAATGATGCTTGAATGGCCAAAGTGAAAGTCGGCGCTGAACCAGACGTTCGCCATGCTATTCGTCCTCGGTGCCTTCCGGGAGAACCACGAGGTCATAGACGCCGGCTTCAACCGCATCCCACGCCATCTGCTGAATCGCTTCGTGCCTTGCGGCGCTCGCGGAAGGCCAGCAGAACAGGTTCCTCAATCCTGTGTCTTACACCTGCTCCAACGGAAAGAATCGTCCGTTCATCGAGCAGGTCGACCATAAACTCGCGGCTAACGTTGAGCAATTCCGCGGCCCGGCTGATAGTGAGAAGGTTGCTTGGCATAACGGCCTCAGCACTATGTTCCTGCATCGAGCGGCAAGCTGATGAGACGGGGTGGAAAGACTTCGGGCAATCAGATCAACAGAACCCGCAACGCCCCAACTATACGCAACAGCCGACGCCTTATGTCGGGTAATGAATATAACTGGGGAACACCGGCATTGAACACACAGACCCATTTTCCAGCAGTCGCGCGCAAACGCCATCGGTGGCCCTCCTTTCTACATGCCTCGCCGGATCCAACCCGGTACAATCAAAACATGTCTCGACAGCTCGAAGCCGTTTACGAACACGGGGTCTTGCGTCCCCTGGAACCGCTCGTTCTGCCCGAGCATCAACGGGTCCGTTTAACGCTCGAGGAACAACCGGCAAAGCTCAGCTGGGAATCAAAGGAACCCACCCGTGAGCGCCGCGAGGAACTGCTATGGCTCGCCAAGGAATCGGGTCCGTATGCCGGGGAGTGGGTGGCGCTAGACGGACCGCGCCTGATTGCGCACGGCACAAAGCTAGCTGACGTAAGCGCGGCTGCTGCCGCCGCTGGTATAGCCGAACCATTTTTCGCGCGCGTGCCAAGGGAGAAGAATGTGCCATTTGGGGGCTGGTAGGCGATGCACCAGTTGGAGTTTACGCACGTCTACGATTACTCTGGCGAGGATGAGAGCGTTATCTTGCCGGTCGTTCTTCGATCAGGACCCAAGCAACTGCGTGTGGCTGCTAGCGTCGACACGGGGGCGTCATTTTGCTTGTTTGGAGCGGAGATCGCCGAAGCACTTGGCCTCGACCTGGAAGGCGGAATCCGCAAGCGCTTCCGAACCGCGAACAGCGGATTCGATGCTTTCGGTCACGAAGTGGAACTCAGCGTGTTCGGCGTGGCGACAACCTCCATCGTTTACTTCTTTGCCGATCCGATGATCGAAAAGAACGTGCTTGGACGAATCGGCTGGCTCGATCGAGTTCGCTTCGGTTTGGTTCATCATGACAACAAGGCGTACTTGGCTCAATACGATCAAGGTTGATTTCCCTCACTCGCCTTTGTGCTCAACCACGAGTTAGCCTCGACGAATGAAATCTGGTGCGGCGCCGGCGGATCTCGGGCTCGAAAGCCAATGCCTACGAAGTGAATTGTGCGACGCGGTCGGGCACGGAATTCCGGCGCTGATCCTCATCCACCTGGTTCTAGCCCGAACCAGAATCCGGCTCATCGCCACTTGCCCACAACTGACTTTACGGCCGCCGGAACCCGCGTTAGACTGCTTTCGTGCCAACCGAAGTTGCCAACTTGATTCTGTCCGCCATGTGCCGCCGGTTAGTGTGCGTGCCGTGTGCGGAATCAGACAAATTGGCCCCAACAGCCCGGACTGAGGCAAACACAGGCAAGGTCGCAACTACAATCGGATCAACATCTTACGAAGGAGAAGGAACCTAGCGCAAACAGCCGAAAACAAGTCATTTCCGTTTCCGGTTCCAGTTCTCCCAAGGGAGTGGAGGTTCGAGTCCTCTCATCCGCACCAATCAGATTCTAAGGTGCCGGTGCACCCGCTCATTGAGTCTCGTGGTGGTCGCCGACGGAGAGAGCGCAAGACCCCGCCCCGAAGCAGTGGTCTGATCCTGTTGCCGGTCCTCCGCCGTCGGCTGCGTGGCGACGGCCTGATTTGGTCCGGCCTCTGGAGAATTGCCGGGCGAATCACGCGCCATTCGTTACTTGGCGGATCGCCTACGATTCGGGGTAGTGCGCAGCGATTAGTCGCGTTTTTGCATCGAAACTGATGGGGAGACTTGCCCGCCTCGAGGACGGCCACGCTGAGTCAGGCTGCCAAGAAGTCGTCGACAGCGATTTCGGCTTGCCGCACAATGGCCCGGAGTGTTCCTTCCGGCATGTCGCCCGGATGGTTCGGGATGGTGGTGTAAAGCCAGGCCGAAGCATTGAACCAGATCTCGTGACTGCCCGCGGCTTGGCGGTCGAACTCGAAGCCCAGCGCCTTCAACTCGCAAACGATGTCTCTGTAACGGAATACCGCAAGCCGACCCCTGTTCAGGCTGCGACAACGATGGTGTGGTTCCGCCGTTCCGTTGTACTGGGAAGATTCGGCATGCCGTCCCGTTCCCGCTGCGCCTCCAGCAGTTTCCGCGCAACATCACGGGCGATTTCCAGAGCTTCGGTCACCGTCCGCCCCTGAGCGACAAGACCGGGCAATTCGTCAGACGTGGCCAGAAAGAGCCCCTCAGGCAATTCCTCAATGTGCACTTGAATCGCTAGCTCCATACGTCCAAAGCGTAACACCAGTACGCCCTGTCGCGCCGCGCAGAGTTGCTGAGGCGCTCCCACTGCAACCCATCCCGGAGGACTACCTTCAGCACCTTCGCCTCAAGCTGCCAAGGCGCTCGGCCTTCATCATCAGAAAAATACCTTTTCCGATGGCTGTTACCGTCACGGAGACACACTACTTCAGGAGAGTTGAACTTTCGTAAAGCTTAAGAACCGGCCATTCGAGCCGGTCGGGGCAGGTAGTTCACTTTTTCGAAGGCGTCGCGAATTCGCGCCGCCTTTTCGTCAGGGTCGGCAACCTCGGGGGACACCTGAAAACCGGCCAACGGAAGGCCAAACCGCAGGTTGGCGGCCGAAAGGGCGCCAACGGAGGGGGGAAGCGAAATAGTTTCCCTTCGCCGCGATTCCGGGTTGACCGGTGGCCCGGACGTGGCGGTCGTGGAAGCGGTGATCGAACGGGAGGAGGAAGACCGCCATGTCTTCGATGTTGCGTTGGGCGCCGAGAAAGTTCCTTTTGGGCCGTGAGGGGCGGGGCGGGCGAGGGCGGTGATGCGGTCGGCGGGAGTACGGTTGCCGGGGAACTGCGAGCGGGATTGGCCGGCGCCGGCAGTGCGGCACGGACAACACGCGAAGCGTCGGGGTCCATGGCTGGTCACGCGGATACCGCAGCACGCCGTCTGTGCAGAGTGCCCGGCTGCCGGGAAGGTTCCCGCTCAGTGAACTGGCCGCTGGCTTGGGTCAGGTCCAGGTCGGCCAGCAGGAGGTCGGGGGCGCCGGAGGGGTTGCTCGTGAGCAGGGCGCCATTGGGGGTGGTGATGGCGGTGCAGGTTGGCGGGGGACGGCGTAGTTGACCGTCGCGAAGTAACAGGTCTTCTCGGCGGGCCGGCAGGTGACGGCGTTTTGGTGGAACGAGGGGGTTGTGCTGGGTGGGTGGTCCTGATGATGGAAGACGACGTGCAGGCCGCGGCGGGCGGGGGAAGCCGGCGATCGGGATCGCGGTAGCCGGGGAGGTAGCATTCGGGGGAGCCCAGCCCGCTGGCCCGGGCCAGGGCGGCCTGTTCGATGGCGTCAAGGCAGCGGCAGAGGGTCAGGGGATCAGGTAGGCGGTGGCGCGGCGGTAGTGACGGACGAGGGCGGGGTTGCCGGTGACGCAGATGGCGGTGTCGAGGGCGTCGGCGAGCAGGCCGGAGGGGGCGATGACGGTGACCTGGCGCGGGGTTGAAAGAGGGCGGCGGGTGCGGGGATCGAGGATGTGGGAGTAGCGTTGGCCGTCGATGATCGTATACTGCTCGGTGTCGCCGGCGGTGGAGACGGCGGCGTGCTTGAGAGTGAAGACGCGGCCCGCGGCCTGGACGCGCCAGCCGCGCTCGCCGGGCGGGGGGGCGCCGCAGACAATGTCGCCGCTGATGGCGATCAGGGCGCGGGGGAGGCCGAGCGCCTGTAACGCTTCGTCGGCGATGTAGCCTTTGCCGAGGCCGCCGACGTCGAGGCGGATGCCGGGGTCGTCGAGCCAAGCGGTGTTGCCTTTGAGGTGAAGATGCTGGTAGCCAGAGGGCAGGTTAGCGGGCGGGAAGGTTTTGGTTTGGCGCCAGTGGCGGATGAGGGCGCCGGCGGTAACGTCGAAGGCGCCTTGGGTTCGTTCGGCAACCTGCTGGGCGGTGCGGAGGACGAGGGCGAGTTCGGGGGAGATTTGGCGGGGGGTGGTGGAGAGCTGGTTGAGTTCGGAGTGGGGGAGATAGTCCGACAGGATGGCGTTCAGGGCGGCAATCCGTGCGTAGGCGCGGCGGAAGGCGGCGCGGGCCTCGTTGACATCGCGGGCGTAGGCCGTGATGCCGACGAGGGTGCCGAGGTGCGGCTCCACCGCTTCAAAGCGCTCGAGCGCCGGAGCAGCGCTACTCGCGCTCGACGCCGTTATTCCAATAACGAAACATCTGCGCAGCACTGGGCACCTGCAGCGGGCGGACGAGGCGGAAGCCGAGGAACTGCGCGTCGGTGAGGTACCAGATGGACTTGGGCAGTTGCGGATCCTGCATCTTCCACTGGGGGCTCGACCAGATGCGCTCTCCGCAGGCGAGCTTTTCGGCCGGGTCGGACCAGGCGCCGCCCTTGGCCACGTGCGGGTAGGGCTTGGTGGAGGGGATGTAGCCTTCGGGGGGTAGCGGCTTGCCATAGGCCTTTTCGTCGTACTGATCGAGGGTCCATTCGGCGACGTTGCCGAGCATGTCGTAGATGCCGAGCTTGTTGGGCTTCTTTTTGCCGACCAGCTCGTACTTTTCGGGGGCGTTGTCGGTGTACCAGGAGCGTTCGTTGATGGGCGTCGCTTCGGTGTCGCCGAGGCGGCAGGCGTACTCCCATTCGGCTTCGGTGGGCAGGCGGTAGAACTGGCCGGTTTTGGCCGAGAGCCACTGGGCGTACTTGTTGGCGGCGTGCTGGGTCATCGAGATGGCGGGGTAGCCGTTGATGCCCATGCCGAACGACATTTCGACGTAGGGCTTGGTGGGGCGGGAGATGGCATCGACGACGGGGTCCGCGCCGCGGGCTTCGTTGGCGAGGTTCTGGAACATGAAGAGCCGGTACTCGTCCCAGGTGACTTCGCGGGCCGCCATCCAGAAGGGCGCCACCTTCCCGTTGCCGGGGACGGGCACCATTGCAAACTCGACGGTCGAGTTCGGGATGGTGCGGCGGTAGGGCTTGAGTTCGGTGGCCTGCTCCATTTTCGGGTGGAGGCGGGAGACGAGGGCCTGGTCGTCCTTAACCTTGGGTTGCGGGAGTTTCAGGGTGAGGGTGTCGGGCCAGGGGGCGCCGGCGGCGATCCAGGCTTTGAGAATGGCGCGCTGGCCGGCGGGAATCTGCTGGCCGCCCGGCGGCATGGCGAGGGCGGTGCCGGGGGCGAGTTCGGTGGTGGTGTAGAGCAGCGACTTGGCGGGATCGCCGGGGACGAGGGCCGGACCGCGCGTGCCGCCTTTGAGGGCGGCGGCGCGGGTGTGGAGCCGGAGGCCGGACAGGCCCCGTTCGGCTCCGTGGCAGGAGAGACACTGTTGCTCGAGCACCTGGCCGAACTCGGGCGTTTGGGCCGCGGCCAGGAGCGGGAGGAGGAAAAGAGTCAGCCGCATTAGAGGAACTTGGTGCGGCCGGGCAGCGGCATGGGTTCGTTCTGGACGGTGCCGCCCCATTCGACCTTGTCGGGGAAGATGCGGTGCTGGGAGTTCATGACCTGCTCCCAGCTGATCTGCTGGCCGGTGTAGGCCGCCATGCGGCCCATGATGCCGAGGAGGGTGGAGGTGCACATGCGTTCGCCGTCGTTGAGCGGTGCGCCTTTGCGAATGCCGGCGAATAGGTCGTCGTGCTCCTTCTGGTACATGTCGTACTTCTGGCCGGAGAAGGTCCAGGGGTTTTCGCCGACGATGCGGGGATTGGGCCCGCGGCCGATGATGGCCTGGCCTTTGGTGCCCATGATGTAGTCGGCGTTTTCGTTGTAGCAGCCCTCCATCTGGCGGTTGGAGACGAAGGCGCGGACGTTGTTGGGATAGAGGTAGTTGACGGAGAAGTGGTCGTAGATGTTGCCGCCTTCGGCGGGAATTTGGCGGCCGCCGGTGGCGACGCAGGAGACGGGGGGCTGGTCGTTGAAAGCCCAAGCGACCTTGTCGACGGTGTGGATGGCCTGTTCGACGAGCGAATCGCCGCAGAGCCACTGGAAGTTGTACCAGTTGCGGATCTGCCATTCGACGTCGGACATGCCGGCGGGGCGGGTGTCGGCCGGGGGCATGGGCTTGACGGGGTTGGTGTAGTAGGTGCCGTAGTAGGCGACGATGTCGCCGATGGCGCCGCCCTTGATTTTGCTGAAGGTTTCGACGATGTAGTTCGAGTAGCGCCAGCAGAAGCCGGCGACGAGGGAGAGATTCTTCTCCTTGGCCATCTTCGAGGTTTCCATGACGTGGCGGATGCCGGGGACGTCGACGGCCATGGGCTTTTCGCAGAAGACGTGTTTGCCTTTCTCGATGGCGTAGCGGAGCTGGGCGGGGCGGAAACCGGGGGGGGTGGCGAGGAGGACGACGTCGACGTCGGAGTTGATGAGCTTCTCGTAGGCGTCGAGGCCGACGAACATATTGGCCGTTTCGACCTTTACCTTTTCGCCGTGGATTTTCTTGAGGCGTTCGAGCGAGTCATCGATGCGGTCCTGGAACACGTCAGCCACCGCGGTGAGATTGGCGAAGTCGTCAGCTTTGAGCGCCTGCGCGGCGGCGCCGGTGCCGCGTCCGCCACAGCCGACGAGGCCGACTTTGATGGCCTTCGAGCCTTGCATGGCGGAGAGGACGGCGGGGGCGCCGAGGAGGATGGCTCCGGACTTCAGGAAGTCGCGGCGGGGGTTCTGTTCCATAGCTACCAGGATATACCGGCCATCCGGCGACCGGCTCACTGGATCTTCTGGTAGCGGCCCTCCGGCGACTTGGGCGGCGGGGCGGGAAAGAGTTCTCTGACGATCTCGCGGGCCAGCCGGTCGGCGGCCTCGCTGACGGCGGAGCGGTTCTTGGAGGGTGCGCTGTCCTGGGTGCCGGCGAAGGGGATTTCGCCGTCGGCGCGGACCAGCTTGACGATCAGGGTGACGGAGCGTTTGGTTTCGGTGGTGGCGAGCGCCTCCTGACCCGTGGCGGCCATGGCGCCGAATCCGCCGCCGGCGGCGTTGTAGGCTCCGCCCGCGGCGGCAATGCCGGTCGCTTCGCCTTCGCTGCGCGCCCGTAGGTCGGCTCGTTCCACGATGCTTCCTTTGAGGACGTACTCGGCCTTTTGGCAGTTTTCGGTGAGGCGGACGCGCCGGGTGCTCAACAGAGCGGCGGCGAGGGCGTCCTCGGCCAAAGCGCCAAGGACCGCCTCGCCCCGGATCTTTTCCACGCAGACGGCTGGCCTTTCCGTTCCGGTAACGGCCTGCAGGAACCATGCCGCGAGAAGAAACTCAACCATGGAGGTGTTTCTTGGCCTCTTCGGACTCGTACTCGCATTTGACGCCGGAGCGGGCTTCGATGATGGTAATTACCTTAGCGGGCAGCCCTTTGGCTAATTCGAGGACTACTCCCTGCTGCAGGTTCGTACTGTCCTTGTAACCAATGGTCAGGAAGTGCTTCCGCTTTTTGGAGAGCAGAAACAGGGGATTGATCATAATGGCCACGCCGATGCGGCGGCCGGCCTTCTGGCCGTATTCGAGCGAAGAGACGCGATCGAAGGGGATATCAAACGTGCCCTTTTTACTTTGAAACTTCAGGCCGACGCGCTGATCAATCATCAGGGAGCCTTCGGTGTTCTGGGGTATCTCAGTAATTGTTCCGCCAACGTATCTGACATCATCGCCCCGCACGGCGGCGGCCAAAACGGGCGCGGCAGCGGGAGATAGTAAAAGTATGTTTCTTCGGGAAATAACCAAATTAGTGTATCGTCCCTTCCGAACCAACCTTTAACCCATCTCCTATTCGCGTTCGGCCGGCGGAGAGAGGATGCGCTGGGGGGATAGGGCTGGCGGGGGGTATACTGCTGGAAGAGTTATGGCA
Source organism: Acidobacteriaceae bacterium (assembly GCA_020247055.1). Lineage (GTDB taxonomy): Bacteria > Acidobacteriota > Terriglobia > Bryobacterales > Bryobacteraceae. Next base: position 34,109 of record JADCJL010000155.1, on the reverse strand, counting down.
AAGAATTTCATGGATTTAACGGGCCGCGTGGCGGTCGTCATGGGCGGGACGTCGGGTATCGGCGCGGTGTTGGCGGTGGGTTTGGCCGAAGCCGGGGCGACGGTGGTGCCGACCGGGCGGCGGGAGGCGGAACTGAACGCGGTTTGCAGCGAGATTGAGGCCCTGGGCGGGCAGACGTTGCGGCAGGTTTGCGATGTGCAGAAGCGGGAGTCGATTGACGCGCTGCGGGACGCGGTGCTGGCGCGGTTTGGCCGGGTGGACATTCTGCTGAACGTGGCCGGGATGACGTTCCGGAAAAAGACCGTGGCGGTGGAGGAGGCCGAGTGGAACCGGCTGATGGACGTCAATGTGACGGGCACGCTGCGGGCCTGTCAGAGCTTCTATGAGCCGCTGAAGGCGCACGGCGCGGGGCGGGTGATCAACATTGCTTCGCTTAGCTCCTTCGTCGGGCTGCTTGAGGTGACCGCGTATGCGACGTCGAAGGCGGCCGTGCTGCAGATGACGCGGCAGCTGGCTGTGGAGTGGGCCAAAGAGGGCATCAACGTGAACGCGATTGCGCCCGGGGTTTTCCGGACGGAGTTGAACGCGGCGCTGCTGGACGGCACCGAGCGCGGCAAGGAGTTTCTGCTGCGGACGCCGATGAAGCGGTTTGGGCAGCGGCAGGAGCTGCTGGGGGCGGCGCTGCTGCTGGCTTCCGAGGCGGCGAGCTACATTACGGGCCAGTGCATTGCGGTGGACGGAGGGTTCCTGGCGAGCGGCGTGAACCAGTAAAAGCGGGCCCGGGGCGGCTCGGCGGCTGCGCCGGGCCGCCTCGGGACCCTGTGCTAAACTGGAGCAGAATTCTCATTCTGCAAAGGGGGTAACACCAATCCATGGGCTCGCTCGGCACTCAGGAGATGATCCTGATCTTCATTCTGGCCCTGCTGGTTTTCGGTCCCAAAAAGTTACCGGAGCTGGGCAGGACCGTAGCGAGAGCGATGGGCGAATTCCGGCGGGCATCGACGGAATTGCGTTCGACGTTTGAGCGCGAAATGAACTCCTTGGAGCGGGATAACGGATCGATGAAGGAGCTTAACGAGCTCCGGGATGTTACGCGTGAGTTCCAGAACGAAGTCACGAACTACGACGACACCTCTTATTACGATTACGGGGAATCGACCCCGCAATTGTCAGAATCCACCGCAACCTCTTCATCCACGGTAAGCGCATCCGCACCTCAGGGCGCTGAACAGACCACTGTCGTTGAGACGCCGGCTGAACCGGCCGCCCCCGCCGCCACGGAAACCCCGCTGGTGGTGAAGGCCGCCGAGGGCACCGTATCCCAGAACTCAGTGGCTAGCTAACTTAAGACCGTACTTTATGTCATCGGAAGAGCAGCAGGGGCGCGGCCCCGACAGGGAACTTGCGCCGGATACCCCGCAGAGCGCGGGGCCGGAGCCGGCGGCTGAAGGCGCGCCGGCATCCGAGAGCACCTACGTCTCGCACGAGCAGACGACCGACGCTGACCACGACTCGCACTACTACGACGGCTATACCTACGACGATCCCTATTCGCAGGTGGATCACAATCCGGTAACTCCAGCGGCGGCGCCGCTGGTTCCGGCGAGCTCCGGGAGCGGAGCGCCGCCGCCCCCTTCTCCCCCCGACGAGGAGGACGAAGAGGACGACGGGATGCTGCGGATGAGCTTCCTCGAGCACCTTGAAGAGCTGCGGAGCCGGTTGATCAAGGCGCTGGGCGGCGTAGCGGTGGCGTTTCTGCTGGCGATGCTGTTTGCCAACGAGATCTGGAAGGCGATCTCTGATCCGGCGGCCGAGGCGCTGGCGCGGCTTGGTTATCCGCCGACGTTGAAGCAGTTAAGCCCGACCGATGCTTTCACCGTGATCTGGATGAAGGTGCCGCTGCTGACGGCCACCTTTTTGTCTTCGCCCTGGATCCTTTACCAGGTATGGTCCTTTATCGCGCCGGGTTTGTACAAGAAAGAGCGGCGGTTCGCCGCGCCGTTCATTCTCTGCACGGCGGGTCTTTTTGTGCTGGGCGGTTTGTTTGCCTACTTTGTGGCTTTCCGGTTCGGTCTCGAGTTTCTGCTGGGCATGGGCAAGGACATCAACGTTGAACCGGCGATCAACCTGGTGGATTACTTCGACCTGTTCGTCAACGTCTCGCTGGGGATTGGTCTGGTTTTCGAGATGCCGGTGGCCGTGTTCTTCCTAACCTTTCTGCGGATTACCACGGCGAAATTTCTGCTGGCCAATTCGCGGTACGCGATTCTGATCATCGTGATCCTGGCGGCGGTGGTGACGCCCACGCCGGACATCTTCAACCTGATGATCTTTTCCGTGCCGATGGTTTTTCTGTACTTTATCGGGGTTTTTGCCAGCTACCTGCTGGAGCTGCGCCGGAACGACGAAAGCTTCCCATGGGCTTCGGTATTGGTGATTGTGGGTTCGCTGGTGGGGGTGGTAGCCGCCGTTTTCTACGTGGCGATGACGCGCTACGGATACAAGTTGATCCCGGCTTGGCCCTTCCTGGTGCGATGAATATATCCCTCCGTTTAGTACTAAATCGCTGTTAAAACAAGTACCTTTCGTTCATCACAATTCTTAGCAGGCAGGTTATTCTGCAGGGGAATCGCTGACAGTGCGGTGGACCCTGATGGACTTATACCGAGCAATTGAAGAGTTGTACGAGGAGAAGAGACGGATCGAGCAGGCCATTGCGGCCCTCGAAAGGCAGGGCCCTGCGCCCGCCAAAGCCGCCGGGCGCCGTGGACGCAAGTCGATGGCCGAGGAGGAGCGGAGGCAGGTATCCGAGCGGATGCGGAAATACTGGGAGAGCCGCCGCGAAGGGGTGGGCGGTTAGCGTTTGAAAAACCAGAGCCAATAGTATTGCTGGCCGGCGCCGTGGTTGTAGCGCATTTCAAAGCCGCACCGTTCGGCCATTTCGTTGGCCTGTTCGCGAGAGAACGGTACGCCGAGCCAGGTATCGTCCGGGGTGCTTTCGATGGTTACGTCTCCCTGAACCTGGAATTTGAACAGAGCGCCGGGGCGGAGGAGGCGGGAGACTTCGCGGACGTAGTTTTCGATGACCTCGCGGCTGGGGATGTGTTGAAAGACGATGGTGGAGAAGGCGAAGTCGAAGTTGGCGGCGGGTACGACGGCGAGGTCGGTGCCGTTGTTCTGGTAGACGTGGGCGTGGGGGAAGCGGGTGAGAGCGGCCTGGGCCTGGGCGACCATTTCGGGGCTGATGTCGACGGCGTAGACCTCACCGAACAGGCCGGCGAGGGCGCGGGTGACGCGGGCCGCGCCGCAGCCGATTTCGAGTACCCGCATGGCCTGCGGGTCTTTGCCCTGGCAGATGTTGGTCATGTCGGTGAGAATTTCTTCGGCCACAGTGCGTTCGCCGGATTGGAAGAACGCGTCGTCGGTCCAGTTCTCGCTGGCGGTATTGACGTAGTAGCGGGCATTTTCGCGGGCACGGGCGTCCCATTCGACGCGCATTTTTTGAAGGATACTCTCAGACATCGGAAAAGTTCATTGTAGCGTGCCCACGGAGGCTCTCCGTCCTGTATACTTAGAACAGTCGCGTGGGCGACTAGCTCAGTTGGGAGAGCACCACGTTCGCATCGTGGGGGTCGTGGGTTCGAGTCCCATGTCGTCCACCAAAGTTTCCGCCATGGTCTTATCGGACATCGATATCAAACGTTACCTGGCGGAAGGGAAGATCCGGATCGAGCCGGAGCTTCCTCCGGAGCAGTATGGCTCCTGTTCGGTGGATTTTCGTCTGGGAAACGAATTCAGTGTCTTTGAGCATTCCCGTTTCGCGTTTATTGATCCGCGGGATGGGGGAGCGATTCAGGACATGATGCGGACGATTGTCGTGGCGCCGGGCGAGCCGTTTATATTGCAGCCGCGGGATTTCTGTCTGGCGATCACCGAGGAGCGGCTGGAGCTGGCCGATGATGTGCTGGGGCGGCTGGAGGGGCGGTCGAGCCTGGGGCGGATCGGGATTATCGTGCACGGAACGGCGGGGTTGTTTGATCCGGGTTGGACGGGGAAGGCGACGCTCGAACTGTCGAATCTCGGGCGCGTGCCGGTGGCGCTGTATCCGGGCATGCGGATCTGTTCGTTTACGTTTGAGCAGTTGACGACGCCCGTTTCGGTGCCTTACCGCGCCAAGCCGGGCAACAAGTACGCCGGGCAGACGAGTCCTCTGGCGTCGCGTCTTTCGGGCGAAGTCAGCAAGGTTAACGAACCGTAGCCCACTCTTTCGCTAACACTTAGGCTCGTCGGGCCGATACCCATTGTATTGATGGGGATTCCGCTTGTAGCCTGCCTCTTAATCATCGGACTCCTCGCCGCGGTTCTGGTGTGGGTGGGCCGGGCCTACCGGCAGCTGCGCTCGGATCTGCTTTCGCAGACCAAGCTGCTGCAGGACTCGCTGGCTTCGGAGCGCCATGTGCGGGAGCGCTACGGGGAGCTGTTTGCCAACGCCAGCGATGTGATTTTGCAGACGAATCTGGACGGGCGGCTGGTGGCGTCCAACCGGGCGGCGGACCTGTTGTTGGGGGGCGGTGAGACGGGTCTGGACAGTCAGTTCATTGAAGACCTGTTTACGACGGATGACCCGGGCTGGTATTTTGATGTGCTCGACCAGGTGCGGTACTCGGATACGGTGCGGGTGGAGCGGGAGTTCCTCGGTGAGGACGGGTCGCCGAAGACGTTGGAGTTGAGCTGCCGGGTGCTGGCCGACCGGGGGTTTGAAACGGGGATGCAGGCGATTGGCCGGGACATTACCGAGCGGGTGCGGCTGCAGCAGGAGCTCGAGCGGGCGCGCCGGGCGGCGGAGTCGAATGCCTCGGCGAAGAGCATGTTTCTGGCCAACATGAGCCACGAGATCCGGACGCCGATGAATGGAATTCTCGGCATGACGCGGCTGCTGCTTGAGACGCCGCTCAATCCTGAACAGCGCGATCAGGCCTCGACGATTGAACACTCAGCCGAGGCGCTGCTGACGATTCTGAACGACATTCTGGACCTGAGCCGGATTGAGGCGGGCAAGTTGGAGCTGGTGCGGGAGAGCTTTTCGCTCCCGGCGGTGTTTGAAGAGGTGATGGAGCTGCTTGCGCCGATGGCGCGGACCAAGGTACAGGAGTTTCTGTTTGACTTTCCGTCCTCGCTGCCGGCGCGTTACTTCGGCGATGCCGGCCGGCTGCGTCAGGTGTTGCTGAATCTGGTGGGCAATGCGCTGAAATTTACGGAGAAGGGCTTCGTCGAGGTGCGGGTAAAGGGGGAGGCCGGCGATGGATTTGGGGAGCTGGTGGTGGAGGTGGCCGACTCCGGTATCGGCATGACGGCTGAGCAGGCCGGACGTCTGTTTCAGCCGTTTGAGCAGGCCGAACCGGGGACGCAGCGGCGGTTCGGGGGCACGGGCCTCGGGCTGGCGCTTTCCAAGAAGATCGTCAACGCGATGGGTGGAGAGATTGGGGTGCGCAGCTCGCCGGGGGTGGGCTCGGTGTTTGCGTTTACTCTGCGGCTGGCGATCGACGGGGAAACGCCGGAGTTTGTACCGCGGCTCACGGGTTTGCGGGTTCGCTGCGACCTCGAAGCGGAGCGTCTGCGGGAGGTCGTGCAGCGTTGGTTAGCGGCGCATGGGGCAGTCCTGGGTGAGCAGGATCCGGAGTTGTGGGTCTTGGATCGACTGGCTCCACCGGCGGCGGACGCGGGGGGAGCGCGGCGTCTGCTGCTGAGCCGGGATCCGAGTCCGCGGGTGGGCAGCGAGGCGGAGAGCGCGGGCTTTCAGGCATGGCTCCGGCAGCCGGTGCGGCAGCGGGAGTTCCTCGACACGGTGGAGGCTTTGCGGCAGGCTGCTCCGGCGGCGGCCATGCTGGGCCCGGGGGCTTTGGCGCGGCAGAGCGAGTTTGTGCCGATTGCGGCGACGCTGCCGGGGCTGCGCGTGTTGCTGGCGGAGGACAACCGCGTCAATCAGAAAGTGGTTATCGGGATTCTCAAGCGGGCCGGCTGCACCTTTTCCGTGGTCGAGAACGGGGAGCGGGCGCTCGAAGCCATCCAGGAAGGCGGCTTTGATGTGGTGCTGATGGACTGCCACATGCCGGTGATGGATGGGTATACGGCCGCCGGGCGCATCCGCGATCTGGAGGGGCCCGCCGGGCGGGTGCCGATTGTGGCGCTCACGGCCGGGGCTTTGGCCGAGGACCGGGACCGTTGCCTCGAGGCCGGCATGGATCACTTTCTCGCTAAGCCTTTCCGGGCGGACGATCTGTTGAATCTGCTGGCGGCGCTGCAGCCCGGGGCGGCACAGGAGGTAGTTTAGCGGAGCGGGCTGGGAGCTAGAGCACCTTGATGGTCAAGGCGACCAAGACGCCGTTCAGCCGCTTGCGGCCATCGATGGCGACCTGGCTTCCCTCGGCCGGCGGGCGGGTGAGCGGTTTACCCTGGGCATCGACGAGCTTCGTTTTGCGGTCAATCTCGAGGCGAACGGTCTGTTCCGGGGCGGTCTCGACGATCACAAATTTTTTGTCGTAAGCCTTCAGTGTCCCATCAAACGTGACGGGCGTCTGTGGGGGCTGAAACTGCGCTCTGGCGCTGAGGGCGATGATGCTGAGACAGAGAAGGCGGCGAGAGACCATCTTGTCAGTCTAAGCCGGCGGGGTAGTGCTGGGGCCGGCGCGAAGGCTAGATGCCCGCCACCCACTGCGTGACGGTCCGCACACAGAGGTGGCGGCAGCTCATCTGCAGAAGCGCCGCGTGGCCGAGGATCCCGGCCCGGAGCCGGGAGCCGGGGGAGCGTTCCTCGCCGGGTTCCAAGGCCGGGGAGAACTCTCGCACCTGGAGACCTTTGAGCAGACACCGGATCATGATTTCCGCCACGGCGGACTCCCCGCGGCACCGTATCGCGATCCGCTTGAGAGCGCTGGCGCGGAAGGCCCGGTGGTTCGAGCAGAAGCCATCGGCTGGCCCACCGAGGAGCAGCCGGTAGAGCTGGCCGGCCACTGCGTTCGGTAGGTCCCGCGGCGATTTCCGGGGCGCAGTTTCTCCGGGGGAATAGTGCGGCTGAACGGTGACGACATCGGCGCCGTCCTCGAGCAGGGCTACCATGCCCGGCAAGGTCTCCGGCCCGTAGTCGCCATCGCACTGCATCGTGCAGACCACCGGTGCTTCCGCACGTTGGAGCCCGGCACGCAGCGCGACGCCGAGGCCGCGCGGCCGGCGGTGATGAACCACACGGATCCAGGGATAGCAATCCATTAGGTGATTGAGGAGGGGACCGGTGCCGTCCTGCGAGCCGTCATTGATAAAAAAGAGCTCCCAATGGGGGATCTGTCCGGTGGCCCGCATGGCGTCAAACCGGGCGATGAGTCTCGGTAGACAGGATAGGTTGTCGCGGCAAGGTATGAGGACGGTAACAGAGGGCTTCTGCATGATAATCTCCAGTTTTCAGCGTGAGACCTTACCCACTGTAAGGGGAAAAACTGAATGGGAAACTCGACGATTCGTACCACCGGTACCAGACCTCGGCGGGACGTTGGTTTGCTCGGGCGGGGTCACTTCCCTCCCCCCTGCCTCGCGCCACTCCTCACAAGCGATATACTGCTCTCTAGCGGTCGAGCCGGATGACAGCTAGAGCAGCCCTGGTCTACCCCAAATCGGGCGTCAGGCGGCTGCCGCGAAGCCGGGACGATTCTGCCGGGCCCCGATAGCAGGAAAGCGGAAAACGTGGAGGCGTTGCCCCCCGCGGAAGCTGCCAACAGGAACAAGCAACTCAAAGGCGGCGCCTTGGGAGCGAGCCAAAGGCTGGCCCCCCGCACCGCGCCAAGGATTAAGAACTACATGCAAGAACGCCAAAATATCGCCGTATTCGTGGACTATGACAACATCGAAATCGGCGTGAAGTCGACGTTGCGCCGCGAATTCGACGTGTCGCTCCCTCTCGATGCGCTCAAGGAGCGCGGCGATATCGTCGCCAAATTTGCCTATGCCAACTGGAGCCGGCAGGAGCCGGCTGTCCGGCAGATGGCGGAGAACGCTGTCCAGATGGTGCAGCGCCTGCCCTCGCCGCGGGGTGACAAGAACGGAGCGGATATCAACCTGGCACTCGACGCGCTCGAGATGGCCTTCACCCACCGCAACGTGAATGCGTTTGCGATCATCAGCGGCGATAGCGACTTTATTCCGCTCGTCAACAAGCTGAAGGCCTACGGGAAAACCATTTATATTGTCGGTGGCAAGGCCTTCACCTCGAACATCCTGCAGCAGAACTGCCACGAGTTCATCAGCTACGAAAGTCTGCTGACGGACGATATGCGGGTGATCCCGGAGCGCAAGTACGCCCCGCCGCCGCCGCGGGAACAGGCACCGCGCGCCGCGGCGGCCGAAGCGCCCGCGCCCGCCGCGCAGCCGCCGCAGCAGCAAGGCGGCGGTTACCGGCGTGGCCGTCCGCAGCCGCTCGAAGTAGCCCAGGCCATGCCGCTGGTCGAACGCGCTCTTAGCGTGCTGCAGCGGCGCGGCGTCCAGCCGCAGCTTGGTCTGCTCAAGAGCACCATGAAGCAACTCGACCCCAGTTTCAACGAGCGCTCCTACGGCGCCGGTGCCTTTTCCGAGTTCATCGACCGCATTAAAGCTGCCGGCTTCATCCAACTGCATGGCACCGAGGGCCGTTATACGATCGAGCTCCTCTCGGGCGGCGCCGCCGCCACCGGCGGGGTGATCCATAAGAAGGACGATGCCCTGCCGCTGCTCCGCCAGGTGCTCGACATCTACAAGCTCGATATGGAAGACGGCGCCAGCGCCGAAACCGTGGCGGGCTGGATGAGCAAGATCCATGCCGACTTCGACATGAAGAAGTATGGCTTCCAGGAGTTCAACGAGTTCCTGAACTTCGCGCAGGACAACTTCATGGTCCGCATGGAGCCGGATGAGCAGCGCGGTATGACGGTGTTCCTTGGCGCCGAGCTGGCCCCGCCGCCTCCGGAGCCGGAGCCGGTACGCGAACTCGCGGTCGGAGCCGGGGTCGCCGAGACCGTGGCCGAGGTTGCGACCGAAGAGGCTGCCGCTGAGACCGAGGCCGAACCGACGGCCCCCGCGGCGGAGGCCAAACCCGCCGGAGGCCGGCGCGGCGCCGGAACCTCACGCAAACGGACCGGCGCCACCGCCGCCAAAAAGACCGCCACCTCCAGCGTGCGCCGCCCGCGCGCCCGCAAGCCGGTGGAGTAATCGGAGAGCCCTATGATCGAACGTTTCCACATTCCCGGCGCGCCGCGGCCCGCCGGGCCCTACTCTCACGCGGTTCGGGCCGGTGACTTTATCTACGTCAGCGGCCAGGGCCCGTTTAACACCGAGACCGGCCAGTACGAAATCGGGGATGTCCGCCACGAGACCCGTATCGTCATCACCAATATCCAGAAGATCCTCGCCGGGGCCGGCGCGACGCTGGCCGATGTGGTGAAGTGCTCGGTGTTTCTCAAGGACGTCGCCGAGTTCAGCGCCATGAACGAGGTCTACGGCGAGTTTTTCGGCGATGCCAAGCCGGCCCGGACCACCGTGCAGGCCGTCATGCCCAACCCCGCCATGCACGTCGAGATCGACTGCGTGGCGTACAAGCCCCTGGCCTGAAGCCATGACGCCGGAGCAGACCGCGGACGAGATCCTCACCCTGCTGGCCGCCTCCGCCAACGCCGACTACTACGGAGAACCCGTATCGCAGTTGGCGCATGCGCTGCAGGCGGCGCAGTCGGCGCGCGATGCCAACGCCGACGAGGAGCTGATTCTGGCCGCCCTGCTGCATGACATCGGCCATAACATCAGCGACGAACGGGCGATTCGGCACGGGGAGGTCGGCGTGATCAACCACGACGACCTCGGCGCCGAGTGGCTCGCCGAACGGGGCTTTTCGCCCCGGCTCCGCACCCTGGTCCGCGGCCATGTCGACGCCAAGCGGTATCTGGTCACCACCAACGCCAACTACGCCAAGCGCCTCTCGCCCGCCAGCACGGAAACCCTGAAGCACCAGGGCGGCCCGATGGCGCCGGAGGAGGCCGCGGCTTTCGGCGCGGCGCCGGAGCTGAAAGACTGCCTGCGCCTGCGCCACTGGGACGAATTGGCCAAGGAGCCGGGGCGGGCGGTCACCCCGATTGGAGCCTACCGGGACATGATTGTCCGTCACTTGACGGCCACGGCGCGTCCCGTCCAGCAGGGGTGAGGCCGTAGCCCCAAGAGCGCCAGCACGGTGGGCGCCGTATCGAGCGAATAGACCGGCCCGGTCAACTCCCGTCCCCGCGCGACGCCGGGGCCGGCCAATATCCACGGCACCTCCAGCTCGCGCATGGTCGGGTTGCCGTGTTTGGTCCCGGTGCCGCCATGGTCGGCCACAATCACCACCAGCGTCTGCGCGGCCGGCAGCACGGCGAGCATCTCCCCAATGAGACCGTCCACGACGGCCACCTCACGCCGGTAGTCGGCCGATTCCCAACCCTTGCCGTGGCCGGCGTGGTCGACGTCGTCGAGATGGACGAAGAGCAGGTCGGGCTTGTGCTGCTTCCAATAGGCAATGGCCGCCGCCATCGCCGCCGGCGATCCTTTGACGTGCCGCGTCGCGGCGGTGGCGCTTTTTTCGACCAGCCGCCCGAAGCCCGGCCAATCGTGAATGACGGCCAGGTGCGCGGCGGGGCGCTGCGATTTCCACTGGCTGAACAACGTGGGGAAGATCTTCTCCGGCCCCGCGCACACGGGCGCAATCGCTTGTTGAAACCGCTCCCATTCGTTTGAATCGACGCCGTGCTGCTCCGGCCCGGCGCCGGCGAGGATAGACATCCAGTTGGGGCTCGACACCGTGGGCAGGACGCCGCGGGCGTGCAGCGTCCACGCGCCGCGCGCCATCAACTGCTTCAGGTTCGGCGCCTCGGCTTCGCGCAGCACTTCGGCGCTCAGGCCGTCGACCCCGATGATCACCACGTGTTTCGGCGCAGCGCCGGCCGCGGCGGCTAGGCAGAGGAGGAGCAGCAGATTCTTCATGCTCATTCATCATCTCGAAATGTGGAGGCGATAGAGTCAAGATCTGATGACAAACGGGTCAATCCAGTCCTGGCGCGTCCGCATCTTTGCCGTCACCTGGCTGGCCTACGCCGGCTTTTATCTCTGCCGCAAGAACTTCAGCGTGCTGATGCCGCTGTTGCAGCAGCATACCGGCATTACGAAGGACCAACTCGCCACCGCGATCTTCGGCTACAGCTTGATGTACTCGCTGAGCCAGTTTGTGATGGGCACGCTGTCCGACCGCTTCGGCCCCCGGCGCGTGGTGACGGCCGGCATGCTGGTGGCCGGGGCGTCGAGCGTGGCGATGGCCTTTTACACTGACACGTCCTCGATCATCGCCCTGCAGGCGATCAACGGCATGGCGCAGGCCTGCGGCTGGTCCGGCTTGCTGAAGATTATGTCGGCCTGGTTTGAGGCGCGCAACCGCGGGGTGGTGATGGGCTGGTGGTGCACCAACTACGCGCTGGGGGCCTTTCTCGCCACCACCTTCGGCACGTTCGCGGCCACGAGCTCGCTGCTGTTTTTCCCCGGCTGGCAGCGGGGTGCGTGGATGCCCGGCGCGCTGCTGATGCTGCTGGCCGTGGGCTTTTCGGTGCTCGTGCGCAACGGTCCGGTGGCGTTCGAGACCCGGGCCGAGTCCCGGCAGAGCCTTGCCAAGTTTCTTCAGGTGGCCCGCAGCAGCAACATCCGGGTGATCGCCGGGGCCTATTTCTGTCTGAAGATGACGCGCTACGCCTTCCTGTTCTGGCTGCCGGTTTATCTCACCGAGCGGCTCGGTTTCAGCCCGGCCGAGGCGGGCTACAGTTCGTCGGTGTTTGAGCTGGGCGGCTTCGCCGGGGTGGTGTTGAGCGGCTATGTCTCCGACAAGCTGTTTCAGGCGCGGCGGTTTCCGGTGGGCGCGCTGGCGATGATGGGCCTCGGCTGCGCCTGTCTGCTCCCCACGATGGCAGGTCTCACCGGGACCTGGATCATTGTGCCGGCTATCGCGCTGATCGGGCTGCTGAACCTGGGTCCGGATACGCTGCTGGGCGGCGCCGCGGTGCAGGACTCGTCAACGCGCGAAACCGCGGCCACGGCGTCGGGCTTCGTCAACGGCACCGGCTCCACCGGCCAGTTTCTGTCGCCCTTTCTGGTGGCGGGTGTCGTGCAGCGGTTCGGCTGGGACGCCCTGTTCGGGTTCTTTTTTGTTCTTTCGGTGGCGGGCGGACTGCTGCTTACGGTGAAATGGAGCTATCGCGTTCCGGAGGTAGATCCCGTACCATGTCTCAAACCCGCGCCGACGTTGCCGTAGTAGGCGGCGGCATCCTGGGCCTCGCCCATGCTTATCACGCGGCCAAGTCCGGCCGGCGAGTGGTGCTGTTTGAACGCTCGCCGCGCGCCATGGGCGCCTCCATCCGGAACTTTGGCATGGTGTGGCCGATGGGCCAGCCGGCCGGGCGGATGCATCAGATGGCGATGACGAGCCGGGCGCACTGGCTCGACGTCATCGCCGCCGCCCGGCTGCCGCACTACCCCACCGGCTCGCTGCACGTGGTCTACCGCGAGGACGAGGCAACCGTGGCGCAGGAGTTCGCAGCGCTCGCCCCGGCGCAGGGCTTCGACGTCACCTGGCTCAGCGCCGAGCAGGTGCTCGCCCGCAGCCCGGCGGTGGCGCCGGAGGGGCTGCTTGGCGGCCTGTGGTCGCCCACCGAGGTCGTCGTCGATCCCCGGGTTACCATCGCAACGCTGCCCGGCTTTCTCGCCGAACGGTTCGGCGTCACGCTGCGGTTCAACACCGCGGTTACCAGCATCGAACTGCCCCGGGTGCGGGCGGGCGGAGAGACGTGGGAGGTCGATACCGTTTATGTCTGCAGCGGCGACGACTTCCAGACGCTCTACCCCGGTCTGTTTGCCACGAGCGGCATTACCCGTTGCAAGCTGCAGATGCTGCGCACGGCGGCGCAGCCGAACGGTTGGCAGTTGGGGCCGTCGCTGGCGGCGGGCCTGACGCTGCGCTTTTACAGCTCTTTCGGCCTGTGCCCGTCGCTGCCGCGCCTGAAGGCGCGCATCGCCGCCGAGACGCCGGAGTACGACGAGTGGGGTATCCACGTGTTGGTCTCGCAGACGGCTGACGGCGCAATCACTCTGGGTGATACGCACGAGTATGGGCTGGCGGTGGACATCTTCGATAAGCCCGCGCTGGACGATCTCGTGTTGCGCTATTTGGCGACCTTTGCCCGGTTCCCGGACCCGGCCATTGTGGAGCGCTGGCACGGCGTCTACGCCAAGCATCCGGACCAGCCGTACTGCCGATTCACGCCGGCCCCTGGCGTGGAGGTGATCACGGCGCCGGGCGGCAGCGGCATGACGCTGTCGTTTGGTCTGGCGGCGGAGACGCTGGCCCGATGAGGCGGATGGATCCGACTCTGTCTGTGATGGGTGCTCGCACGAGGCGTGCGGAAGCTCTATGAAGACTCGCTACCCGATTCGCGCCGTCATTCTCGACTGGGCCGGCACCACCGTAGACCACGGCTGCCTTGCGCCGGTCATCGTGCTGCAGGAGATCTTTGCGCTGCGCGGTGTGCCGCTCGAACGGCAGGAGGCGCGCCACCAGATGGGTCTGCTCAAGAAAGACCAGATTCGCGCCATCTGTTCCCTGCCCCGCGTCGCCGCGGCCTGGGCGAGCCGCCACGGCGCGCCCCCGGCCGAAAGCGATGTGCAGGCGCTTTTTGAAAGCTTCATCCCCCGGCAGTTGAACATCCTCGAACACCACTCGGGCGTCATCGAGGGCGTCGTCGAGTTCCTCGCCGAGTGCCGCCGGCGCGGGATTCGCATCGGATCCACCACCGGCTATACGCGCGAGATGCTCGATGTCGTCATGCGCCGCGCCGCCCGCGAAGGCTACACGCCCGAGGCGAGCGTAACGCCGGACGAGGTAGGCGGCGGCCGGCCCGCGCCCTGGATGGTATTTCGCAACGCCGCGCTGCTCGATGTCTATCCGCTCGCGCACTGCGTGAAGATTGGTGATACCCCGAGCGATATCGCCGAAGGCCGCAACGCGGGCATGTGGACGATTGGCCTGACGAGCTGCGGCAACGAGGTGGGGCTGTCGGCCGCCGAGTATCAGGCGCTGTCGTTTGGCGAACGCGCGGCGCGCACGCTCGAAGCCGAACAGACGCTGCAGCGCGGCCGGCCCGACTATCTGGCCGAGCGGCTCGCCGATTGCCTGCCGCTGCTCGACGACATCGCCCTCCGCATTGAGGAATCGCGCTGAATTGTGTAGAGTCATAGCGTCCACTTCCCAACCACCTATGCGACGCCGAGACCTACTCTCTCTCATCACCCTGCCCGCGCTCAGCTGGGCGCAGGAAAAATCGAAGCTGAAGATCACGGGCATCCGCCTTGTGAACGTGAAGCCGCGGAAGCAGCCTCCAGCCTACACGCCCGCCGCCGGGGCCTGGAGCACCCAATACGTGGAGGTCGCCAACCCCATGTCGATCTACCCCGAATTCAAGGCCCGCCGCGAACTGTTCTTCCCCAACCCCGGCAAGGTGCCGAGCTTCACCGTCGAGATCACCACCGACAAGGGCATCACCGGCTACGGCAATGGCGGCCCTGGCGGCGGACCGGTGGTCGTCGATCACCTCGCCAAGCTTCTGATGGGCCGCGACCCGTTCGACATCGAGCGCAACTGGGATATCTGCTGGCGCTCGACGATGAACTACGGCCGCATGGGCGTGACCATGAACGCCATCAGCGGCGTCGACAACGCCCTGTGGGACATCGTCGGCAAAGCGCTGAACGTACCGGTTTATAAGCTGCTTGGCGGCGAGGCCAAGGACCGCATTCCCACCTACTGCACCGGCAACGACATTGAGCAGCACGTCGAGTTCGGCTACACCAAGCTCAAGCTCGCCATTCCCCACGGGCCGGCCGATGGCCGCGCCGGCATGAAGGCGAACCTCGCGCTGGTCGAACGCGCCCGCAAAGCTCTGGGGCCGGACGGCGAGATCATGCTCGACTGCTGGATGGCCTGGACCGAGCGCTACACGATTGAGATGGCCGAGATGATGGCATCCCAGCGCGTCTACTGGATGGAAGAGGTGCTGCAGCCGCACGACTACGCCGGTTTCGGCCGGTTGAACGCGCAGATCAAATCGACGCGCATCGCCACGGGTGAACACGAGTACGGCCGCTACGGCTTCCGCTACCTGCTCGAACACAACGGCGCCTCGATCTGGCAGCCCGATATCAACTGGTGCGGCGGCATGACCGAACTGCGGCGCATCGGCGCGCTGGCCGCGGCGCACGACATCCCCGTGATTCCGCACGGCGGCGGGCTCAACGGCGCCGCGCACTTCACGCTCTCGCAGATCAACGCCCCGTGGTCGGAGCTCTTCCTGCCGCCCCCGGGCGGCCCGAAGGAGGTCTACCAGATGTTCGAGGAGACCTACAACATCAGCCGCGGACCCGAAGGCATTTACATGCGTCCGCCCGATCGTCCCGGCTTCGGCTGGGATTACGTCGTCAGCTAAGCGAGCGCCACGCCCAGCCCGAACAGGGCGTGCATCGCCACCGGCCCCGCCAGGCTACCGGACTGCTCCCGCAGCCTGGCGGCGGCCAACCCCAGCGCCGTCGAACCCACGACCAGCGCCACGATGGCCGGCCCCGGGGCGCGCTGCTTCATCAGCGTCAGGTACATCGACCCGGCGAACAGGCCGCTCGCCAGCACGGGCAAGCTCCAGTCGCCAAGCTTTTGGCGGACGGGCGCCAGCGCCGCCTGCAGCCAGCCGCGGACGAAGACCTCGTCGGCAAAGCCGATAAACACCCAGAGCCACCACGGTCCCGGGATGGCCCCGGCGACCCCAACGCTGGCGCCGAGCGCGAGGCTGACCGGCACGATCCAGATCCACGGCAGCCGTCCCGGCGCGCGCAGGCCGTAGTCGCCGGCGCCGGTGAAGTACAGGGCCGTTGCGAACAACAGAAGCAGTGCGCGGGAGAGCGCCAACTGCTGTTCAATAGGATGGACGGCCCACCGGGCGGCCTCCGTGGCCACCAAAAGCGCCATCCACGCCGCCGCTACGCCAATACCAACACTTCGAAACCGCATCTCTTCATCTTAGAGGTCATCTTAGAGGTCACCTTAGAGGCGATAATAGGGGCATCTCGAACGCGCGAGCCTACTGGCAACTCACTCTCACCGCCCTGCTCTGGGGCACCTCCTGGCTTTGCGGCCGGCTGATTGCGGCCGAAGGGGTGCCGGCCGTCCATGGCTCGCTGGGCCGCTTTGGCTTCGGGTCGCTGGGGCTGTTGGCCGTGCTGCTGTTCTACCGGCCGTGGCCGGCGCTGACGGCCGGGCTGTTCGGGCGGCTGGCGGCGATGGGGCTGTTCGGGGTGTTCTTCTACAACATCTGCTTCTTTAACGGGCTGCAGACGGTGCCGGCGGGGCGGGCGTCGATGGTGGCTTCCATGCAGCCGATGTTCGTGTTTCTATTTTCGGCGCTGGTGTGGGGCGAGAAGGTGACGCCGCTCAAGGTGACCGGCCTGCTGGTGAGTTTGTCCGGGGCGGTGCTGGTGCTTTCGCAAGGCGAGCCGGGACGGCTATTTGCCCAGGGGCTGAATACGGGGGATTTGTGGATTCTCGGCTGTGCGGTCTCGTGGGTGATCTACACGCTGCTCGGCCGCACGGTGACGGGGAAGATTCCCGCCGTGGCGGCGACGGCCTACTCGACGTGGCTGGGGACGGCGGCGCTGGTGGCCTATGCCGCGCTGCAGCCGCCCCCGGCGGCGCCGTGGAGCCCGAAGGTTTGGCTGGCGGCGGCGTTTCTCGGTTGGGGCGGCACGACGGCGGCGTTTCTGCTTTATCTCAAGGGCATCGGGCAGATCGGGCCGAGTCGCGCGTCGATCTTCATCAACCTGGTTCCGGTGTTCGGGGTGATTTTGAGTTCGGTATTTCTGGGTGAGGCGGTGAGCGGGGCGACGCTGCTCGGCGGCGCGGTTGTCATCGTTGGCGTGCGGCTGTTAAATCGTTGATGGGGTGGTAGACCGGGCAGTCCGGCTCGTGGGCGCCGGGCAGATAGCCGGTGCTGAGTAGGAATTGGTTGACGATCTCGCCGCCGGTGAAGACGAAGGTCTGTTGGAACAGCCGGGTCCAGGCGGCGCGGTCGCGCGGAGCATGGGAATCGAGGAAACTGCGAAACGAACCCAAGGCCTGGAGGCGGCGGGCGTTTTCGATGGCGGCGTTGATCTTGCGGCGGTTGCGGATGATGCCGGGGTCCATGCCCCGGCGGACGGCGGCGCAGTACGATAAAGCCATATGCTTCTCCTTGTCGCGGCGCTGGTGATCCGGCTGCCGGCGCTACCCGAAGCCGACCCCTACGCCGCGGAGACCCTGCCGGGCTGGGCGCGGGCGGCGCGCGCGGTTTTGCGGAACGAACCCAACGTGGAGTATACCTGGACCGGGGCCACGGCGGCCCATCTCGAACTGATCCGGCGGCTGCCGGACGAAGCCCCGGGCAAGCAGCAGTACGTCGAGTTTCTCAAGGAGACCTACGGCTACAACATCGACCGGTTGAACGCGGCCTATGGTTTGGAGGCCAGTTCGTTCACCGATCTCTATTCATTCGACTACCGGGCGCTTGACCGCACGCGGGACGCGGTGCGCCGCGACGATGCGGCGTTCCGGCGGGCGCTCAACGAAATGCTGGTTGCCGAAGCGGCAAAGATAACCGGCCGGCGCATCCGGCTAACGGAGTAACATGATCACCAAGACCGAAGAGGAATGGCGGCGGCAGTTGACGCCGCTGCAGTACGAAGTGACCCGCTGCAAGGGCACCGAGCGGGCTTTTACCGGCGAATACAACGCCCATAAGGGCGACGGGGTCTACCGCTGCGTGTGTTGCGACGCGCCGCTGTTCGACTCGCGGCATAAGTTCGACTCCGGCACGGGGTGGCCGAGCTTCTATCAGCCGGCGGCGCCGGAGAGTGTGGGCGAGCACGTGGACCGGTCGCTATTCCTGACCCGGACGGAGGTGGTCTGCGCCCGGTGTGAGGCGCACCTGGGGCACGTGTTTCCCGACGGGCCGCGGCCGACCGGGCTGCGTTACTGCATGAATTCGGTCGCGCTGCGCTTTGCGGCGCGGGCGGCCGGCGAATAGGAGGCTTGGATGTTTCGACAGATGATGACGATTGCCCTGCTGGCGGGCCTTGGTTGCTCCGCCGCGCCCCGCATGCCGCTGCCCGCGCCGGCGCAGGATATTTACCCAGCCAAAGGGGACCCAGCCAAAATTAAGGGCCGGCAGAAGGCAGTGCTGGCCGGCGGGTGTTTCTGGTGCACGGAGGCGGTTTTCGAGGCTGTGGCCGGGGTGGAGAAGGTCGTGTCCGGCTATTCGGGCGGGGACCTGGCTTCGGCGACTTACGAGATGGTGGGCTCGGGCCGGACCAGGCACGCCGAGTCGATCGAGGTGACCTACGATCCGGCGAAGATCTCCTACGGCCGGATCCTGCAGATCTTCTTCGCCGTGGCCCACGACCCGACGCAGCTGAACCGGCAGGGGCCGGACTATGGTCCGCAGTACCGCTCCGCCATTTTCTATGGCAATGAAGAGGAGCGGCGTGTGGCGGCGGCTTACATCGCCCAGCTCGAACAGGCCAAGGTGTTCAGCGGCAGGATTGTCACGGAGCTCGCGCCGCTCAAGGCCTTCTACCCGGCCGAGGATTACCACCAGGACTTTGTGAAGCGGAATCCGAACCATCCGTATGTGGTGGTGAACTCCGCACCCAAGGTGGCCAAGTTGCGCAAGGAGTTTGCGGGGCAGTTGAAGCCCTAGAGGCGTTGCGGGGGGGCGTTGGCCCCCGGCCTTAGCGGGCTTCGCCGCAGGACCTGCAAACTCCGTACAGCAGCACCTCGTGCCCGGTGACTTCGAAGCCTTCGGGAGCCATCGCCTTAAAGCCGGACAGGCAGCCGCTCAACTCATAGACCTTCCCGCATTGTTTGCAGTGAAAGTGGTGGTGATGGGCCTTGCCGGCGAGTTCGTAGCGGGCCGACTCGCCGGGTAGTTCGACGGTGGTGAGCCAGCCCTCTTCGACGAGGTTTTTGATATTGCGGTAGACGGTGGCGATGCCAATGCCTTCGTGGCCGGCGGCGGCCAGTTCGAGAACCTCGTTCGGGTTCAAGGGCCGGTCGGCGGTGACGAAGGCATCGCGGATCGCCCGCCGTTGGCGGGTGTTGCGGTTGGGCGCGGAATCAGGAGAGGGCATGAGCCGAGCCTTAGGCGGTCACGAGCGGGCCGTGGTCGTCGCAGTGGGCCCCGTGGGGATGATGGAGGTGTCCGTTGACGAGGTAGTCGATGTGGTCGCCGTGCGGGACCGCTTCGTGGCCACAGCCGGCGCCGTGGACGTGAGCGGCATCGTGCGCTCCGCAGGCGTGCTGCGGGGTGCAATTAGCCGGGTTTGTTGCCGACAGAGCAATGCTGTGCTCGTCGACGTGGCCGTCATGGAGATGGTGCAGGTGACCATCGTGCAGGTAGTCGATGTGGTCGTCGTGGCGCACGGCGGTATGGCCGCAGCCCGCTTCGTGCTGATGGGTATGCTCGGGATGAATGGTACAGGTGGACATGGGGAGTTACTCCTGGGTTGGGTTGGTTGGGGGAACGAGAGAGGCCAGACGGGACAGGTCGGCCCGGCCTTCGCTGGCGTGAGCGAGAGCGTTGAACAGGAGGTCGGCGACGTGCTGGTCGGCGAGGCCGTAGAGAATGTGTTTGCCGTTGCGGCGCCGGGAGACGAGGCCTTCGTTGCGCAGGACGCGCAGACGCTGGGAGATGGTGGAAAGGTCGTCGCCGGCGGCGGCGGCGATCTCGGTGACGCACGCTTCCCCCTGTCCAAGCAGGGCGAGCAGGCGCAGACGCGGGGCATCGCCCATAGCGCGGAAGATGCCCGCGGCGCGCTCGATGGCGCCAGGACGCACGAAGGTGGCGGGCGGACGGGCGCTGTGATCGTGGGGGGCGCAGGCGGGATCAATCACTTTTGGCATGGCAGGTTTGGCCTGGGACACTTGATCAACTGTTCAACTATTAAGGTATGCGATTCTGGTTGCCGTGTCAAGGCGGTCGGTCGCTGTGTTACGCTGAAAAGGATTTTTTTCCTTTTCTCTATGAAACGAGCTTTAATCACTGGCGTAACCGGGCAGGATGGATCGTACTTAGCAGAGTTTTTGCTCCGGAAGGGTTACGAGGTGCACGGCATCAAGCGCCGGTCCAGCAGTTTCAATACGGGGCGGGTGGACGGGATTTTTTCCGATCTACATGAGCATGGCAACCGTTTTTTTCTGCATTTTGGGGATCTGTCGGACACGGGTAGCCTATGGAAGCTGTTGCACGAGATCAAGCCGGACGAGGTCTACAATCTGGCGGCCCAGAGCCACGTGCGGGTGAGCTTCGATATTCCCGAAAGCACGGGCGACATTACGGGAATGGGCGCGGTGCGGCTGCTCGAAGGCATCAAGCAGGTAGGATTGGGGCAGACGTGCCGTTTTTACCAAGCCTCGTCGAGCGAGATGTTTGGCGCCGCTGAGCCGCCGCAGCACGAAGGAACGGTATTCCATCCGCGCAGCCCTTATGCCTGCGCCAAGTTATACGCGCACTGGCTCACGATAAACTACCGCGAGAGTTACAACATGTTTGCGGTAAGTGGCATTTTGTTCAACCATGAATCGCCGCGGCGCGGCGAGACGTTCGTGACGCGCAAGATTGCGCGTGCCGTGGCGCACATCAAGAACAATCTGCAGGACAAGCTATACCTCGGCAATCTCGATTCCAAGCGGGACTGGGGATTTGCCAAGGAGTATGTGGAAGCCATGTGGCTGATGCTCCAGCAGGAGAAACCGGAGGATTACGTGATTGGCACCGGCGAGACCCACACTGTACGGGAGTTCGTCGAAGAGGCCTTCGGGCACGTGAATCTGGAGTGGGAGAAGTACGTAGAGTTTGACGCCCGCTACCTCCGCCCCGCCGAGGTGGACGCGTTGCTTGCGGATCCGTCGAAGGCGCGGCAGCAGATGGGATGGGAGCACCAGACGGGGTTCCGGGAGTTGGTTAAGCTGATGGTGGACGCCGAGATGGACGCGATTGCTGCCCGGAAGGCTGGCGTGGGACTGGCCGTAAGCCAACACGGTTAGAACCGACGAAAAACAAACCGATGCCTGACCGGCGAACGAATGCTCGACCGGCGAACGAATGCGGATGGTAGCTGTTGATGGGACCCGCCCAGTGGCATCAGGTAGAGCGGCAACCGCTGTTGGGCTGTATGCCTGTTCCGGTGCCCGCCTCGCCGGTGGTGGCTGAAGTGAAGAACCGGGGGAGGGGTCGCCGTGCAGGTGCTTCCGCTGCCATCGGGGTTGGGAAAGTTCTGATTACCGATTTGTGCGGATCCCAACGCCGGATGGGTTAGCACGCTACCCTTTCGAACGGAAAGTCGCGGCGCGGAGACGATGCGGGCCGCGAGCGTCTGCCGGTGATGGGCAGAGCGGGCAACACTCACCGGGAGTTTGATCCGGGGCCAGCGTTGTCCCCCCTCACCATGAAACCGATCCGTCTAATCCAGATCAGCAACGGGTTAGGATCGGGCAACATCGGCGACAAGCTGATGGCCCAGGGGTTCCTGGCCGCATTCCTGTCCGAGGGGCCCTGGCGGGGTGGGGGTTGTTCATCCGCTGGCTTGCTTTGGTTGCGGCTGGGACTGCGCGTTCGGTCATCCGATTTGTCTGGCGGGGAGACGGTTGATGCCGTGGCGCGGGGCGTCGAGTGAGCCCGGGAGAATCCGGCGGTTCCGGCGCCGGTGGTCACCTTGGCGAAGGCATCGGCGGAGTTGGGGGTGCTGGCTTGCTCGGCTTCGAAGTACTACCGGGTGGTGCAGGTGGAGCGGCCGGCGCGGGGGCGGGCGCTGGAGGAGCTACGAACCGAAGGCGAGGCGTACCAACTCCAGTGGCGACAAAATGAGATCAGCGAGTTGCGGGCTGGTCACACGGCGCGCCTGGTGGCGATTGAGGAGGCGAACGCCCTGTTGCGGGACCAGCAGTGTCAAGTGGTCGTGCTCAATGTATTGTGCTGCATGCCGTCATTGAGGCTCCGCGGGATGAACGCGCGGAGTACACCAACCGTGCCGCGAAGCGAAGTTAGGCTGCGGCGGCACTGTCGCTGGCCCAGGAAACGCTCCTGACGCAAGGACAGCAGCTGAAAGGGCCACCGCAGATCGTCTGGCTGCGCTCAAAGCCGAGACCACTCGCTGAAGCCTCCTGGCGGAGGATTTGAACAGCGACCGCGCCGCGCTTGCAGAGGCTCGCCGTTTTCAGGAGACCGAACGCGAGGAGGAGCAGCGAAGCAGCCGCTCCCCGGCCTAGCAACTCCCCACCCTGCGCGCCGATCTTGCGCTTATCACCGGTCGGTCGAAGAGGTTACGCTCAGCGGGTAGGCACTTCGAAGGGAAGTCCTTGCGCGTCGGTGTAGGCCTTTGCTACCGTGAAGGGCTTAGTGGTGTTCTCAACCCTGAGTTTGACAACTCGTCCGTACCGATGAAAATAGACGTCAACCTTCGCCAGTATTACAAGGGCAAAATTGGCGGTATGGAGAACTACCTGCGCAATGTGCTTGGCGGCCTCACCGGTCACCAAGTGCGCGTTTGGGTACACCAGGAAGAGGTCGAACACGTGCGGGAGTTCGCCCCGCATGCGGATATCCGTGGGATTACCCATCAAAGGGGTCTGGCGACCATTGAGGACGCAGTGCGCGCAGGGGACTTTGACCTCTACTTCTGCCCGCTACTGGTTCTGGAGCCGCTCGTGGTGGAAAAGCCCAGCGCCGTGATGATGCCTGATGTGCAGCACGAGTTCTTTCCGGAGTTCTTCGACCCGGCCGTACTGCAGTGGCGGCGTCAGACATACGGGCCGACGGCACTGAACTGCGATGTCCTCTTCACTTTGAGCGAACACGCCAAGGAAACGATCGTCGAGAAGTTCCGGGTGAACCCGGACAAGATTCGAGTGATCCACCTGGACGCCGATGCGGAGTTTAAGCGTCCCCTACCGGCGGCGGCGACGCCGGCTTTCTCCGCGCTGGGACTGCCGGAACGTTACCTCTACTTCCCGGCCAACTTCTGGCCGCATAAGAACCACGCCAACGTTTTGCAGGCGCTGCGCCGGGTCCTCGATGCGGGCGCCGATCTGCAACTCGTGCTGAGCGGCTCACCGGCTGACTTCGGACGGGTGGAGAGGGAGATTGACCGGCTAGGACTGCGGAATTCTGTCCGGATGCTCGGCTATGTGAACAAAGCCTTGATTCCGGAGATCTATCAGCACGCGCTCGCGCTGCTGTTTACCACTAAGTTCGAAGGTTTTGGGATACCGCTGCTCGAGGCCTTCCACTGCGGCTGCCCGGCCATCACCTCCAACTCCGGGAGTTGCCTGGAGGTGGCCGGCGACGCCGCGGTCCTCGTGGATCCCCTCGACCCGGCCAGTATCGCCGGCGGGATTCTGCGGCTGGCGGGAGATGGGGCCCTGCGCGCTGAACTCGTGGCCAAAGGCAGGGAGCGCGCCAAACAGTTCTCCTGGCAGAAGGCGGTGGAGCTGACCGAGCAGGCCTTCGCCCATATCACTGGCCCGGATTACCGCAAGCGGCCATTCATTCAGGTGGAGTCCTGGCCCGTGATCGGCATTGTGACGCCGACCTACAACATGGCGCAGTTTCTTGAGGAGACCATCGAGAGCGTCCTCTCGCAGGACTATCCGCACGTGGATTATGTCGTGATGGACGCCGGTTCGAAGGATGGATCGGTGGACATTCTGCGCAAGTATGGCGAGCGTTTCCGCTGGGTCTCCGAGAAGGACCGCGGGCAGGCGGACGCCGTCAACAAGGGTTATCACGCCACCTCCGGCGAAATCTTCACCTTTCTCAACTCGGATGATACCTACCTGCCCGGGGCGCTTGGGACGATCGCCCGGCACTTCAAGGCGAATCCAGGCGTGGGGCTGATCTATGGCGAGGCTTACCACGTAAAGTTGGATGGCGAGATCATCGCGCCTTACCCGACGCAGCCATTTGACCTGCGCACGCTGAATGCCCAGTGCTATATCTGTCAGCCGGCAGCGTTCATGTTGCGGGAAGCGTTTCTCAACGCGGGCATGATGAACGTGGATATGCACTTTGCGCTGGACTACGAGTTGTGGATCCGGATTGCGAAACGCTACGGAGTTCGCAAAGTGGATGAGTATCTCGCGACGAGCCGGATGCATATGGACAATAAGACCCTGTCCAAGCGTCGATTGGTTTACCAGGAGATTCTGAGTACGGTAAAGACGCAATTTCGTTACGCACCGTACGAGTGGATCAACGGCTACGCCTGCTACCTGCTTGACCGGAAGGATCAATACTTTGACCGGTCGAAGCCATCGTTGGCCTCTTATGCACTGACGCTGGGTTTGGGGATGTACCACAATCCGGGGGAGCGGAAGCGCTTTTTCGCCGAGTGGCGGGAGAACACCGGATTTGGGGGGAAGTTCACGGGCCGCTGGGAGGATGGCTGGATCTCCGGCCTGTGGCGGTCCGAACAGGAGATTCCGGCGGCGGCGACCCATCTGGTGCTGACCGGGAAGCACTGGGCGCCGGGTGGCCCTTTGGTTCTCACGGTCAAGATGAACGGGCGGGAGGTTGGCCGGCTGGAGTCGGGGCCGGGGGCATACCGGCTGAGCGCTCCGCTGCCCGGAGGGCTTTCGGGTACAACCTGCCGGATGGAAGTGGCTACCAACCGGACGTGGCGACCGAAACAGAATGGCGACTACCGCCAGTTGGGGTGCGTGGTGGACCGCGTCGAGTTTGAAACAGCGGGCAGGTGACCTTGAGCCAGCCCCTTGTCACCATAGTCACGCCCTCCTACAATCAAGGGCATTTTATTCGGGCGACGATTGAAAGCGTGCTGAGCCAGGGCTATCCGAATGTCGAGTACCTCATTATGGATGGCGGCTCCACGGACGCGACGGCGGCGGTCGCCGCGGAGTACAGCAGCCGGCTGACGTTCGTTTCCGAGAAAGACAGGGGGCAGACGCACGCCATCAATAAGGGATTCCAGCGGGCCAACGGGAGCATTGTCGCCTGGTTGAACTCGGACGATGTCTATCTGCCGGATGCCATCGCGCACGGGGTGGCCGGTTTGGCCGCCCATCCGGAGGTGGGCGCGATCTACGGCGAGGGCTTTCAGATTGACTACGACGGCAACGTGCGGCAGCAGTTTCCCTTTACCGAACCGTTCAACCTCTGGAAATTGACGTTTGTTCTCGATTATGTGCTGCAGCAGTCGGTCTTTTTCCGCCGGTCCTGTGTGGAGGGGGTAGGGTGGGCGGACGAGGCGTTGCATTTCGGCATGGACTGGGACCTGTTGATCCGTCTGGCTAAGCGGTACGGTCTGGCGTATGTGCCGGAGAAGTTTGGGTGCATCCGGGAGTATGAGGCCGCTAAGTCGTTTGCCGGTGGACAGAGACGGTTTCAGGAGCTGGCTGCCCTTCTGAGCAGGCACACGGGAAGACGTTGTCCACCAGGTTGGTGGTTCTATGGTCTCGACACCTACGACAAGATCTGGGCCGAGCGGATCCGGAAGGTGGTGCCCGGTTCGCTGGGCGAGTACCTCGCGACGCGGTTTATCCATTTGTGCCGGGCGGGGATTGATGAGGTTTATCGGCATTCGCAGGGCTTATACGCTGACCAGTGGGCCGGGACGCGGCTGCACTGGATGCTACCCGAGTACGCCAGGGCGGCCGTCATTCGCGGGACTCTGCCGGGATGGGCGCGGCCGCTCGAGGATCAGGAGTTTTGCATTCGGGTGAATGGGAAGCTGGCGGTGCGGAAGGTTGTCCCGCTCGGCGACTTTGTGATGGAGGTGCCGCTCCGCCAGGGCGAAGCCTGTGTGCTCCAGATTGACAGCGCTAGATATATGATTCCGGAGGAGCAGGGCCACGGTCCGGACCGGCGGCGGCTGGCCTGGCAACTCCGGCAGATTGAGGCCGTCCGGTAGAGGTTACTTGATGTTGAGCGTGGGACCGGCCGGACTGGTCTGGCCGCGCATGCGCAGGGTAAGGGGTGCGGCCTTGGCCGGGGTCACGTTGGGCGGGATGCGCAGGTTGATTTGCAGGATGCCAATGATGAGGCCGGGACTGGCGCCGGCGTAAGTGACTTCGGCCGGCACCCCACCCACGGTGACCACTACCGGACTCGACCGGCTGCTCGCCTCGGTGGCGATGAGGCCATCGGGTAGCAGGGCGGTTGGTGGCAGCACGGGTATGCCTTCGCCGGTGGCGAAGAGAATGACATAACCGCCACGGAAGGCCGGGGCCGTTTCCGAGACGAGGAAGTACTCCTTCTTCTCCTCGTCGTAGGCGTACGCGGCGGCTGGCCCCGTTCCGGCGCCGTTGGCGGTAAAGATTCCGGGAGCCGCGGGAGTGAGGAAGAGGGGAAAGGGGTTGGAACGCAGGCCCTCGTAGTTTAGTTGAATCATGTAAGGCCGGTTGACTTCGAGAGCGTACGGGATGGCGAAGCAGACCTGATTCTTAGAGGCATAGAGGATAGGAGTGGCTTCGCCCTGTATTTCCACCGACACGCCGCCGAGGGTGTAGGGAACGCGGGGGAGTTGGGGGTCGAAGGCCACGAGCTGCTCCGGCCCGATGTTTTGACCGTAGAGGACCAGCAGGGAGCCGGGCGCGGCCGTAGGGGTTTGACTGGCGGCGTTGGCAATGCCTTGGATGACCGGCCCCGGGAGGGTGGTGACGAAGGACCCGGTAGCTTCGCCGCCGCCGGGCCCCGGGTTGATGACCGTGACCGGCAAAACCCGCGAGTCTGTCATCAGAGAGGCGGGAACCGTAATCTGGATGGCCGTATCGCTGAGTACCGTGGTCGCCACCGCTTGGTTATTCACCTTGGCGGTAGTGCCGGAAAAGAAACGAGTGCCCCGGACGGTAAGGATACTGGTGGGGGACTGGGCTGGCAGACTCGCGGGCCAGACCGATGCCACTTCGGGTACGCCGGGCTGTACGGTGAGCCGCGCCGTGACGAGGTTGGTTCTCGTAATCGCGGTTGGCGTGGTGAGGGTGATGGCGCCGGTGTAGAGGCCGGGGATGAGACCGGCCGGGTTGACCGTGATCGCAATCGAGGTGCGAATGCCGGGAAAGATGTTGCCGGTGGGTGGGGCGGCGGCCAGCCAGCTCGTGCCCCGGGTGGACACGCTGAACGGGAGCAGGCCGCCGGTGGTATTGAGCAGAATGGCCTGCGCCGGGACGGGAGCCGTATCGCCGAGGCGGAAGGTGAAGTCGAGGACCGAAGGGGACACAACCACGTTGCTGGGCGGCGCCTGCACCGTTACTGTAACCGGAACCAGGACAGGCTCGCGGTTGGGGCCTTCGGTTGGGGTGATCGTCAACTGTTCGCTGTAGGTTCCGACGATCAGAGAGGTACTGTTTACCGTGGCGCGGATAACCAGCGTGGTCTGTCCCGCGGCGGGGGTCACCGTCAGCCAGGGAGCCGAAGGCGGATTTACGGCAAAGCTGACGGGCGGTCCGCTGCCGGCCAAGGCGACCGAAAGGGTCTGCGCGGCGGTTGGGGAGCCCGACCCCTGGACGAAGGTAAAGGAGAGCGACGCCGGGGTGACCTTGATGGCGGGGGCAGCGATGGCGGAGCCGACCCACCCCGCGGAAGCCAGCCAGAAAACAGCAATCCAACGCACAAACAGTCCATCGGCGCGTTGGCTCGCAGCCGCTAGATCAGTTAATTCTTAAGCTCTTCAGGGAAAACCGCGTAGCCTTCCGGCGGCGGGAACTGTCCACGGAGGTACTCGAGGCGTTTGCGGAGGTGGCGGCTGGCAATCTGACGCGGCCCGGGTTCGACATCGATGTCGCAGCACAATCCGTGGAGGAAGAGCGTCAGGGTATCGAAGAACGATTCGCGGGCGTACTCGCGGAACAGCTTGGTTTCGCCCCGAAACGAGGTCTGCTTGTTCAACAGGTTCTGTTTGGCGGCCCAGCTTAGCTGATCCACCTCGCCATGGACGCGGGCCTTCAACTCGGCGCGCAGCAGGTCCATGTAGCCGCTAAACGCGGCCTCGGGAAGCCGCTCGAAGGCGGCGCGAGCCAGGGCGTTGAAGAGGTGGAAATGGTACTCGCTCATGTCGACGTCCTTGACGGCGAAGGCAAGTACACCGGCCTCGCCGGGGCCGGGAGGAGGAATGTAGGCAAGGGTCAGACGGAAGCGTTCGTCCGGCGGGTCCATGACGACAAGCGAATCCTGGGGCAAAAAGGTCTGGCGGGCGGCCTTGTGCTTGCCGGGGGAGGCGGGGCGTTCGAGGTACGGCACCAGGACGAAGAACAGCGCGGGGAGGGCGGTCCGCACGGCGGCGGGTAGCGCGTCGACGGGTTCGACCAGATACTCGCGCAGCTCTTCCTCGCCCACCGGTACGGCTGCGGCGAAGTAGCTGAAACGGTCGCCGAGCGGCAGACTCTCCGGATGGAAGCGCGCAGCGAATTCACCCAGGTGGAGTTTGGCCGCGGACTCAAGGGCCAGGTCGGAGGGAGACGGCATCGACAGAACCTTCAGTGTAACAGAGCCTCGCGCTAGACTGGGGTTTTGCCACCATTGGACATATTAATCTCGGCGGGCGAGGCATCCGGAGACATGTACGCCTCGCGGCTCGTGGGAGAGCTGCGGAAGTTGGCGCCGGGGTTGCGCTTTTACGGTTGCGCCGGGCCGCAGATGCGGGCGGCGGGGGTGGAGCCGGTGGTGGATGCCGAGGCGCTGGCGGTGGTGGGGCTCGTCGAGGTACTGGTCCACATTCCGAGGATTTACGGCGAGTTCCGCAAGCTGGTGGCGGCGGCCGAGGAGCGGCGGCCGGCGCTGGCGATTCTGACCGACAGCCCGGATTTCAACCTGCGGGTGGCGAAGAAGCTGAAACGGCTGGGCGTGCCGGTGGTTTACCTGGTGGCGCCCCAGGTGTGGGCGTGGCGCTCGGGCCGGGTGAAGCAGATGCGGCGGGATCTGGCCGGGGTTCTGTCGATTTTTCCCTTTGAGCAGGCGTGGTTTGCGGCACGGGGGCTGGCCGTCGATTTTATTGGCCATCCGTTGGCGTGGAGCGCCGCGCCGCGGGGGACGCGGGCCGGATTCTGCGCGCGCTATGGTTTTGACGAAACGAAGCCGATTCTGGTGCTGCTGCCGGGCAGCCGGGTGGGCGAAGCGCGGCGGCATCTGACGGCGGTGCTCGATGCGGTGGAAGTGCTGCGGGGTCGGGGATATACGCAGTTTGTGTGGGCGGCGCCGACGGGATTCCTCACGCGGGAGGCGGGATCGTTTACAAGTTTTCGGGAACGCATTTCCGCGCTGTCCATCCAAACGGTTGAGGGAGAAACGTGGGACGCAATTGCCCACGCCGACCTCGCCCTGGCCGCCAGCGGCACGGTGACCATGGAAGCTGCGATGCTGGGTACGGCCATGGTGAGCTTCTACCGGGTCACCGCCATCAGCTGGCTTCTAGGTAAATTGTTAGTGTCAGTTCCGTTTTACACGATGGTGAATCTGGTGGCGGGGCGCCGCGTGGTCCCGGAACTCATGCAGGACGAGTTGACGGGCGCCAATCTGGCCCGCGCCGCGCTGGATTTACTGGAAACCCCGGGAGCCCTCGCCGGGATGCGCGCCGAGTTAGCCGCGATCCGCCACACGCTCCGCCGGGAAACCGACCCCCTCGCTGAAGCGGCCAGGATCCTGGCTGACCGGTACCTGAAGGAAACCTGATTATGAAGATAGTTTGGACGATACTCACCGCGACCCTGTTCGCTTCGCTCGCCAGCGGCCAGGAGGGGCGCGGAAGGTCGCGGATTGACGTCATCCACTATCGGATTGCGGCCGACGTCGATCCCCGGACGCAGACGCTGAAGGCCACCGCGCGGATCCGGTTCCGGCCCGTGGATGACCGGATTACGACGATCGCGCTCGACCTTCATAACAGCCTGAACGTGACCTCCGTGGTCGACGGGCAGGGACGGGCGTTGACGCCGACGCGGAACCTGCAGGAGTATCAGCTGCGAATTGCCTTTCCGGACATTCTGGCCAAGGGCTCGGAACAGGAATTGGAAGTTAGTTATGAGGGAAGGCTGAGTGGTCAGGAGGAGTCGCCGGTGTACGGGGTAAAGTTTGCGGCGATCAAGCCGGATTATGGCTTCTTGCTCTATCCCGCCCGCTGGTTCCCGGTTAACGAGTACACGGCGGACCGCTACACGGCCGAGTTTGCCGTGACGGTGCCGGAGGGATTCACGGTGGTCACCGGCGGGATTGAGACCTCGGGCCCCGCGCCGGCGGGAAGGAAGACGACGGTTTGCAACTTCGCCAAGCCCAGCCTGGCGGGTTCGATCGGGATTGCGCGGGAGGCTCCGAAGACGGTATCGTCCGGGGGGGTGACCGCGCTTACCTACTTCCGCGGTGAGGCGGCGGGCGCGGCGCAGAGCTGGGGCGAGGAGACGGGCAAGGTACTCGGTTTTCTGACGGGGATGTATGGCTTGGCGCCGTACTCGGCCATTAGTCTCGTGGAAACCGAAGACGGGGCCCCGAACGGGTATGCCGCTCCTGGGCTGCTGTTTCTGAACCCGCGGGCCATCGGCAGTCAGGCCAACAGCCGGCTGCTGGTGAATCAGCTGGCGCGGCAGTGGTGGGGCCTTGATACCTCGCCCGCGACGCGGAACCACTTATGGATCACCAACGGCATGGCGCGCTACGCCGAACTTCTTTGGGTGGAGCAGGCGCAGGGTCCGGGCGCACTCGAGGGCGAGGTGCGGGATACCTACGTCGAGGCGATGACGGTGGATAATCCGCCGCTGATCCAAGCCTCGCGGTTTGAGGACTATTCGCCGGAGTATTGGGCGACAACGGCCGGCAAAGGCGCCGCCGTTTATCACATGCTGCGCGGCGTCATGGGCGAGGAGAAGTTCAAGGAGCTTCTGAAGACCGTGCCGGAGCGCTTTGCCGGCCGGGGCGTGACCACCGAGAACCTAAAAGACGCCGCCAGTCAGCTGGCCGGGCAGGACCTGGGCTATTTCTTCATTCAATGGATCGAATCGAGCGGGGCGCCGGAGTTCAAGCTCGAATATACGGTCTACCGGACGCAGAAGGGATTCCGGATCATGGGTAAGGTTTCGCAGGATCTCGATACGTTCCGCATGCCGGTGACGCTGAAGATTGAAACCGAAGGCAACCCGGAAGAGAAGGTGATTGATGTCTCGGGAACCTCTTCGGAGTTCCTGCTCGAAACCTTCGGCAAGCCGAAGCGCGTGGAGATCGACGTCAATAACAAGCTACTGCGGATGAGCCGGTCGATGCGGGTGGCGGTGTCGATCCGCAAGGGCGAGATGTTCGCCGAAATTGGCGAGTATGGCGAGGCGTTGAAGGAGTACACCAAGGCGCTCGACGTGGCGCGCAACAGCTCGCTCGCCCACTACCGCGTGGGCGAGGTGTTCTTCCTGCAGAACAACTATCAATCGGCGGCCAACGAGTTCCGGGAGTCGCTGAACGGGGATCTGGAGCCCAAGTGGACCGAGGTGTGGGGCCACATCAACCTGGGCAAGATCTTTGACATTACCGGCCAGCGCGAACGCGCCGTCAACGAGTACAACCTCGCGATCCGGACCAAGGACAACACGCAGAATGCGCAGGAAGAGGCGGCCAAGCATCTCAAGGAGCCCTTCAAGCGCGCTAAACCGGCATTTTAGTGGCCTTCGGCTTCTAAGAACCGTTCGGCTTCGATAGCGGCCATGCAGCCGGCGCCGGCCGCCGTGATGGCCTGGCGGTAGACGCGGTCCTGCACGTCGCCTGCGTGGAAGACGCCGGCGATGTTGGTGCGGGCGCCGCCGTGCGAGAGGATGTATCCTTCTTCGTCGGTGTCGATCTGGCCGCGGAGGAACTTGGTGTTGGGGATATGGCCGATGGCGACGAAGAAGCCGTCGACGTCGCGATCCCAGGTTTCGCCGGTGACGACGTTGCGGAGTTTCGCGCCGGTGACGTAGCCCTTTTCGACATCGTAAATATCGTCGACGACGGTGTTGGTGAGGATTTCGATCTTCGGGTTGGCGCGGGTACGGTCGACCATGATTTTGGAGGCGCGGAACTCGTCGCGCCGGTGGACGAGGGTGACGCGACGGCCGAAGCGGGTGAGGAAGTTGGCTTCCTCCATGGCGGTGTCGCCGCCGCCGATGACCATGATCTCTTTTTCGCGGTAGAAGAAGCCGTCGCAGGTGGCGCAGGAGCTGACGCCGTGGCCGATGAGTTTGTATTCGTTGGGCAGGCCGAGCCAGCGGGCCGAGGCGCCGGAGGCGATGATGAGCGTCCGGGTTTCGATCCAGGCGCCGTCGATCTTCAGTTTAAAAGGCCGTTGGGAGAGGTCGGCATCTTCGACGGTGCCGTGCATGTACTCGGCGCCGAAGCGAATCGCTTGCTGCTTCATATTCTCGACGAGTTGGGGGCCCATGACGCCGTCGGGGAAACCGGGGAAGTTTTCCACCTCCGAGGTGATGGAAAGCTGACCGCCGGGCTCGTGGCCGGAGACGACCAGGGGAGACAGCGACGCGCGGCCGGTGTAGACGGCGGCGGTGTTTCCGGCGCAGCCGGAACCGATGATGACAACGTTGCGCATAAAAATAAAGAAAGGGATTGGAGCCGGAAGGGCCCCAATCCCTCAGGGTATCATTATGTCGCTTTAAGCCTGACGGCGCCGGAGGAGGCCGACGGCGGCCAGGCCGGCGCCCAGCGTCGTGCAGGTGCTGGGTTCGGGGACCGGGGCGTTGGCGGGAATCACCCCAGTGATGCTGTCGTTGCCGTAGGTCGCGGAGGCAAAAGAGACGGTAGAGTTGGCGAAATTGTTGATAAATGCAGCGTTGCCCACAAAGTTCAAAGTCACTTCCAGCTTATTGGGATCGGTAGCGCCGCCCACCGAAACGGAAGAGACGGTACCCCCGCCAATCTGTACAGCGCCTGTGGTGTTGCCCCAGACGGCTGAGGTCGGGCGGCCCGCATTAGTGGCAAGATCCTGGGCGGTGAGATAGGAGGTTGTGCTGTACAGGTTCCCGAGAGTTGCTCCGGTACGACTGACCAACGGTACAAAGTATCGGTTGGCCCCGTTCGAGATCAACAAATCGCCGACATTCAGGGGGCCCCAGCCGATATCGAACGATCCGAGAGAGACGCCGCCACCGTAATTGAAGTTCACCTTAGCCATAAACGTATTGGTGGCTGAGTTGAAGGCGGTGAACCTCAATTGGGTGATGTCGAACTTCGTCGGATCGCCGACCACATCGGATGAGTCCTGGGCAGCAGTGGGGTCGTTGAAAGTGATTGGAACAGTCGGCAGGGCGAAGGAGGATAGTGTCAGGAAGAAGCCTAGAAAGGCAATTTGAAGAAGCTTCATGGACCGTTCAGTGTGAAAGCTTGGCGCAGCAATCCCAATAGGACGATCGCCCTGGCGCGTCCAGGAGAGGTTACAGGACGTCTTTGGTCAACCAGTACGGGATAGATGTTATCGATCATCTGAAAACGTAGTTTTTTGAACCTTGGCCGACCGGCGTCGTCGCCTCGGTCGGGGTAGTAGGCGATGGTAGGCGTCGATCCAAGGGTTGTATTGTCCGCAGATCGCACACTGGGTCAGAATCGGAGCGCCAAAAGTTGACGGGGAGATGATCGGCACCATAGGTTGATGCGTCACGGCCGCTTCCTCGCGCCGTTCCCGGTAGGCCTGCTGACGTCTGCCATGGGCCTGTCAACTAATCTGTGTAAACGCTTCCCACTGTTTTGCTTGCCACGGTTGAGAACCATGCCGGCCCCCCGGCGCAGGCTGGCAGCCGGCGCGCCCTATGCCGCCCGCGCGGCCGCTCGCCGCCCCGGGTAAATCATTTCAAATTGCCGCATGGCCTCCCGCCATCCCTGCACCGCCCGCCACGTCTTGCCCGCGTTCCGGAGCGCCAAATACAACAGCTTGAACGCCGCCTCCTCGCTCGGAAACGAACCCCGGTTCTTGGTCACCTT